>NZ_BAABBA010000004.1:0-294389 GCF_039537705.1 Georgenia daeguensis
ACGGCCGGCTCGAGCACCTGCGCGGCTCCGCCCTCGGATTCCGCAACCTGACGAACTACATCGCCAGAGCCCTGCTCGAGGTCGGCGGATTCAGACCCCGACTACACCCTCAATTCTGAAGAGCCGGCAAAGTGGTGCCACAGCGACGACCGCACCGACCGGCTCTCTGCCGCCTGGGCGATCAGGGTCCGCGTTCCGCGTCGGTCGTAGTTGCAGAGACCTATGCCTCTTCGAAGCCAGACTGGTCGAACTTGAGGGTGGTCGCGTTCTCGGAGATCGTGCGGCGACTGCGTTCCTCAAATCCGTCTAGCTTCGTGGCTTCAATCTCTATCCGTACCGTGAGGTCCGCGCCAGCGTCACGGAGGTGGGAGACAATTTCCTCGGCGATGTTTTTGAACTCAATCGCGTAGCGCTCTGGGTTGAGAGCTTTAACGCCGAAGAATCGGGTCTTCAAGTCAGCTGCTATCCCAGGGCCTCGGTCGTCGCTGGTGTCCAGGCCGGGCTTCCCACCGGCACCGACGTGAGGGGTGGCTTTAGAAGTGTCGGACGTGCCCCTCTCCGTACCTTCCTCCTCTTCTGTCGTTGTCGGCGTGGCCGTGAGATTTTCAGTCGCGCGCTGCAACTCAGCGATGTGCGGCTGAACGAGAAGCATCGAGTCGGAAGGACTCGGTGCCCGGTTCGTGTCCCCTGGGATCCAAAGCCCGACATAACGGTTCGCAACTTCGTCGTATTCACTCGCTAGAGCAAACGCATCGGTTTGCCAGATGAGCGGCAGGTCAAGTACCCCCTGGGCCAGCACGGACCGGTCGCGGAGCCGCGGCATGTACGGGTACTGGGAGTACAAACTCCACAGAGATCCGAGGGAGACGTGTCCCCGCTTCCAGATTTGAGGCACCGCGCTGATCGCAAGCCGGATGGTGTTGGCGGCCTGCCGGGTGGACAAGTCGCCATCGCTGCCGAGACGACGAGAAACGCGCTCGGCAAGTGCGTCCGACTGTCCCTCGACCCTGGTTTCCCGAATGATAAATGGTGCACCGGGGTCAGGTTGTGCGGGGACGAGAGCCCACGTGAACGTCTGCAGCAGACGCGCGCTCACCGTCTGATCCGCCTGTGTTCGACGCTGAGCAGCTTGGTTCTTCTGGTTCTGCGTTAAGTCAAGGTCCGCTTCGTTCGCTAGGACGTGCGTCCAGCCGAGGTAGTCGCGTGTCGCAGACTCGAGCTCCTCGAGCCGAGCCTCGTCCGCAGCAAGGAACACGACCATGTTCCGATAAGTTCTGTTCGCAGTGCCGCGATGCTCGGTCGCGGCGTGCGCGAATTCCTTTGCAGGTGAGTTCTGGCCACGCTTGTGGGCAACCTTCGGGTGTAGGACCACCAGCCGCGCTTCGTCCATGTCGGGGATGTCACTGCTCGTCTCCGGGCAAACGTGGACCCCGGCGAACCCACCCCTGGTGTGCGCTTGCCCCTGGAGCCGGCGGACGATCTCGGCCCACACGTCTTCCTTATGCAGCCTCTCGGCCTGATCTCGGGCGGTCCGAGTGATGTTGGCCTGCAGGTCGTACCAGTACTTGCCCGAACCGGCGTAGAAGTACGTTGCCCGGTCCGCGAGCTGGTTCAACGCCGAGTGGAAGTTGCCGGGCACGTCACCCGGCACAGCCGTGCCGAGGAACACCCGCTGAGTCTCCAGCCCCTTGTGCGCGGATCCAATCGTCGGCGCAGCTCCGAAGAACACCGTACGGGCCAACCGCTTAGTCAGCGACCGCTGCCCGAACGCGGGTTTCTCCTTGTCAATAAGGACGGGCTCCGAGTTCGGCCCGTCGACATCGGCGTCGATAATCGCCTTCCACGAGTCCTGCAGATACTGGGTCAGCTCGGCGTTCACACTGGCCGTCGCCAGCGGAATCGACCCTGGCATGATTAGCGGCGAGGCGTCCTCGCCCTCCCATAGCGCGTGGATAACCGTGCTCATCAGGCGCAGCACCCCCCGTGTGCGCTGGAACCGCTCCAGAGAAGACCACTCCTCGTACAGGCGGTCGAACAGCTCAGGATGGATTGGGTAAGTCCGCCGAATCCGGTCCTCGTAGGCGGGGTCACGGGACTCGCGGGGGAAGTCGCCGGAGAACTTGACGTACATCTCCCGATACGCCCGCGCAGTCGCACCAATCGCGGCCAGCGCGGCAGCGTCAGGCTGTTGGAACAGGCGTTGCTTGACGATGTGGTAGGCCTCGACCGGCGACGCCGAGCGCCACTGGTCCGCCACGCGGCGCACCACGTTCTGCAGCCGTTTGACCGCCTCTAGACCGTTTGCCCCGCCGACCTCCTCGGCACTGCCGACCACGACCTTGTCAAGATCATCCCCGGTGCTCGAAGCCGGAATCGAAATCGCCAACACGACACCCGACGTTCCCTTGGCCGCCTCAGTCAGGGTCTGCGCGAAGGTGAACTGGTCATCAAATGTGCCCCCGGCGAGGTCGTCTCGGCCGACGAGCGAGCGCGCGTAGGCCACCCATTCGTCGATCAGGATGACCGCTGGCGCATACTCCGCGAGTAACTGGTGGAGTTTCTCGCCCGGGTGGGTGCGATCGGAATCGGATCTGGCGATGATCGCGTACGCCGCCGGGCCGCCGAGCTGCCAGGCGAGTTCGCCCCAGATGGTGTTGACACGGGTGCCGTCATCCTTAACGACGCCGGAAGGGCTGAAGTGGTTGCCGACTATCGCCACACGGTTGACCTTCTGCCCTGAGTACCCGTTGGCCTTCAGCAAATCCTGGGTCTCCTGAGGGAATTCCCCAACCGGCAGGCCGGCGGCAACGTGCCACAGCGAGAGCATCGAGTGCGTCTTGCCGCCTCCAAAGTTCGTCTGGAGATTGATCACCGGCGGCGCATTGTTATCGCCCGCCAGACGGCGTACGGCTCGGCCAATGAGCTGTGAGAGACCCTCGGTGAGGTACGTGCGCTGGAAGAACGTGACTGGATCGGCGTACCCCGAATCCCGCTCGCCCCCGAAGGCCACCTTGTATAGGTCGGCCGCGAACTCCGACGCTGCAAAATTGCCTGTCGCGACGTCGTCATGCGGTCGCAATACCTCGCGCCATGGCTTGAGGCCCGTGGCTTCAGGATTGCCGACGGCCGCCTTGAGAACTCTCTTGTCGTCCTTGTCCGCCGTCACGCGGCGCAGGTTCACCTTGATTCCGTGAACCTCACCGGCCTCCTTGGCGGCACCGACAAGTTTCAGGAGACGCTCGCCCGTGTCTAGTGCGCGGTAGGCGTCCTCATCGGAGAACGTGCCGTTGTGGGCCCACGAATTACGAACCTCGCGCAGTTCGCTCGCGTACGCATCACCGGCCTTGCCCAATGCCCTATTGAAGGGGTACCAACCCGGCTTGTAGCCGCCGGTTACATTACCCTCCGTGAGCATTCGAAATTGCACTTGCGGGTCGAGCGGATCATATGCTTTGTCGGCCGGCGCGCCATTCCTCAGGTCCTTGCCCTGAACCAGCTTGAACCAGTTCGCGCCTAAAGCCTGGTCGTCCTGCCCGATCACCGAGGAGATGAAGTCGTCAAGCGCGGGCGCCATCACGCGGAACATCCGGTCGATCCGGTCACGGTTGCTCAGCGCCATATCAGTCCTCTCGGTCGAAGTCGAACGCACCCTGGGCGCCGATCGGTACCTTGCGTTCGGAACGAGCCGCTTCCAAAATCTCCGACCAGCTCGTAACGAGCGTATTGAAGCCCAAGGCGTCCTTTGTCCACCCATTCCCCTCAGCAACGCGGAACAGAAGGTGCGCAAGCTCCTTAACCAGGTCTGGATCGACTGCCCCGTCGGGCCGGCTCAGCGCCGCCTGGAGGAGGTCGCCCGCAGGCGCGATGCCGTCGCGCTCGAGCACCTTCATGAGGTGGTGTAGCACTTCCCAATTGCTCGTGTGCGCGTCGAGGAAGGGATCATAGTCCCAGCGCAGGTCTGACGGCTGGAGTAGTTGGACATTCCCAGCACGGGACACGAGCACCTCGTGCCGGTCGAGTATCTCCACGCTGGTATTGCGGGCGCGCGCAAGGCTGTCAGCATCACCGAACTTGCCTATGGAATACCCATGCTGGCGGTACCACGCGATCGCGAACCGCGATGTCGCGTCGAAGTCGCCTTCCTGCTCGTTGAGCACCTGATCAAGAATTTCGTTGATCCGAGCCAAGGCAGACCGGACTGTCATCTTTCTACCGTCGGGCTCCAGCACCCCCGCGTAACGACTGAAGACGGCCATCCCAGGGCCGATCGCAGCTTGGGGAAGATCGACTGGCGCTATCTGCCCCTGCTGAAGCTTGCGCAGCGCGTCCGGCAGTTCCGACTCCAGGGCGGCAATAAATCCTCTTCGGTCCGTAGTGGGGCTGTTCGCCGGGCGAGGTCGGAGCGAGAGGACGATGGAAGACGCAAGCGCATTAGAGTCGATGCTGCGGGTCCGGTTACCCAACTCACTGCGCATTGGCCAAGTTGAGGTTATCTCCCAGCCTGTCCTTATCATGCCCTCAAGCAAGGTTTCCCAGCCCGTAGATGCATCACCTTCAGCGCCACCCTCCGACTGCTTGAACGCGTATATCACTGTGATCGGAAATTCGGGGTTCGCTGCGCCCCGTGCACGCTCGAAGACTCGAACGAAGCCGCGCTCGAAAAATCCCTTTGCGGCTTCCCGGCCACCATGGCGGAACGGATCAGCAACCAGTTCCTCAGCTTTTGGTACAAGTACCGTCGCGAGCAGGTCGGGATGAATTTTCCTTAGAGAACGTCGAAGCCAAACATAGAAGAAGTCTGACAGGTCCGCATATCCGATATTGTCGTAGTATGGCGGGTCCGTGCTGATCAGCAATCCGTCGTACGATCGTGAAGAAGCGTCCGCTTGATCAACCGTGCCGCAAGCTGCGGGAACGAGTTGGTCGATCACTTTACTGATCCAGTTCCACTGATCGAGCATGTTGCCTGAAGAAGTGGACATGGGGTTAGCTTCGCAATAGTCCCAAACCATTGGTATCGCCTGCCGCGAAAACAGGTGACCAATACCCTCGTTCTTCACGTCGGATCGCCATGTGCACAGGGCATTATGGTAATCCGTTGCCTTTGACACTCCGAACCCGAGAAGCGTCGCAACAATATTTGCATACTCGGGAGTCCCGCCGTCAGACAGCACTCTGTCTCGCGCCTCGATCACGAGGTCACTGAAGCAGACAAGCATCGACAACTGGCGTGGAGTGAAGAGATCCGCGTACCTGCGCATCCCGTAACCCTGAACCCGAAAACCAAGTGCCTGCTCAGGAAGATCGCCCGTGGGTACATGCTCAGGCGTTTCGACGTCGGCCGCCGCCACATGCTCGGGAGTCGGCTCTAGATAAACGCGTTGGCGTTGCCCTTCCGCTACAACTGCCATCAACTGCCGGCCGATCCGTCCCGCCTTCCCCTCGCCCCGCACGTGTTCGAGCGGCACCGGCGTTCCGCATGCCAAGCACACAGCACCGAGGCGCCCGACTGTTCCGTCGGAATCGCGAGTTGGCGCGCCTTCGCGCCCAAACCCAATCGAGTACTGCACCCGCTGCCCCGATGGATGTGAATGGTCAGTGACTACGCTCGGAACGACAAAAGCTTCTTTGCCCTTCTTCTTACCAAGCCACCATGATCGGACCAGAGGCATCTCGATACCACACCCGGGGTTGTGACAGGTGATAGATCGTGCCCAAATCCACGCGATCACTGTTGCACGACTGCCATCGGACAGCACCGCATCGGGATACATCGCTCCAATTCGACGCACCGCCTCACCGCGCATCCATGCGCCATAAGCACGGACGTCAGCAGCGAGACCTTCGGCGCCCTTCCATGTTGTAATTTGTGAGTCTGCGATTCCCGGGAACACTGGGGGCTGATCACGCACCGTCGGTGGCGCTTCGATCAGTGCTTTGTTGATCAGAACGGCGACGGGGTTGAGGTCCGATGCGTGCGCGCGTAGACCTAGCCGCTGGGCTTCAAGTGGAATCGTCCCGCCACCCGCGAACGGATCGATGATCTCTGGTGGTGAACCCAGAGTTGACTTGGCGATCTCGGCCCTAGCCTCTCGGAGGAGTCGCTCATCCCGCACGTTCTCCCAGGCCACCAGACGCTCGATGAGGCTGTGGAGTCGCTCACGTTCCTTTCGTTGGAGGTCCTCGGTCGGAAACTCATCTGGCCTCGAACTAGGGTCATCAACCAACTGCGCAAATAGGACTGCGCGAGCTGCGGCCAGCGGCCGGCGGGCCCACCACAAGTGCAGCGTCGACGGGTGCCCGTGGCGTATCGACTTCTCACGCGCAGATTCCCGGTTGATGGCTTCGAGTGGCAGGGCCACCTCGATCAGCTTGCGCTTTTGCACTCTTCTCCGACTTTCAGTTTCCGAGCGCTCGAAGCGCTTGTACAGGCGTCTTGCTTAGTAACTAGACTAATAGATTAGATACGGCTGCCGACGGTTTGCGTGCGTGCCTTGCTCGATGTCATGCATCGGTCAGAACGGTGTCTTACCTTTCGCCCACGTCTTGGCCCAGTCTCCCTTGACCCCTGTTGCTTCGAAGTCGCCAAGGTCTGTCGTGGCGAACGGGTCATCCAAGTAGCGGACGTCGTCATGTGGGGCTCCGCGCGGGTCTACCTTGACAAGGGCGAGCCTGTAGCGAGGGACGGCGTTCTTGCCAGTTATGACTTCGTTATGGGTCACGAAGAAATCGGTGGCACCGTCAAGCCGAGCCTTCACTTCAATCCGGTAGGTATCGCCGTTTCTGTCTGTGGAGAGTATGTCGAAGCCTGGGTTGTTGAACGCCTGCTCGACCGGAATGCGACCGAGCTCGCGCTCGCGCGCCATGACGAGATCGACCCCGCGGCGCTCCACGGCCTTCGTCTCCTTGGCGTGGATCGGCGCGGTCGCTGGCACTTCCCCTTCTAGCATCGTCAGCGGCAGCACAAGGGCCGCAGTAAGAATGATCGGGGGCTTCGCCGACATCAGTGCTTGCTGGTCGATCTTCGCCATGCGCTTACGCAAGCGGCTGTCAAGCTCAAGAGCCTTGCGATTGAGGCTCTCGGCAGACTCCTTGGGCTTCTCGCCGGCGCGCTCCTTCTCGCCTGCGATGGTTGCGTCCATGAGCAAGCGGTCGCGCTCGTGCTCGAGCCGGCGCTTCACGAGTTCCCTAGTCTTGGCGAGCTCGGCTGCGCGACGCGGTCGGACTTCGGCGAGGTAGTCCGGAAGCCGGTTGGCGATGATCCAACTCGTTGCTCTGTCCTCCGCCTCGCCGAGCCATGGCAGTGCCCTCGCTGCGGCGGTGGTCGGCGTGTCAGGTGCGGCGGCACCGTCCAGGTATGGGGCAGGTCCGGCTGGGGCAACACTGCCCAATCTGTCGACGAACGCATAGCCGAACCGCTTGTTCACACTCGCACCCGTCGCGTCGGTAATTTCTTCGACAACGCCCACCAGCAGTTGCGGCTCCTCAATTGTTGAGGACACCAGGACGGTTCCTTTGTTCAGCGCGCTGCCGAACTGGCCGACCAGTTCGTCGGTGACGGCATCGTGCAGCGGGTGGCCTGGGGCGAGCAGGTCGGCACGGGGTAGGCCCTCAGCCTCGACCCGCGACAAGTCAAAGCACACCCGGTCGTACCTCGTCGCGATCGGTCCGTGCTTCGAGGCGCGGATGGGTGCCGGGACGTTGCCGATCTCGTACCGGCCCTTCTCCCGTCGGGCAATACGTCCGCCGAGTCGGGTGAAGGCGGCGTTGAAGGCGAGCTCGATGTAGTGCGGCTGCAGTCTCCGGGCGCGCGCCTCGTCCATGGCCGCGCGTAGGGCTTGCAGGTCGGCGTCAGCAAGGCGGTCAGAAGCAAGCGCGCGTTCGTCGAGTAACTCCTTGAGGCCCTCGCCCACCTTGGAGTCGATAACCTCGTGCATTTTGGCGCGCGTCTCGGGGAGCTCGCCGTACTGGATGGCGTCCTTGAGCAGGTTGCGCAGCGGCGTCTCGGCGAACGCATCGCCGAGCACGTCGAAGACCTTGCCGCCGTAGGTTTTGCGCATGATGTCCAGCTTGTCCAGGAGGCGCTGGAAAACTTCACCTTCGCGGGTGTTGGACGCCACAAGGTTCCACAGACGACAGACCTCTTCTTGCCCAATGCGGTGGATACGCCCGAAGCGCTGCTCGATGCGGTTGGGGTTCCAGGGCAGGTCGTAGTTCACCATCAGGTGCGCGGCCTGCAGGTTTAGGCCTTCGCCGGCGGCATCGGTTGCGATGAGGATCTGCACATCGCCGTTCTTGGTGAACTCCTCGGTGATCTGCCGCCGGTCTCCGCGGCGAACACCACCGTGGATAGCCTTCACCGCCTCGGTCTTGCCGATTAACGCGCGGATCTTGTGGGTGAGGTAGTCCAGGGTGTCGCGGTGCTCGGTGAAGATAATTAGTTTGCGCGGCCAACCCTTGGAGTCGGTCGTTAGGGCGTGGTCTTGGAGGATCTGGGACAGTTCGGTCCACTTGCGGTCCGTGCCAGAGTCGCGCACCTTCTTGGCGATCTTGACCAGCTCGCTGAGCTCGACGATCTCCTTGGTGAGCTCCTCGAGCGTCTGCGCCGCGGTAGCCGCGTCGAGCAGTTCTTCCTCGATGTGCTCGATTTCCTCGGCATTGAACTCGTCGTCGTCGATCTCCTCCAGATCGAACACGGGTTCCGTTTCGGTGTACTTGCCCGCCAAGATGTCGGCCTTGCGGCGCTCGAGCCGGTCGGTGCGGCGGACCAGTGACTTGTAGATCGCCTCGGGGCTGGAGGCCAGGCGTCGCTGCAGGACGGTCAGGGCGAACCCGACGGTGTTCTTTGCCTTGCCGTTGAGCTTTTCGGCACGGTTCATCCCTTCGCGCACGTATGAGGTGACCATCTCGTACAGGTCGTATTCCAGTGCAGTCAGCTCGTACGGCACCGTCTCGGCGATCCGCTCGGGGAACAGCCGCTTGCCCTCGAACGTGAGCAGGTCTTCCTTGACCATGCGGCGCATGATGCCGGTGGTGTCGGCGGTCTTCTTGTTCTTGCCCTCGAACCGGTCCTTGTCCAGCAGGGTCAAGAAGACCTGGAAGTCCTCTTCCTTACCCGAGTGCGGGGTCGCGGTCATGAGCAGCAGGTGCCGGGTGATGCCGCCGAGCACCTCGCCGAGCTGGAACCGTCGTGTCTTGTTCAGCTTGCCGCCGAAGTAGTGCGCGCCCATGCGGTGCGCCTCGTCAACGACGATCAGGTCCCAATCAGTCTCCTTGAGCTGGGCCTGGAGGTCCTCATTGCGCGAGAGCTGATCCATGCGCGCGATCAGCAGGGGGTACTGCTCGAACACGTTGACGTTGATGCTCGCGTCGATCAGCTGGTTGGTCAGCAGGTCGAACCGCAGCCCGAACTTGAAGAACAGCTCATCCTGCCACTGCTCCACCAGCCCGCCTGGCGCGACGACGAGGGCGTGCTTCACGTCGTCGCGCAGCAGCAGCTCCTTTATGTACAGGCCGGCCATGATGGTCTTGCCCGCACCCGGATCATCCGCCAGCAAGAACCGCAACGGCGTGCGCGGCAGCAGCTCGCCATAGACAGCACGGATTTGGTGGGGCAACGGCTGCACATCCGATGTGGCGACCGCCAGCATCGGGTCGAACAGACCGGCCAGCTTGATCCGCTGCGCCTCCGCGACGAGCTTAAAGTCCGCTGCGTTCGCGTCAAACGCGCGGCTGCCCGTGCGGGCGACGGAGAGCCTGCCCTGATCCTTGCGGAAGACGACCTGCTGCCCCAATCCGCCAGAGGTGGTCTTGTACGTGAGTTCGACAGCCTCGGTGCTGTGCGCCTGGGCGGCGATGACCGTGATCACCTCGGCCGGGATCAGTCCGTCGATCCGCAGCCCCGGCTTGAGCTCTTCAAGCAACAAGGACGCCTCCTGTGGTTGCTCGCCACCTTAACGGCCGGGTCCGACACTCATGCCGCTTGAAGGCGTGGAACCGATCTCACCGTGTTGGTTCACCTCAGTAGTCTTCCGAGAACTTGCCAGTGACCGTGAGGGCAGATGAACAAGCAGGAGCGTCAGGATCTCGAGGTGACGGTCGCAGAAGTCAGCGACTGAGTCAGCTCGGACGAGTCTGTTCGCACTCAGCGTGCATAGATTACGAGCGACGGTCGAGACGCATGAAGCCTGTGCTTCCCACCGTCGTTGACGCCTTCGCGATGGTCGCAAGGCACGGGCTGTTCTGCCCCTGGGTCCGGACGAGATCCATCACTTAGTCGCGATGGCTCGACCGCCTCATTCGGGGACTCATCGACGTCAGCGACTACGGACGAACGTCAAGAGATCCGCTGCGTGCACACACCATTGCTGGTGAGACCCGACTCTCTCGGCCGGAAGTGTGCCGGTGCGGACAAGGTTGTAAGCCCGTGTCTTGCTGATGCCCAAGAGTTTGGCAGTCTCGGCGAGTGTGTAGAACCGGAAGAGGGGAAGGATAATCGCTGGCGCCGAAGTGAAATCTCCATGCCCTTCCTCAACGTGACACGGACGCGGAGTCATGCTGCCGTCCCTCTCGGAGAGTGGAGCCGCGCTCCGGAGCCGGCTCGCAGTACTGCGCCTGTGGGGGCCAGGACGTAGATCTGTGTCGTCGAGACCGATGAGTGCCCGAGGAGGTCACGGACGGCGACAAGATCGTTCTCGACGGCGTACGCCGCGGTGGCGTACCCATGCCGGAGGGAGTGTGGCGTCCACGGTCGCGGGAGCACTGCGGTGATGAGTTTGCCGACCCGGTCGGTGCAAAGGTGGCTCGCCCGGTGGGGAGACGGGAAAAGCCACCCGGTCGGTCGCTCACGGATGCGTTCGGCCAGGCTCTGCGAGATAGGGACGAGCCGTTCGCGCCGGCCCTTGCCGTTGACGCGGAGGAAGTCGATGCCGTGGTGCCGCTCGACGTCGCGAGTGTGGACGGCTGCGATCTCGGCCCGGCGCAGGCCGCAGTCGCGGGCGAGCTCAAGCATGAGTTGCACGCGAGGGGATGCGATGCTCATAGCCCGCTCGACGATGTCGTCGGGGATGGGGCGTGGCTGGTAGTGGCCTGGCCGGGAGCGTGGCAGCAGGCTGGCTGGGTCATGGTCGGCCAGCCCTACCGCGCGGGCCCAGGCGTAAAAACCTCGGACGGCCGCTCGCACCGCACGCCGGTACGACGGCGTCCAGGAGGGGTGGTCCGCGAGCCACTCCGCGAGGTCCTGGGTCGTCAGGCTCCAGGGCGCCCGGTCGGCCCGATCACGGGCGAGCCGGGTGATTTGTGTACGGCGCACAGCCACGGAGTCCTTCGGTCGGCCGTCGGACTTCAGCCACCGGAGCCAGCCGGTGATCGGCGCTCGCCAGTGCTCCGGCAGCAAGTAGCTCCCCATCACCGGTGCCACGACGCCGCTCCCGTCCGAGTGTTCTCGCATCGACTCTCCACCTCACGATCAAGCACCAAACGACATCAACCGCCACGAGCGTGACCCGACGGACACACGCTCGCCCGCCTGCATCCACAGGCGGGCGGCATTCGAGAGGTCGGTGTGGCTGTGTAGAACTGATGGCTGCGAAGGCGGTATGGGCGTGAGCGCTCGGCGCCGTTTGTGGATCTCCCGTCAGGCGACGATGCGGAGGTGGCGCCGGAAGGGCGGGCGCGGGGGGCCGACGACATCGTCGTCGCCCGGGCTTGTGACCTGCGGCTGCGTGTATTCAGTGGGTTCTGGGTTCAAGTCCCAGGCGGTGTACTTCCGAAGGTCCCTGTCCCGCTCCGCGGGGCGGGGACCTTCGTCGTCGCGGCGCGGGCCGGTGCCGGCACCACCCCTGGGAGGAGCATGGTCAGGCCTCCGGCGACCACCGAGCGACCACGGTGGCCGCGGCGCCCTCTAGAGCGCGCCGCGGCGCATCAGGTGTCGCAGCGTCACCCAGCCGAGGGGGATCTGCACCCAGAACGTCACGACCCGGAAGAGCACAGTGGCGGACACCGCCACGCCGGGGCCGACCCCCAGGGCCGTGAGCCCGGCGATGAGGGCGACCTCGATGGACCCGATGCCGCCGGGGGTCGGCACGACGGACCCCGCGGCGTTCCCCGCGAAGTACACGATCGCCACCTGGATGGCCGTGAGGTGCTCGCCGAAGGACGCCAGGCTGCAGTAGAGGGCGAGGATCCAGCCCAGGCTGGTCACGGCGTTGCCGAGCACGGCGAGGGCCAGGCGCCGGGGGTGGCTGCCGAGGGTGACCACGAGAGGCCAGGTCTGGCGGACGACCGGCAGGACGGTCCGGCCGAGCCACTCGCGCAGCGGACGGATCAGCAGCGCGGCGCCCACGGTGCCCACCACGGCAGCGAGCGTCACCAGCGTGGCGGGGCTGGTCGTGGGGACGGGGGCGGCGGAGGCGCCGGAGAGCACCGAGAGCACCACCAGCAGCAGGACGGTCACCGCGAACTGCGACACCTGCACCAGCGCCACCGTGGCCAGCGCCAGCGCGGTGGCGACCCCGCGACGGGTGAACATCCGGACGTTGAGGGCCGCCGGCCCGAGCCCCGCGGGGGCCGCGAGGGCCACGAAGGAGGCGGCGACCTGCACGCGCACCGCGCGCCAGAACGGGAGCCGGACGGGGGAGAGCGCGACGTACGTCGTCGCCACGCCGGCGAAGGTGAGCAGGCCCAGGGCGAAGGCGGCCACGCTCCACCGCCAGTCGCCCCTGGTGAGCGCCGCGGAGATGTCCTCGAGGTTGACGGTCGTCAGGACCACCACCACCGCCACGGCCGCGACGGTCACGGTGAACGCCTGGCGGCCCCCGAGCCGGACGAGGCGGACCGGCTCCACACCTCCCCCTGGCGTCGTGCCGGCTCCTGGTGCCGCGCCGGCCTCCGGCGCCCCGTCGGCGCCGGGCTCCGGGCCGACCAGCGCCGCCCGCAGCTCAGTGAGCACCTCGCGCCGGCGCCGCAGCTCCTCGCGCGTCGCGCGCGGGAGGGCCACGGGCTGCAGCAGCGCGGCGAGGGCCCGCAGGTCGGTCGGCGCCAGCTCGTTCCGCGCCGAGGCCACCGCGCGGGCGGTGCCGACGCGCAGCGCGAGCAGCGTGAGCATCTGCGCGAGATCGGCGCGCCGGAGAAGCTCGGAGGCGGCGACCGTGCCGGACTCCCAGTGCGTGAACCAGACGCGCGGCACCGGCCCGGACAGGTCGGCTCGCACCGTCCGCGAGCTGAGCCCCCGGTGCGCGACGCCGCACCGGTGCACGCGCCGCAGCTGCTCCCAGATGCGGTGCAGCAGCTCGTCGGTCACTTGTTCCGGCGGGAGCTGGGCGAGCGCCGTCGCCATCCCCGCCTCGTCCTGCACGATCACCGTCGAGTCGCGCGCGACCGCGACGGCGTGCACCGCGGGCGCACCCGCCCCGGTCTCCCGCACCAGCGAGGTGAGCGCCACGACGTGCTCGGCCGTCTCCCGGGCCGACAGCGG
Organism: Georgenia daeguensis; assembly: GCF_039537705.1. Lineage (NCBI taxonomy): Bacteria > Bacillati > Actinomycetota > Actinomycetes > Allobogoriellales > Allobogoriellaceae > Georgenia > Georgenia daeguensis. Next base: position 13,475 of record NZ_BAABBA010000004.1, read on the forward strand.
CGGCGCCCCGACCTCGCGGAGCCGCACCGCCTCCCACAGCCGGGAGAGCGTGGCGACCACCTGCCGGTCGCCGTCGAGGACCAGGAGCTCGAGATGCCGCCCGTCCTCGGTGACGAGCGCGTACCGGCGGTGGCCCGCCGCGGGGCGCCGCGTGATGCTGACCGGCTCGAGCCCGGCCCGCCGGACGGCGTCGGCCAGCTCCGTCCCGTACGCCCGGTCGGTGCGCACGCCCACCAGGTACCGCACCGCCAGGCCGGTCGCCCGCCCGAGGAGCAGGGCCAGCGCTGATCCCAGCGGAGCGGCCTGGGCGGTGACGAGCGAGATCCCGACCGTCACCCACACGGCGCCCCAGGACCATGCCACGCTGCGCCGTCGGCCTCTCGGCCCGGCGACCGTGAGCAGCGCCGCGACCATGGACAGGGACACCGGCACGGTCAGCTCCGGCCCGCCGTCCCGGGTGACGGCGAGGCCGCGCACGAGGCTCCCGGTCCCGATCTCGCGGAGGCCGACGACGACCACGCTGCACAGCACAATCCCGACCACGCCGGCGAGGAGGCTCGTGCCGGCCTGTCGGACGGCGCGGCGCAGGACCAGCTCGGCGAGAACGACGAGCGGGACGACGAGCGCGACGACCCGCTCGAGGATGGCGGCCGGGACGATGACGAACTGCCGCAGCAGCCCGTCCAGGCCCTGCACGTCCGCGGCCAGCCCCGTCGTCGTGCCATGGGCGAAGGAGGCCAGGAACATCGTGAGAGCCACGCCAAGGAGCGACAGCCCGACCCCGATGGCGTCGGTGGGGTCGTGCACCGTGTCGGGCACCGGGTCGTCGAGGATCGTGACGGCCGGCCGCGCGCCGACGCCCCGCCCGGCCGTCTCCTCGGGGCGTGGCGGCTCCGCGGGCCCCGCCATGCCGGTGACTCTAGCCAGACCCGGGCGTGAGCGACGGTGAACGAGGCGAACGGCGTCCCGGGGCTCAGGCCGCCGGCGTCGGGACGTGGGCGGGCGCGGCCACGACGGCGGAGGCGGACGCGGCGCTACCGGCGCAGCACCTTGCGGGCGAGGTAGTTCCCGAGGAACTGGACGAGCTGCACGATCACGACGATGACCAGCACGGTGACGTAGGTGACCACCCAGTCGAACCGCTGGTAGCCCTGCGTGAGCGCGAAGTTACCCAGGCCGCCGCCTCCCACGATGCCCGCCAGGGCCGACATGTCCACCACGGCGACGAAGAGGAACGTGTAGCCCAGGATCAGCGGCGCCAGCGCCTCCGGGATGATCACCGTGCGGATGATCCGCATGGGCGAGGCACCCATCGACCGGGCCGCCTCGATCACCCCCGGGTCGAGGGCCACCAGGTTCTGCTCCACGATCCGGGCCGTCGCGAAGGAGGCCATGGTCGCCGCCGGCACGATGAAGGCGTCGGTGCCGATCCGCGATCCCGTCAGGGTGATGGTGAGGGGACCGATGGCCGTGATGAAGATGACGAACGGGATCGGCCGCACGAAGTTCACCAGCACGTTCAGCGCCGCGAAGACGTACCGGTTCTCCAGCAGCCCGCCCCGCCGGGTGGTGTACAGCACCAGACCCAGCACGAGCCCGATCGCGCCGCCGATCCCGAGCGAGAGCGCGACGATGTAGAGCGTCTCCCAGAACGCCTGGAGGAAGACCGGCCAGTCGTTCGCCCAGTCGAACTTCATGAGCGCTCCCTCCCCGCCAGCGACGGGTAGTCCTCGACGGTGGTGAACCTGCGCAGCTCCGCGAGCGCCTGGTCGATGGCGGCCGGCTCGCCGGTCAGGGCGAGCGTGAGCGAGCCGAACGGGCGCTCACCGATCTCGGTGATCCCGCCGTAGACGATGGCGCCGTCCACCTCGCGGTCGGCGAAGGTCCGCATGATGCGCGCGGAGGAGCCCGTGTCCTCCTGCACCGCGACGGTGACCAGCGTCCCGGGGTGGCTCGCCGCGAGGCGGGCGAGCACCTCGGGGCTCGGCCGGTCGCGCAGCGACGTGCCGACGAAGCGCCGGGTCGCCTCCTGCTGCGGGTGCGAGAAGACGTCGTACACGGCGCCCATCTCGACGACCCGCCCGTGCTCCATGACCGCGACCCGGTCGCACAGGTACTTGACCACGTCCATCTCGTGGGTGATGACCACGATCGTCAGGCCGAGCTCCGAGTTGACCCGGCGCAGCAGGCCGAGCACCTCGCGGGTGGTCTCCGGGTCGAGCGCGGAGGTGGCCTCGTCGGCCAGGAGGATCTTGGGGTGGCTGGCGAGCGCCCGGGCGATGCCCACGCGCTGCTTCTGCCCGCCGGAGAGCTCGGCCGGCCGGGCCTCCGCCTTGTCGGACAGGCCGACGAACTGCAGCAGCTCGGCCACGCGCGCACGCCTGCGTTCGGCGTCCCACCCGGCGACCCTCAGCGGGTAGGCCACGTTCTCCGCGACGGACTTGGAGGAGAAGAGGTTGAACTGCTGGAACACCATGCCGATGTCCGTGCGCAGCGGGCGCAGCTGCTTCTCGCTGAGCGAGGACACGGTGTGCCCGTCCACCCACACGGTGCCGGAGGACGCCCGCTCGAGCCCGTTGACGAGGCGCACGAGGGTGGACTTGCCGGCGCCCGAGTAGCCGATGACCCCGAAGATCTCGCCCTCGTGGATGTCGAGCGTGACGTCCTCGACGGCGTGCACCGCCCTCGGTCCCTCGCCGAAGGTCTTGTGCACGCCGTCGAACCGGATGATCGGAGTCATGCGCCCATCTTCCCGGCGACCGGCGTCCGCCGCCCGGCGGGTGTCATTCGGCGATGCTCGCCTGGACCTCGGCGAGGATCTCCTGGAGCTCCTCGGCGCCCTGGTCGGCCAGGGAGGCGGTGCCGCCCGCGGACTCCTGCAGCGCCTCAGTGACCTCGGGGGACTTGTGGATCTCGACGAGCTGCTGGTACGTCTCGTTGTCGGCGTCCTCGGCGCGGGCCACCCAGACGTTGATGTACGGGCGGGCGCCCTCGGACTCGGCGCTGTCGGCGAAGAGCGCGTCCTCGGGGTTGAGCCCGGCGTCATCGATGAAGTCGTTGTTGACGATGGACGCGTCGACCGAGTCGAGCGAGACGACCGTCTGGTTCGCGTCGACGGGGGTGACGGTGACCTTCGACTCCTCCGCGACGACGTCGGTCGGGTCCGGCACGACGCCGGCGTCGTCGGCCAGCTTGATGAGACCCGCCTCCTCGAGGACGAAGAGGGCGCGCGCCTGGTTGGTGACGTCGTTCGGGATCGCGATCTCGCCGCCGTCCGGGATGTCCTCCACGGCGTCGTGCTTGAGCGAGTACAGCGCGAGCGGGTACACGGCGGTGGCGCCGATCGGGGTGAGGTCCTGGCCGTCGGCCTCGTTGTACTGGGCCAGGTAGAGGATGTGCTGGAACTGGTTGAGATCGAGGTCGCCGTCCGTCAGCGCCGGGTTGGGCTGGGTGTACTCGGTGAAGTCGACGATCTCGACGGAGATGCCCTCCTCCTCGGCGAGGTCCTCGAAGATGGGCCACTGCGGGTCCGAGGCGCCGACCACGCCGATGCGCACCGGGTTCTCCTCGGTGCCCTTCTCGGCACTGTCGGCGTCCGAGCCGCCACACGCGGCCAGGGTGAGGGCGAGGGCGGCGGAAGCTCCGAGAGCGGCACCGCGGCGCAGGTTGAACATGTCAGTCCTTCGGGGTCGGTCCGGCCCGCCGGAGGGTGGCGGGGACCGGGGGAGCTGCCCGGATCGGCGGCTCGACTGCATCCAGGGAACCTCGCGGGGACCCCTCGCCGAAAGCCGTGGACCTCCAAGTCTCAGATGGTGAACGGCCGCCGCGGGGCATTGAGGTGTACCTCACATCCCGGCAGGGCGGAGCGCCGAACCGCAGCCCGGTCACCGGCCGCCGTCTGCGCCCGACGGGGGCGCGCGGTAGGTTGACCGCGTGTCAAAGCCGATCGTGACCCTCGCAACCTGCGCGGCGCTGCCCCAGCTCTCCGAGGATGATGCCCCCCTGCCCGACGCCCTCGCCGAGCGCGGCATCGAGCCGCGCGTCGCGGTGTGGGACGACCCGAGCGTGGACTGGTCCGCGGCCGGGACGGTCGTGGTCCGCTCCGTCAGTGACTACGCGCCCCGGCGCGAGGAGTTCGTGCGCTGGGCCGAGTCCGTCCCGCGGATCTGCAACCACGCCGACGTGATCCGCTGGAACACGGACAAGCACTACCTGCTCGAGCTGGAGAAGCGCGGGATGCCGACCATCCCCACCGTGTGGCTCGAGCCGGAGCGCAACCTCAGCAAGCACCAGGTGCACACCCGCTTCCCGGCGGGCGGAGACTTCGTGGTCAAGCCCGCCGTCTCCTCCGGCGCCCACGACACCGGTCGCTACACGGCGGTCGACGCCGTCTCGCGCCAGCAGGCGATCGGGCACGCGATGGACCTGCTCTCGCAGGGCCGGGCCGTCATGGTGCAGCGCTACCTCGAATCCGTCGACCAGCGCGGCGAGACGGCGCTGATCTTCATGAACGGGCTCGTCTCGCACGCCGTCGAGAAGGAGGCCATGCTCCACGGGCCCTTCCGCGGCGAGACGGACGCTCCCCAGGAGGTCGCGCACGCCCGGCAGGCCACCGAGGCCGAGTGGCACCTGGGCGAGGAGGCCCGCAAGGCGATCCACTCCTACATCAAGGACCGGATGGGCCGCGACGAGCAGCTGACCTTCTGCCGCATCGACGTCGTCGAGGGCGAGGACGGCATGCACGTGATGGAGGTGGGGCTGGTGGACGCCTCGCTCTACCTGTCCACCACGCCGGGCGCGGTGGACAACTTCGCCGACGCGATCGCGGTGCGCGCCTTCTGGTGAGAGGCGCCCGGACCGGGTGAGACAGAGGAAGGGCGGGCCGCCGGAGCGGCCCGCCCTTCCTTCTCGGGGTGAGTGACGGGACTTGAACCCGCGACATCCGCGACCACAACGCGGCGCTCTACCAGCTGAGCTACACCCACCATCGTCGACCGCGATCACCCGCGGCAACAGTGGACGAGCATAGCGGATCTGAGGGGCCCGCCTGTAACCCGCCGACCGTGGTCTGGGTCACGCCGGTGCGTCGGTGCCCCGCCCGAGCCCCGCCGGCGCGGCGCCGTGGGCGGCGTCCTCGGCGGGCTTCTCCGCGAGCGCGGCCTCCTGCGCCAGGGCCTCGACGACGGCGGAGGTCGGGGCGGCGGCGACCGCGGTGGCGGCGGCCCGGGCGGTGGGGGTGTCGGGTCCCTCGCCCTCCGGGAACAGCACCGCGCGGTAGTACCGGAGCTCGTCGATGGACTCGAGGATGTCGGCCAGCGCGCGGTGCCCGCCGTTCTTCGCCGGGGACTGGAAGTAGGCGCGCGGGTACCAGCGGCGCGCGAGCTCCTTGATCGAGGAGACGTCGATGATCCGGTAGTGCAGGTGGTCGACCAGCTCGGGCATGTCGCGGGCCAGGAACGACCGGTCCGTGCCGACGGAGTTGCCCGCCAGCGGCGCCTTGCGCGGCTCGGGCACCCACCGGCGCACGTACTCGAGCACCTTCTCCTGCGCGTCGGCCATGGTCAGCCCCGCGTCGAGCTCCTCGAGCAGACCGGAGGCGGTGTGCATGGTCCGCACGACGTCGCCCATCTGCTCGACCGACCCCGGGGTGGGGGCGATGACCAGGTCGACGCCGGCGTCGAGCGGGACGAGCTCGGAGTCCGTGACGACGACGGCGACCTCGATGAGGGCGTCCTTCTCGAGGTCCAGCCCGGTCATCTCGCAGTCGATCCAGACGATCGGGTCCGTGGGTGCGGTGTTTCGGCTCACCGGGTCAGGGTACGGCGCGCCCCGGACGACTCGAACCTGGAACGCGGCGACGAGGTGCCGCCCGGCACGACTCCAGCTCTCGCGATCACGGCACCGGACGGGCACGAGCGCCCGCGCAGGCTAACCTTTCTGCCCGAGCCCCCGTAGCTCAGCGGATAGAGCACCCGCCTTCTAAGCGGATGGCCGCAGGTTCGAACCCTGCCGGGGGCGCCAGAGCCGGTGCCGTCGGCGCGCGGCCGTCACCGCGTCGGCACCCCGCGGGCGGACGGTGCGGCGCGACCCTCGTGCGCCGGACGACGGCTGAGTCCAACGAGGCCGGTCCCGGCGCGCTTGCGCCAGGAGCGCGCGCCCATCACCGACAATGGGGCGGTGACAACGCTGAACCTTGATCGCCCTGCCGCACCCGGGGACGGTTCGGCGCCGGACGAGGACGGGGCGGGGGCCCGGGGCCCGCGCATCTCCGTCGTCACCGACCTGCAGGCCGACGTGGACCGCGTCGCGTTCCCCCTTGACCTGCCCGGCGCGACCGAGCTGCGGCACCTGCGCGAGCAGGTCCTCACACAGACCGGCGCCCGCCTGCTCCCGCGCCTGCGCCGGTCCGACGCCCCCGCCGTCGTGGTGCTCGGCGGCTCCTCCGGCGTCGGCAAGTCCACGGTCCTGAACTCCCTGCTCGGCGCCGAGGTCAGCGAGGCGGGAGTCCTGCGGCCCACCACCCGCCGCGCCGTCGTCGCGGTCCATCCCGACGACGCGCCCGCCCTGGACGGCCAGCCGCTCGCGGAGCTCGCCACGGTGGTCACGCACCCCGAGGTGCCGGCCGGGCTGGCCGTCCTCGACGCGCCCGACCTGAACTCCGTGCACGCCGGCAACCGAGCGCTCGCCAACCGGCTGCTGGAGACCGCCGACCTGTGGGTCTTCGTCACCACGGCGTCGCGCTACGGCGACGCGCTGCCCTGGCACCTGCTCACCGAGGCGCACGGGCGCGGCATCACCACCGCCGTCGTCCTCAACCGGCTGCCGGGGCGGGTCCGCGTCCCCGTGCGCCGGGACCTGCTCAGGCGCATGGACGCTCTCGGCCTCGGCTCCGCGCCGCTCTTCGTCCTGCCGGAGACGGGCCCCCGGGAGGGGCCGCTCGACCCCGGCGTCGTGGCCGAGCTGAAGGAGTGGCTCGCGCTCGTGGCGGACCGGCACCGCTCCGCGGGGCTCGTGCGCCGCACCACCCGCGGCGTGTGGGGCGGGCTGCGCGAGCAGCTCCTGGCCCTGGCCGCCGGCGCCGACGCGCAGGTCGAGGCGGCCGAGACCCTCCGCCGGCTCGCCGAGGAGGCGGCCGAGGCTCCCGTCCGTGCCCTCACGGACGCGCTGAGCGAGGGCCGGGCCGGACTCGGCGCCCCGGCCACCCGGTGGCTCTCCCTCGCCTCGACCGGCGGGCCGCTCGCCCCTCTGGTGCAGGAGGGCGCCCGGCTGCGCCGCGGGCGCCACGGGCGTGACCTGGCCGCACGCGACGCGGCCGCCGCGGCCCTGGCCGAGGAGGCGGCAGCCGCGGTGTCGCTGGTGATCGCCGACGCGGTGCGGGGCGCCGCCGACGGCGTCCGGCGGGCCTGGGAGCCGAAGGCGCTGGGAGCGCGCGTGCTCCGCACCGCGGTGCCGGCGCAGGGCCGTGCCCGCAGCATCGCCGTCGCCCGCGAGGTCGTCGAGCGGTGGCGCGACGGCGTGCGGGCCGCGGTGCCCGACGACGGGGCAGCGGACGTGCTCGGGCCCGACGGGCTCGCCGGGCTCGTCGTCGCTGCGGCCGCCGGCGTCGCGGGTCCTGCCGGTGCCGTCCGGCGGCTCACCGGCGGCGACGCGCTGGTCGACGCCGCCCGCACCGACCTGGTCCAGCGCGCCGGCGCCGCCGTGCGCGCGATCGTCGGGCCCTACCTGACCGAGCTGGACGCGCTCCCGGTGCAGCCGGGCACCGCGCTCCGGCTCCGGGCGACCGAGCTCAAGGAGCACGCATGACGACCATCACGTCCCGGCCCGCCGACGTCGAGCTGGACGCCGACGTCGACGCCACGACGCTCGCCGAGCGGGCGGACGCCCTCGCGCTCGCGCTCGACGCCGCCGGGGGCCTCGTGGACCCGCTCGAGGCGGCACGGGCCCGCTCCGACCTCGACGCGGTCGCCGAGCGCCTCGCCCTCGGCGGGGACCGCACGGTCGTCGCCCTGGTCGGCGGCACCGGCTCGGGCAAGTCCTCCCTCTTCAACGCGATCTCCGGCCTGCAGTTCGCGGACGTCGGGGCGCTGCGGCCCACCACGGAGGTCGCGGCGGCCTGCGTGTGGGGCGGCGAGGCGGACGAGCTGCTCGACTTCCTCCAGGTCTCCCCGGACCGGCGCATCCAGCGCGAGTCCGAGCTCGACGGCGACCACGAGCGCGCGCTCGGCGGCATGGTCCTCCTCGACCTGCCCGACCACGACTCCGTCGCGGTGGAGCACGCCGTGCAGGTCGACCGGCTGCTGCCGCTCGTCGACCTGCTGGTCTGGGTGGTGGACCCGCAGAAGTACGCGGACAACGCGCTCCACGAGCGATACCTGAGCGCGCTCGCCGGGCGCAGCGAGAGCATGCTCGTGCTCGTCAACCAGGCCGACACCCTGACGCCCGAGGCGGTCAGGCGCGTGGTCGAGGACGTCCGGGGGCTCCTCGCCGCGGACGGGCTGCACGACGTCCGGGTGCTCGCCACCTCGGCGCTGGAGCACACCGGCGTCGACGAGGTGCGCGCGGTCCTCGCCGAGGCGGTCGGCCGGCCCTCGGTGTCGGTCCGTACCGCGCTGGCGGAGGTGGACGCGGTCTCCGCGCGGCTCGCCGACGCGGTCGGGGACCGGGAGGCGGACCTCGACGACGTCGGAGGCGCCGCCGAGGAGCTGGTCCGCGCCGCCGGTGTAGACGCCGTGGCCGACTCGGTGAGGACGGCCGTCGGCGCACCCCGCGGCGGTGCGGTGGCCCCGCCCGAGCCGCCCGCGGAGGCGACGGTCGCCGCCGTGCGTGACGGGTGGGTCGGCCGCGCCCAGGAGGGCCTGCCCGGCGCCTGGGCCGCCGCGGTCGACGCCGCGGTGCCCAGCGCGGCCGTGCTGCGGGAGGCGGTCCTCTCCGCCGTCGGCGAGGTCGCCCTGCCCGCCGCCCGGTCCGAGCGGGCGGGCCGGTTCGTCGCCGCGGCCGCGGCTCTGGCGGGCGGCGCGGTCGTGTGGCTCGGCCTCGCGCTGGTGCTGTCGCTCCCGTGGGCCGCCGCGGCGGTGCCGGCGGCGGCCGCGCTCGGCGCCGCCTGGTTCCTGCTCTCGCGCTCCACGCCGGCCCGGCGCGAGGATGCCAGGGCGGCCGCCGAGCAGTACCGGTCGGCCGTCCTGCAGCGCGTCACCGCGGTGGTGCGCGAGACGCTCGCCGACCCGGCCCGTGACGTCCTCGGCCGGCACCGCCGGCTGCGCACCGCGCTCGGCCGCTGACGCTCCACAGGCCGCGGGGCTGCCGCCGCGTCCACAGCGCCGGGACCGGCGCCTGACCTGGCCGGCCCGGGTGCGGCAGCGTGCGGTTCAGGGCCGGCGCCTGGCCGGCCCGTGAGCCGAGGAGCGAGCATGAGCAACGAGATCCAGATCACCGTGCGCGGCTGGATGGGCAGCGACCCCGTCCGCCACGTCGGGCCGACCGGTGTCACCCTCGCGATGTTCCGCGTCGGGTCCACGCCGCGACTGCGCGACCGCGCCACCGGGGAGTTCCGTGACGGGGACACCCAGTGGTTCACCGTCAAGGCGTGGCGCGACCTGGCCGAGAACGTCATCGCCAGCCTCGGGAAGGGGATGCCGGTGATCCTGCGGGGAACCCTGCGCACCGAGACCTGGCAGGGCGAGAACGGCGAGCGGTCGGCCAACGTCATCTCGGTCGACGCCATCGGCGCCGACCTCGCCACGGGCACCGTGCACTTCGTCAGGACGGTACGCGCCTCGGCGGCGGCGGAGCCGGCAGCCGCGGGACCGGAGTCCGCGGGCGCACCCGCCGCCGGTGGGGACGCCTCACAGGTCCCGGCCGTCGGCCTGACCGGGCCCGACGGGGCGCGCTTCACCGGTCAGGAGCTCCCGGACGACCCGGAGGAGGACCTGACTGACGAGCTGACGGGGGAGCTCGCCGAGGCGGACGGGTACGCCATGGCCTGAGTCATCACGTCCAGAGCCGCGCGAGCGGGGAGTCGTCGAGGCGCTCGCCCAGCTCCGCGACGGACCGGTACACCGCCACCGCGCCGGCGCCGGTGAGCTCGTCGGCGCTGATGCCGCCGGTCAGGACGCCGACGCAGGGCACCCCGGCGCGGCCGCAGGCCTTCACGTCCCACACCGCGTCGCCCACGAAGACGGCGCGCTCCGCCGGGACACCGGCCTTCGCCAGGGCGGCACGGACGAGGTCGGGGGCCGGCTTGGCCTCCTCGACGTCCGCGGCCGCAGTGACGCCGTCGACGTCGACGTCGAGCACCTTGCGGAGGTGCTCGAGCTCGTCCGGGGACGCCGATGTCGAGACGACGACGCGTTGTCCTCGCTCGTGCAGCGCCCGGACGAGCTCGGCCACCCCGTCCAGCCGGCGAAGCCGGTCGGCCGTCCGCCCGTAGTGGTCGGCATGGAGGTCGCGCGCTCGATCGCCGACGTCCTGGGCAGCGTCTTCTCCGAGCAACTCCGGCACCAGGAGCTCGGAGCCCATGCCGATGCAGCGGTGGATGCGCCACGCGTCGACGGGGTGCCCGACCTCGGCGAACGCCCGTGACCAGGCGTCGACGTGGAGGTAGTTGGAGTCCACGAGGGTGCCGTCGGCGTCGAGCAGCACGGCGCCCGGTCCGGAGATTGTCATGCCGAAGTGCTACCGCCCCGGCGCCCGGCCCGCATCTCAGCGGGGAGGAGCGGCCCCGGCTCCGTGGCCTACCCTGGAAGCCGAAGAGGCCGCCCGCCGGGTGGCCGAGAACCACGTACGCGATGCGGAGAGCAGTGGCTGAGTACATCTACTCCATGGTGCGGGCACGCAAGGCCCACGGTGACAAGGTCATCCTGGACGACGTCACCATGGCCTTCCTGCCCGGCGCGAAGATCGGCATGGTCGGTCCCAACGGCGCCGGCAAGTCGACGATCCTGAAGATCATGGCGGGACTGGACACCCCCTCCAACGGCGAGGCGCGCCTCACCCCGGGCTACACGGTGGGGATCCTGCAGCAGGAGCCGCCGCTGAACGAGGAGAAGACCGTCCTGGGCAACGTCCAGGAGGGCGTGGCGGAGATCCTCGGCAAGGTCCAGCGCTTCAACGAGATCGGCGAGCTGATGGCCGACCCGGACGCCGACTTCGACTCCCTCATGGACGAGATGGGCAAGCTCCAGACGGAGATCGACGCGGCCAACGCGTGGGACCTGGACTCCCAGCTCGCCCAGGCGATGGACGCCCTGCGCTGCCCGCCGCCGGACGCCGACGTCACGGTGCTCTCCGGCGGTGAGCGCCGCCGCGTGGCGCTGTGCAAGCTCCTCCTGGAGCAGCCCGACCTGCTGCTGCTCGACGAGCCCACCAACCACCTGGACGCCGAGTCCGTCCAGTGGCTCGAGCAGCACCTCTCGAAGTACCCCGGCGCCGTCATCGCCGTCACCCACGACCGGTACTTCCTGGACCACGTGGCCGAGTGGATCGCCGAGGTCGACCGCGGCCGCCTCTACCCGTACGAGGGCAACTACTCCACGTACCTGGAGAAGAAGGCCGCCCGCCTGGAGGTCCAGGGCAAGAAGGACGCCAAGCTCCAGAAGCGCCTCAGGGAGGAGCTGGAGTGGGTGCGGTCCTCGGCCAAGGGCCGGCAGACCAAGTCCAAGGCGCGACTCGCCCGCTACGAGGAGATGGCCGCGGAGGCCGAGCGCACCCGCAAGCTCGACTTCGAGGAGATCCAGATCCCGCCGGGCCCCCGCCTGGGCTCTGTCGTCATCGAGGCGAAGGACCTGCGCAAGGGCTTCGGCGACCGTCTCCTCATCGACGGCCTGTCCTTCTCCCTGCCCCCCAACGGGATCGTCGGGGTCATCGGCCCGAACGGCGTCGGCAAGACCACGCTGTTCAAGACGATCGTCGGCATGGAGTCCCTGGACGACGGCGACCTCAAGATCGGCGAGACGGTCAAGATCTCCTACGTCGACCAGTCCCGCGGCGGTATCGACCCGAACAAGACGCTCTGGGAGGTCGTCTCCGACGGGCTCGACTTCATCCAGGTCGGCAACGTCGAGATGCCCTCGCGCGCGTATGTGTCGGCGTTCGGCTTCAAGGGCCCGGACCAGCAGAAGCCGGCCGGGGTCCTCTCCGGCGGTGAGCGCAACCGCCTGAACCTCGCGCTCACCCTCAAGCAGGGCGGAAACCTGCTGCTGCTCGACGAGCCCACCAACGACCTCGACGTCGAGACCCTCGGCTCGCTCGAGAACGCCCTGCTGGAGTTCCCGGGCTGCGCCGTCGTCGTCTCCCACGACCGCTGGTTCCTCGACCGCGTCGCCACGCACATCCTCGCCTGGGAGGGCGACGAGGAGAACCCGGCGAAGTGGTACTGGTTCGAGGGCAACTTCGAGTCCTACGAGCAGAACAAGGTCGAGCGGCTCGGCGCCGACGCGGCACGCCCGCACTCGGTGACCTACCGCAAGCTCACCCGCGACTGACCTGCCCGGTCCTGGCTCTCACGCCAGGCTGGACGGACCGACGCACGACGGCCGCCGCCGAGCACGCTCGGCGGCGGCCGTCCCTGTGTCCGCACCCGCGGACCCTAGGCTGGCGGCGAGCACCGACGAGAGGAACCCATGGCACGCCTGACCATCCCGCTGCACATCAGGTGGAGCGACATCGACGGCTACCAGCACGTCAACAACGCCAAGATGTTCACCCTCCTGGAGGAGGCGCGCATCGCGGCGTTCTGGGCGTCCGTCCCCGGGGACGCCCGCCTCGACGCCGTCGGCGGGGGCGTCGACCCCGTCCACCACCCGGCGCCGGACCGGACGCCGGGGACGAAGATCCTGGACACCGGGCCGGGCTCGGGCACCAACACCTACATCGCGCGGCAGGAGATCGAGTACCTGGCGCCCCTGCCGTACACGCTGCGGCCGATCGAGGTGCAGCTGTGGATCTCCCACCTCGGCGGCGCGAGCATCGACGTCTGCTACGAGATCCCCGGAGTCGACGGCGAGCCCGCAGTGCGCGCGATGACCACACTGGTCCTCATCGACGAGGAGACGGAGCGGCCGCGGCGCATGACGCCGGCGGAACGGGCCAGCTGGGAGCCGTACCTGGACGAGCCGGTCCCGTTCCGGCGCAGGCGCTAACGCTCGCCCGCCGCCCGCCGCCCGCCGCCCGCCGCCCGCCGCCCGCCGCCCGCCGCCCGCCGCCCGTCGCCCGCCGCCCGCCGCACCGCTCACCCGAGCAGCTCGAGCACCGCTCTCTCGACGGCCCCGTGGGTGTCCGGCGGTGCCGGGTCGCCCGGGTTGTCCGCCCGTCGCGCCAGGCGCAGGTCGATGGTGCGGCCGCGCTCGGCCAGGTCGAGCACCCGCGAGTCGATGTAGGAGGACCGGCTGACGGCGGGGGTGTTGCCCAGGTACTGCGCCACGGCCTTCACGGCCTCGCGCTCCGCCCGCTTCCGTGCGGTGCGCGTGGTGGCGCCCGGGGCGCGGACCGCCAGCTCGAGCGCGGCGAGCACGGTGCCGTGCCAGGTGCGGAAGTCCTTCGCCGACGCGTGCGGGCCGAGCCGCTCCTTGACGTACTCGTTGATGTCGGCGCTGGTCACGTCGACCCACTCGCCCCGGCGGCGGTAGGCGAGCAGCTCCTCGCCGCCGCCCCGGCGCCGGCGCATCATCGTCAGCGGCTCCACGAGGGCCTCGTCGCGCAGCACGAGCCGCCGCGACTGCCCCGACTTGGCGAGGTAGGCGAACGTCATCTCCCCGTCGCGCGCGATGCGCACGTGCCGCTTGAGGAGGGTGGCGAGGCCGTAGGAGCCGTTGTTCTCCGCGTAGGTCTCGCCCCCGATCCGGAAGAAGCCGATGTCCAGCAGCCGGAAGGCGGCCGCCAGGGCGCGCTCGCGCGGCATGCCGCTGCGGGCGAGGTCCATCGTGACCTGACGCCGGGCGGCCGGGAGCCGGCGCGCGAGGTCGAGCACGCGCTCGTGCTTGGCCGCGTCCCGGCTCTCGCGCCAGGCGGGGTGGTAGAGGTACTGGCGGCGCCCGGCGTCGTCGGTGCCCACCGCCTGGATGTGCCCGTTGACGACGGGGCAGATCCACACGTCCCTCCAGGCGGGCGGGATGACCAGCGCACGGCAGCGCGCCAGCACGTCGGGATCGGTGACGCGGCTGCCGTCGACGTCGAGGTAGACGAAACCGCTCCCGGCCCGGCGCCTGGTCAGGCCCGGGCGGTCGACCCGCACCCGCCGGAGTCTCACGCGTCACCTCTCACGGGGTCAGTGTGGAGGCGCGTGCGGCGTCGCGCTCGCCGACCCCAGCGGCAGGCCGAGCAGGAGGACGTCCGACCGCTGCTCGAGCAGGCGCATCCCCAGGTGCCGGTAGAAGCCGACCGCGCCCTCGTTGGCCGGGTCCACGCCGAGATGCACGCCCGCCGCCCCCGCGGCGGCCAGCGCCGCGAAGACGGCCTCCAGGAGCCGGCGGCCGTGGCCGCCGCCCTGCGCCTCCGGCAGCAGGTCCACGTGCAGGTGCGCCGGATGGCCGGCGAGCCACGCGCCCCTCGTGCGCGTCCCGGCGTGGACGGTCCGCACGAGCCGGGCGTCGGGGGAGTCGTCAGCCGGGTCCGGCAGGGGGTACCGGGCCCGCAGCGGGGGCCACCAGGACTTCTCGCACGCGTCCTCGAAGGCCGTCGTCGACGCGGTGGCGACGGCGTAGCCCACCGGTTCGCCGTCCGGGCGGCGGAGCACGCGCGCGAGACCCGGCTCGAGCGCGAGGTAGGCGCCGAGGTAGACGTGACCGAGGAGCTCCGGGTCCCGGTAGAGGCCCGTCGCGTCCCCGCCGACGTCCCCGGTGCGCAGGCAGATCTCGTACAGCGCCGCGCGGTCGGCCGGGCGGTACGCGCCGACGGCGAGCCCGGGCCCGTGCTCAGCCACGTGCCGCCCCGACGGCGGAGGTCAGCGCCGCGACGTCGGGCAGCGCCCATCCGGCCCGGTCCGCGGCCAGGCGCAGCGCCCCGACCACCGGCGCAGCCGCATCGTGGACGCGCGGGCCCCGGGCGGCGCGGTCGTCCGCGCGCGCGTCGTCGGCGCGCTGGCCGCCGGGCGGGCGCAGGCCGGCCAGGACTCCGTCGCGGACCGGACCGGGCCGGGTGAGCACCGAGCCCGCGAGCACGATGTCCGCCGCGCCGTCGGCCACGACGGACAGCGAGCGCAGGAGCCCGGCGACCCCCTCGGCCACGATGCCGTCGGCGACGGCGGAGCCGGCGGCCGCGCACCCCGCCACCGTCCGGGCGAAGGAGCCCAGCTCGGCGGGGGACCGGGTGTCCGTCAGGCGCACGAGGTCCTGGCGCGGGTCGCCGGTGCCCGCGGCCTCGGCCGCGGCGGCGCGCTCCGCCGCCGCGGGCGTCAGCGCGGTCGCAGGGGCGCGCCCGTCGAGGTGGGCCGCCGCGGCACGCAGGCCGGCCAGGGCGAGCCAGACGCCGGAGCCGACGTCGCCGAGCAGCCATCCGAGCCCGTCGGACCGGGCCCGCTCGGCGAACCCGGCCACCCGCAGGGCGACGGCGCCGGTGCCGGCGAGCAGGAGCGCGCCGTCGGGCCCGGGCGCCCCGGCCGCATAGGCGACGACCGGGTCCGTCACGACCTCGGCGGTCGCCGGGGCCGGGAGCCCGGTGCCCGGCAGGGCGTCGTGGAGGAGGGCGACGGCGCGGTCCCGGCCGGCGGGCCCCGCTCCGGCGATCCCCGCCACGAGCGCGTCGACCTGCCAGGGCCGGGCGCCCAGGCGTGCATCGGTCCGCGCGGCCGCGGCGGCGAGGACCGCCCGCAGGTGGTCGAGGACGGTGCCGGGGGAGGAGCGGAAGTTGGCGCCCGGACCCTGGACGACGGCGAGCACGGCACCGTCCGCGGCAAGGACGCCCGCCGTCGAGGAGGTCCCGCCCACGTCCAGACCGACCACGACACGCAGCGCGGGGGTGGCGGCGGCACGCGGGGTGGCGCCCGGCTCGGGGGCCCGCTCGGTGTTCGGAGGCACGCTATTCCCCACCTCGCTCGACGGTGGTAACTTTCCAACTTGGGTCGGTGGATGGAAGTTATCACCAGACCGGTTCCTTCCACCCCATCGAACCACCGCCCGGTCCGCGTGTCCGACCCGGACCGCAGCAGTCCCGCGCGACCCGAGCCCGACCCTGGAGCCGCCATGAGCCGGACCGACAACGACTGGCGTGAGGTCATCGGCCTGCGCTCGCCCACCGAGGAGCGCAACCCCCGCACCGTCGAGATCGACCAGCTGCCGGCCCGTGAGCTGGTCGCCCTGGTGATGGCCGAGGACCGTAGCGTGCTCGACGCCGTCGCGGCGGCGGCCGGGCCGGTGGCCCAGCTCGTCGAGCGC
Organism: Georgenia daeguensis; assembly: GCF_039537705.1. Taxonomy (NCBI): domain Bacteria; kingdom Bacillati; phylum Actinomycetota; class Actinomycetes; order Allobogoriellales; family Allobogoriellaceae; genus Georgenia; species Georgenia daeguensis. Next base: position 29,839 of record NZ_BAABBA010000004.1, read on the forward strand.
GCGGTGCGGGCGATCGCCGCGGGCGGGCGCGTGCACTACGTCGGCTCGGGGACCTCGGGGAGGCTCGGTGTCCTCGACGCGGTCGAGCTGCTGCCGACCTACGACGTCGGGGAGGAGGCCTTCCGCGCCCACCTCGCCGGCGGCGAGGGGGCGATGATGCTGGCGGTCGAGGGCGCCGAGGACGACGCCGGGGCGGGCCGGACCCTCGGCGAGCAGTTCGGCCCCGACGACCTCGTGGTGGGGCTGACCGCGAGCGGCCGCACGCCCTTCGTCGGCGGTGCGCTCGCCGCGGCACGTGATCGCGGCGCCGCCACGGCGCTGGTCTCCACCAACCCCGCCGCCCCGCTGGCCGGTTCGGTGGACGTCGCGGTCCTCGTCGACACCGGTCCCGAGGTGGTCACCGGATCGACCCGCATGAAGGCGGCGACGGCGCAGAAGCTGGTCCTGAACACGTTCTCGACCGCCGTCATGGTGCGCCTGGGCAAGACCTACTCCAACCTCATGATCGAGGTGCGGCCGACCAACCAGAAGCTCCGGGCGCGGACCGTGCGCATGCTCGTGCAGGCCACCGACCAGGAGCCGGCGCGCTGCGCGCGGGTGCTCGAGGAGGCCGGCGGGCGCGTCCGCGTCGCGCTCGTGGCGCTGCTCGCGGGCAGCACGGTCGAGGCCGCGGCCCGGGCCGCCGAGGAGTTCCCGCCCGACCCCGCCCGGGCGGACGACCCGGCCGGGGTGCGCTCCGCCGTCGCCGCGCTGAGCGGGGCGGGCGTGCGGTGAGCGAGGTGCCGCTCGCGGTGCGGCTGCGGGGGCTGCTCGACGACCTCCAGCCCTCCACCCGGCGGGTGGCCGAGCTCGTGCTCGCCGACCCGGAGCGCGCGGCGGGCCTGACCATCACCCAGCTGGCGGAGGCGTCCGGGACGTCCCAGTCGACCATCGTGCGGCTGTGCCGGGAGGCCGGGCACGACGGGTACCGGCAGTTCCGCCTCGCCCTGGTCGCCGACCTCGGCCGGCGGCAGGGCGAGTCCCGCCCCGCCGAGATCACCGGGGACATCGCCGAGGGCGACGACCTGGACTCCGTGGTGGCGAAGATCGCCTTCGCGGACGCCCGCGCCGTCGAGGACACGGGCCGTGCGCTGTCGGTGCCGGAGCTGGAGGCGGTGGTGGACGCCGTGGTGGCCGCCGGCCGCACGGACATCTACGGCGTGGGCGCCTCCGGCATCGTCGCGGCGGACCTGCAGCAGAAGCTCCACCGCATCGGGCGCGTGGCGTTCTCCTTCCCGGACGCCCACCTCGCGCTCACCTCCGCCGCGCTGCTGGGGGCCGGCGACGTCGCGATCGGCATCTCGCACACGGGCACGACCGTCGACACCGCCGACGCGCTCGCGATCGCCCGGCGCAACGGGGCCACGACCGTGGCCATCACGAACGCCCCGCGCTCGCAGATCGCGCTCGAGGCCGACCACGTGCTGCTCACCGCCGCGCGGGAGACGACGTTCCGCTCCGGGGCCACCGCCTCGCGGCTCGCGCAGCTGACCGTCGTCGACTGCGTCTTCGTCGGCGTCGCCCAGCGCACCTTCGCGGCGAGCCAGCGGGCGCTGGAGGCCACCCGCGACGCCGTCCGCGACCGGCGCGGGGAGCACCGCCCCCGCACCGCGCCGCACTGAGGCCCGCCGCGCCCACCGACTCTCGCCGTCACAGAGCAGGAAGGAGCCCACCGCGGGGAACGCCCGCCAGGCCCGCCGCCCGATGACGCGCGCCGGGCCCGCCTCGCGCAGAGCCGCGCGAGCGAAGGACAACTCGAGAGGAGCAGGACGATGGGACGACCGACCGCACGGACGATCGCCGCACTGGGGGGTTTTGCACTTCTGCCCGCACTCGCGCTCGCCGCGCCCGCCGCCGCGGGCACGGCAGCGACGGCCGGCACGCCGACCACGGCGCACACGCCGGCCACCACAGACGCGTCGGCGACCGCAGACGCCGCGGCCACGACGCAGGCCGAGGGCCCGCCCGAGCAGTGGCGCGGGTACTGGGTCGACGCGTTCAACGCAGGGATCTACGACGCCGGGCAGGTCACCGACCTGGTGGCTGACGCCGAGGCCCTCGGCGCCAACGTGCTGGTGGTCCAGGTGGGCCGCCGGTTCGACTGCTTCTGCAACGACGCACTCTTCCCGCGCACCGACGCGTTCGTGGACCCGGCGCCGTACGACCCGCTCGCCGAGGTGATCGAGCAGGCGCACGCCGCGGGCATCGAGGTCCACGCCTGGGTCAACGCCACGACGCTGTGGAACTCCGCGACCGCGCCGAGGTCGCCCGAGCACGCCTACAACGCCCACGGCTTCGCCGCCGCGGGCGAGGACCGGTGGCTGAACAAGCGGGCCGACGGCGTCGAGAAGGTGGGCAACAACTCCTTCATCGACCCCGCGAACCGGCACGCCGTCGACTACGTGGCCGACGCCGTCGCCTCCATCACGCAGAACTACGACGTGGACGGCGTGAACCTGGACTACATCCGCTACCCCGACTACAACACCGGCGACTTCGTCAACGACTGGGGCTACTCCGAGGTCTCCCTCGCCCGGTTCGCCGCCGAGACCGGTCGGACGGACGTCCCGGCCCCGACCGACGAGCAGTTCAGCGACTGGCGCCGCGACCAGGTCTCCGGTCTGGTGCGCAAGATCTACCTCGCCATGTACGAGGTCGACCCGAGCGACCGGCTCAGCGTCAACGGGATCACCTACGCCTACGGGCCGGGCACCTACGGCGGCTGGGAGGGCACCCGGCCCTACCGCAACGTCATGCAGGACTGGAAGGGGTGGCTGGAGGAGGGCATCGTCGACACCGTCACGGCGATGAACTACAAGCGCGACTGGGTGCCCGCCCAGGCGCAGATGTTCGACGAGTGGACCGAGGCGCTGGCCGACTACCGCGCCGGCCGGCACGTCGTCAACGGGCCGGCGCTCTACCTCAACGACGTCGACAGCTCGGTGGCGCAGGCCCGCAAGACCCTCGAGGCGGGCCTCGACGGCTGGATGGGCTACTCCTACGCGAACGCCACCATGGCGGCCACGGCGTCCGGCGACGCCGCGGTCAAGGACGCGGAGCGGGCCGCGCTGACGGTGGCCCTGCGCGCCGACGTGCTCGCGGACGACGTCGTCGTGCCCGACATGACGTGGAAGTCGGCCCCGACGACCGGGAACGTCTCCGGCACGGTGACCCTCGACGGCGGGGCCGTCGCCGACCAGGCCGACGTGGTGCTCCACCCGGTGGACGGGCCGGGGGAGAAGGTGCTGGCGCGCACCGACGGCTCGGGCTGGTTCGGGGCCGTGGACCTGGCGCCCGGCCGTTATCGCGTGCAGGTGGTGGAGGCGGGCGCCGAGGGGACCGCGTCGGCGTTCGTCACCGTGCGTGCCGGCACCGTCGCCGAGGTGGCGGTGCCGGCAGACACGCTCGGCTGAGCCCCCCGGGTGCGGCAGGGACGGGCGCCGCGGGCTCGCCCGCGGCGCTCGCCTCCGGCGCCCTCAGCGCAGGGACGGGCGCTTCCACTCCTCGTCCGGGCGCGTCACGGAGGCCGGCCTCTCCGCCGACGGGCGCCGGCCGGGCTCGGCGTCGTCGGGGACGCGGACCATGCCCTCCTGGGCGACGGTCGCCACGTGGGTGCCGGCGGTGTCGAAGATCTTGGCGATGCCGAGCCCGCGCCCGCCCTGCGCCGAGGGCGACTCCTGGACGTAGAGCAGCCACTGCCCGACGTCGAGCGGACGGTGCCACCACATCCCGTGGTCGAGGCTGGCCACGCTCAGCCCCGGCGTCCGCCAGCTCAGCCCGTGGCGGCGCAGCACCGGCTCCAGGAGCACCTGGTCGCAGGCGTACGCGAGCAGCGCCCGGTGCTGCAGCTGGGTCAGCCCGGCCGGCAGCGGCGAGCGGGAGCGCATCCACAGCATCTGCGCGTCGGTCCGCTCGCCCGCGCCGCGCAGGTAGATGTCCTGCTCGACGTGGCGGATGTCGAACGCGGCGGTGGAGGACATGAACTTCGCGGCGGGGTGGTCCACCTCGCCGAAGAGCGTCAGGGCGCTGCGCAGGCCCTCCGGGTCGGGGGCGTCGGGCGCCGCGGCGGCGTGCTCGCGTCCCGGCTGGTCCTCCTGGTAGGAGCTGATGAGGGAGAGGATCGGCTTGCCCTGCTGCAGGGCGTGGGTGCGCCGCGTGCTGAAGGACCGGCCGTCGTGCAGCCGCTCCACCGCGAACGTGATCGGCAGCTCGACCTTCCCTGGCCGCAGGAAGTACCCGTGCACCGAGTGCAGCTGGCGCCGGCCGTCGCCGTCGTCGGGCAGCGTCGCCGCCGCGGCCAGCACGGACTGGGCCAGTACCTGGCCGCCGTAGATGCGCCCGCTCAGCTGCGGCAGGGAGGTCCCCGCGAACTCGTCCGGCCCCAGGCGGGTCAGGCGCAGGGTGCTCAGGACCGTCGCCATCGGCTCGGCGTCGGTCTGCGGGACGTCCAGCACGGCGGCGGCGTCGGGGGCTTCGGGCAGCTGGGGCATGACGCTCCTCGGTGGTGGGTGGGCGGACGGTCGTCTGCGCGCGCGGCGGTAGGTCAGATCAGGCTGCGGCGGCCCGGCTCGGGCGTGTTGACCATCGCGTGCGCCGCGCGCTCGAGGTAGTCCCACAGCAGCGTCTCGAGCTCGGGAGCGAGCTCCAGCTCGTCCACGCCGACCCGCATGTGCGCCAGCCAGCGGTCCCGTGCCGCCGGCGTCACCGGGAAGGGCAGGTGACGACGGCGGAGCATCGGGTGCCCCCGCTGCTGCGAGTACGTGGTGGGCCCGCCCCAGTACTGCTCGAGGAACATCGTCAGGCGCTCCTCGGCGCCCGCCCAGTCGTCCTGCGGGTACATCGGGGCGAGCAGCTCGTCCTCGCGCACGCCCTGGTAGAACCGGTGCACGAGCCGGGCGAACGTGGGGTGCCCGCCCATCGCCTCGTACACCTGGGCGAGATCGGCGTGGGTCGGCTGCTGCGCTGTCACCGTCCCATCATCGCTCACAGCCCGAGGTCCGCGAGAACCGGCAGCCCCTCCCGCACGCGCGCCCGGGCGTCGGCCGCGGACTCGGCGTCGACCGCCGCCCGGGCCAGCCGCCGGCACGTCGCGAGGTCGGTGGCCGCCAGCACGGCGGCCACGTCGGCCAGGGCGCGCGGCGTCATGGACAGCGAGGAGATGCCCAGCCCCACCAGGACGACGGCGAGGGCGGGGTCGGCCGCGGCCTCGCCGCAGACCCCGACGGGCCGGGACTGCTGCGCGCCGCCGAGGCACGTGGACTCCACGAGCCGCAGGACGGCGGGCTGCCACGGGTCGGAGAGCTCGGCGAGGGAGCCCAGGAGCCGGTCGGCGGCCATCGCGTACTGGGTGAGGTCGTTCGTGCCGATCGACGCGAACGAGGCCCGGGCCAGGATCGGCCCGGCGAGGAGCGCCGCGCTCGGCACCTCGACCATGACGCCCGCGGTGCCCAGCCCGTGGCGCTCGCAGGCGGCGACGAAGTCCTCGGTCTCCGCCACGGTCGCGATCATGGGGGCCATGACCCACACGTCCGCGCTGGTCTGCCCGGCGGCGCGGGCGATGGCGGCCAGCTGGTTCTCGAGGACCTCGGGGGCCTTGCGGGCCGTGCGCAGCCCGCGCACGCCGAGGGCCGGGTTGGCCTCCTCGGCGTCGGTGACGAAGGGCAGCGGCTTGTCCGCGCCGGCGTCCAGGGTGCGGACCACGACCTTCTTGCCGGGGAACTGCTCGAGCACGCGCCGGTACTGCTCGGCCTGCTCGTCGACCCCCGGCTCCTCCGTGCGGTCGAGGAAGCAGAACTCGGTGCGGAACAGGCCCACGCCCTGGGCGCCCGCCTCCGCCGCGGCACGGGCGCCGTCGGGGTCCCCGACGTTGGCCAGCAGCGCCACCTCGTGCCCGTCGGCGGTGCGGCCGTGACCGTCGAAGGTGCGCACGACCGTGCGCCGCTCCTCGGCGAGGCGGACCCGCTCGGGGTCGGGGGAGAGCTCGACCGTGCCCGCCCCGCCGTCGACGAGGACGACCTCGCCCTCGGGCAGCGCCGCCGGGGCGCCGGCCAGGCCGACGACGGCCGGGATACCGAGGGCGCGGGCGAGGATCGCGGTGTGCGAGGTGGGCCCGCCCTCGGCGGTGACGATGGCGCGCACGAGCGCCGGGTCGAGCAGCGCGGTGTCGGCCGGGGCGAGGTCGGTGGCCACGAGCACGAACGGCTCGGAACGCTGCGGGACGCCGGGCATCGGCTGCCCGGTGAGCTCGGCGATGATGCGGTTGCGCACGTCGGCGACGTCCTTCGCCCGCTCGGCCATGTACCCGCCCAGCGCCGCGAGCTGCTCGGCCACCTTCCCGGCGGCCTGCCACACCGCCCGCGGCGCCGGCAGGTGCGCCTCGCGCACCAGCGCCGAGGCGCCCTTGACGAGCGTGGGGTCGGCCGCCATCTGCGCCGTCGTCTCGAGCAGCTCGCGGCGCTCGCCCTCGACGGTCGTCGCCGCCTGCTCCAGCGCGCTGCGCACGGCCTCCGCGGCGGCGGCGATGCGGGCCGCCTCCGCCTCGGCCTGCTCCTCCGCGACGGCGGGGCCGGCCGGGGGCTCGCCGGCCGGCGGGCGGACCTGCGCGACGGGGCCCGCGGCGAGACCGGGGCTGACGCCGACGCCGTGCAGCGGCTCGGCCGCGCCGGACGGGGCGCCGGAGGCGGGCATGACGGTGTCCGGGGCGTCCTCGCCCGCGGCCTGGGTGCTCATGGATGCTCCTGTCCTCGGATGCGCCCATCATGCCGCGCCCGGGCCCGCGCGCCCCGCGCACGCGCCGAGAGCTCCCGGCCGGAGCGAGCCGCACGCGTCTGCGTGCGCCGGTCCGGATGCACGCGCCCCCGCGCGCCGATCCGCTGGTGCACCACTTCCGCGCGGGTAGGCTCGGAGGAGGTCGCGGGAACGTGACGAATCCCGCACGCACACCGTCTCAACACTGTTGGAGGAGTTCCGATGAACAAGGCCGAGAGCATCCTGGCCGCCCTGGGAGGTGCGCCGAACGTCGTCGACGTCGAGCCGTGCATCACCCGTCTGCGCGTGGAGGTCCGGGACCCGGCCGTCGTGGGCGAGAGTGACCTCAAGGCCACCGGTGCGTTCGGCGTCGTGCGGGTCGGCCGCGTGGTGCAGATCGTGGTCGGGCCCGAGGCCGACGACCTGGCCGAGGAGATCAGCGCGCTCCTGTAGGCCAGGACCGTCGCGCGGCGCGCCGGCGAGGGCGAGGCCCCCGGCGCCGAACACCTACAGCGGACGTGATCGTCCGTCCCAACCGAGGAGCACCATGACGTCCAGCCCGGCACCGGCCGCGGACACCACCACCCCCTCGCCGGAGCTGCGGCAGCTGGCCGACAGCCTCGGCGTCGCGACCGAGTTCTGGGACTACACCGGACATCACCGGATCGTCTCCGCCGCGACCATCCGCGCCGTGCTGGGCGCGCTCGGGGTGCCCGCGGGCGACGAGGGCCAGGTGCGTGCGGCGCTCGCGGACGTCGAGCTGGCGCCGTGGCGCGCGGTGCTGCCGCCGTCCGTGGTGGTGCGCGAGGGGCGGACGCACGAGCTGGCGGTCCACGTGCCCGACGGGGCCGGCGTCGCCGTCGTCGTCGAGCTCGAGACAGGAGGCACGCTCGAGCTGGAGCAGAGGGACGCCTGGGTGCCGCCGCGTGAGGTGGACGGCGTGCTCGTCGGCCGGGCGACCTTCGTCCTGCCCGCCGACCTGCCCGTGGGCTGGCACGAGCTCGAGGCGCGGGTCGACGGCGGACGCGCCCGCCGCAGCCCGCTCGCCGTCACGCCCGACCGGCTCCCGGACCCGGGAGTCGCCACCTCCCGCGGGTGGGGCCTGATGGCCCAGCTGTACTCGGTGCGCTCGGCCCGCTCGTGGGGGATCGGGGACCTCTCGGACCTGGCGGAGCTGACGAGCTTCTCGGGCGACCTGGGCGCGGACTTCCTGCTCATCAACCCGCTCCACGCCGCCGAGCCGAGCGGTCGTATGACGCCCTCGCCGTACCTGCCGGTCACGCGCCGGTTCGTCAACCCCATCTACATCCGCCCGGAGGAGGTGCGCGAGGCCGCCTACCTCACCGGCCCCCAGCGCGCCCTCGTGGAGTGGGCGGCCGAGGAGGTCCGCGGCACCAACGCCACGAACCAGCCCATCGACCGCGACGCCGCCTGGTCCGCGAAGCGCCAGGCGCTCGAGGTGATCTTCTCGGCGGGCCGCAGCCGGTCCCGCCAGCGTGCCCTCGACCGGTTCCGGGCGGAGGAGGGGCAGGGCCTGGAGGACTTCGCGCTCTGGTGCGCGCTGCACGAGAAGTACGCGAGCACCGGCTGGCCGCAGGAGCTGCAGGACATCCGGTCCCCGTTCGTCGCCCGCGCCCGCCGCGAGCTGGCCGAGCGGGTCGACTTCTACGTGTGGCTCCAGTGGGTCGCGGACGAGCAGCTGGCGCACGCCCAGCAGGTGGCTGTGGAGTCCGGCATGGGTCTCGGGGTGATGCACGACCTCGCCGTCGGCGTCCACCCCGGCGGCGCCGACTCGTGGATCGACCGCGACGCGTTCGCCCAGGGCATCGGGGTGGGCGCGCCGCCGGACATGTACAACCAGCAGGGCCAGAACTGGAGCCAGCCGCCGTGGCGGCCCGACGCCCTGGCCCGCACCGCGTACGCGCCGCTGCGCGAGATGGCCCGCACGGTGCTGCGCCATGCCGGCGCGGTGCGGGTGGACCACATCCTGGGGCTGTTCCGCCTGTGGTGGATCCCGGACGGCATGGGCGCGGGCGAGGGCACGTACGTGCGCTACGACCACGAGGCGATGGTCGGCGTCCTGCTCCTGGAGGCCGCCCGCGCGGGCGCCGCCGTGATCGGCGAGGACCTGGGCACCGTGGAGCCGTGGGTGCGCGACTACCTCGAGGAGCGCGGGGTGCTCGGCACCTCGGTGCTGTGGTTCGAGAAGGACGCCGCCGGGCAGCCGCTCCAGCCGGACGCGTACCGCCGGCTCGTCCTGGCCACCGTCGACACGCACGACCTGCCGCCGGTCGCCGGCTACCTGGCCGAGGAGCACGTGGACCTGCGCGAGCGTCTCGGGCTGCTCACCGAGCCGGTCGAGCACGTGCGCGCGGAGGCCCGCACCGAGCGCCAGCGCATGGTCGACCGCCTGCGCGAGCACGGCCTGGTGGGGGAGAACCCCACCGAGCGTGAGCTGGTGGAGGCCCTGCACGCCTACGTGGTCCGTACCCCGGCGGTGCTGGTGGGCGTCTCGCTCACCGACGCGGTGGGGGAGCGGCGCGCGCAGAACCAGCCGGGCACCGACACCGAGTACCCCAACTGGAAGCTGCCGCTGGCCGACGGCGCGGAGCAGGTCGTCATGGTCGAGGACCTCCCCGGCTCGGCCCGGCTGCTCTCGCTGGTCGCCGCGCTGCGGGCCGCGCTCGGCGACGACGACCGGCTGGCCTGACCCGGCGCGACGAGATCCAGATCCCGCCCGTCACCCATCGGTGATGTCACCTCGTCGGTGAGGCGTCGGCTCCTCGGCGAGGCGTCAGCTTCCCGGTGAGACCGGCGCGAGAACGAGAGCGACCCCCTGTCCCCGAGCTCGTGAGCTCGAGGGCCAGGGGGTCGCCGCGTGAGGGTCAGACGCGCGGCGTCCCGCCGTCGCGCTCGTCACGGCCGAGCTCGGGGACGGCCTTGCCCGTGTCCTCGGCCACGGCACCGGCCGGGTCGCCCCGCCGTGCCGGGCGCTCCTCGGCCGCCCGTGCACCGGTCTTGACCGCGGCCGCGTCCTGCGCCTCGTCGAAGACCGACGGCGCGCCGGAACCGACGTCGCCGTCCTCCTCGCGACCGGGCGTGCGGAGGTTCCACCGCTTGATCGCGAAGCTGAAGATCAGGTAGTAGATCACCGCGTAGCCCAGCCCGATCGGGATGAGCCACAGCGGCATCGTGGCGATGCCGAAGTTCAGCAGGTAGTCGATGGCGCCCGCGGAGAACGTGAACCCGTCCTTGATGCCGATCGCGTTGACCAGGGCCAGGGAGGTGCCGGTCAGGACCGCGTGGACGACGTACAGCGGGAACGCGACGTAGGCGAAGGCGTACTCCAGCGGCTCCGTGATGCCGGTGAGGAAGGCGGTCAGCGCGACGGAGATCATGATGCCGCCGGTGACCTTGCGCCGCTCCGGCTTGGCGTGACGCCAGATCGCCAGTGCCGCGGCGGGCAGGGCGAACATCATGATCGGGAAGAACCCGGTCATGAACGTCCCGGCCGTCGGGTCGCCCGCGAAGAAGCGGAAGAGGTCGCCCTGGGCAACCTGGCCCGTGTCCGGGTTGGTGAACTCGCCGAACTGGAACCACGGCAGGTTGTTGAGCAGGTGGTGCAGGCCGAACGGGATGAGCAGGCGGTTCAGCGTGCCGAAGACGAACCCGCCGATCACGACGTTGCCCTCGTCGGTGACCCACCGGCCGAAGCCGCCGATGACGGCGTCGAAGGCCGGGTAGATCAGCGCGAAGATCACGGCGACGAGCACGGCGACGAAGGCGGTGATGATCGGGACGAGGCGGCGGCCGCCGAAGAACGCCAGGTAGGGCGGAAGCTTGGTGCGGTAGAACCTCTGCCACAGCAGCGCGGCGATGATGCCGATGACGATGCCGCCGAGCACGCCGTAGTTGATGGTCTCCTCGCCCTCCGGCCCGGCGCCGAAGAACGGTGCGAGCGCGTCGAGCACGGCCTGGAAGGTGAGGTAGCCGATGAGGCCGGCCAGCGCCGTCGAGCCGTCGGACTTGCGGGCGAAGCCGATGGCCACGCCGAGGGCGAAGATGATCGGCAGGTTGCCGAACACCGCGTTGCCGGCGGCGGCGAAGACGTCCGCGACGGGCTGGACCCAGCCCATCCCGTTCCAGCTCGCCACGCCCTGCTCGCCGAGCATGTCCGGCTGACCGAAACGCAGGAGCAGGCCGGCGGCGGGCAGCACGGCGATCGGCAGCATGAGCGAGCGGCCCACGCGCTGAGCCTGGGCGAAGCCCGGGATGTGTCTCTTGTTCGTGGTGGCGGGGGTGCCCGCCGCGGTGGTGGTCATCGTCGCTCCAAGGTTCGTCGAGCGGCCCACCTGGCGTGCGCGACGGCGCGCACCGGGACGCTCCGGGATGCGTCCGAACGCCCGTCTCGCAGGGCGATACGGACATGCTGACGCGCACACTGAATCGCCAGCGCCCCGGCGTGTCAAGGAACCGCGCCGCGCCTGGAGTTCGCTTGACACGCGCCTCACCTGCGCGGTCTCATCAGCATGCCGGGCCAGCCGGGTCCGGCGCGGGCGCCCGACGGCGCACGGCGGGGAGTTCCGCCGGCAGGATCACGGTCGATCCGTGACGACAGGAGCTGAAGATGAGCCAGGCGGAGCAGATCCTCGCGGCGCTGGGCGGGGACGCCAACATCCTCGACCTCGAGGCGTGCATCACGCGGCTGCGTGTAGAGGTCGAGGACCCGGCCAAGGTGGACGAGGCCGGGCTGCGCGCCGCGGGCGCCTTCGGTGTGGTGCAGCAGGGCGCGGCGGTCCAGGTCGTCGTCGGTCCCCAGGCGGACACGATCGCCGAGGACATCGAGGACCTGCGGTGACGCTGCGGGTGCTCGCACCCGTCGCCGGCACCGTCCTGGAGCTGAAGGACGTGCCGGACCCCGTCTTCTCCGAGGCGATCGTCGGCCCGGGGATCGCCGTCGACCCCGCGGGTGCGGAGGTCTCCGAGGTCCGCGCCCCCGTGGCGGGGACCATCATGAAGTTCCACCCGCACGCCTTCGTGCTGGTGGCCGAGGGCGGACGCGGCGTGCTCGTGCATCTCGGGCTCGACACGGTCCAGCTCGGCGGCGAGGGCTTCACGCTCCACGCGGCCGAGAAGGACACCGTCGAGGCAGGGCAGCTCCTGGTGACGTGGTCGCCGGAGAAGGTGGCCGCGGGCGGCCGGTCGCCGGTCACGCCCGTCATCGCCCTGGAGGGCACCGCGGAGTCGCTCACCACGGCCGTCGCGCCGGGGGACACGGTCGCCGCCGGCGACGAGCTGTTCACCTGGGCGTGACCCGGGACGGCCTGCGTGGCCGGGTGGACGCCATGCTGCGTTCGCCCGGGTCCGGGCTGCTCCTCGACCTCGACGGCACGTTGGTGGACTCCGAGCCGACCCACCGTGCCGCCTTCGCCACCTACTTCGCCCGGCGCGGCTGGGACGTGCCCGCCGACATGCTGCACTTGTTCGCGGGACGGCGCGGTGCCGAGGTGTTCGCCGGCGTCGAGGGGCCCTGGACCGGCGAGGACCCGATGACGCTCGCCCACGAGGTCATCGCCTGCCTCGACGTCGTGGCCCACCCGCCCGCCCCGGTCGCCGGGGCCGCGGAGGCGATCTCCGGCTGGCACGCGGCCGGGGTGCCGCTCGCCGTCGTCACCTCGGCCACGAACGCCTGGGCGACGGCGGCGCTCGAGCTCCTCGGGGTGGCGGACCTCGGCGTCGCCCTCGTCACCGCCGAGCTGGTCGCCGTCGGCAAGCCCGACCCGGCACCCTACCGGCTGGGCGCGGAGGTGCTCGGGGTGGAGACGGCCGCCTGCGTGGCGGCGGAGGACACCCCGGCGGGCCTGAGCGCCGCGCTGGGGGCCGGCGTGGGGCTGGTGCTCGGCGTCACCACGTCGCACGCCGCCCACGTGCTGCGTGCCGCGGGTGCCCACGACGCGGTCGCGGACCTCACGGCGCTGGTGCCCTGACCGCCGCGCCCGTGGCACCGGCCCCACCAGCCGGTGCAGGTCACACCGGCACCACAACCCGGTGCCAGTGCACCGGCCCCACCAGGCCCTGCGACACCGGCACCACGATCGGCGCTTGAGCGCCGAGAATGCCCTAACTGCCCGATCCGTCGTCGCGACGGGCAGTTAGGGCATGCTCGAGGCCCAGGCCTAGGCCGAGGGCGCCGGTGCCGGGGGCCCGCGCCGAGGGAGGCGGTGCCGGGGCGGCTGGGACGAGAGCCGCCCCGGGGTCAGACGCCTGCCCGGTCGGCCTCCTGGGCGCGGACGGCCCGGCGTGCGGCGTCGAGGTTCTCCACCACCAGGCGGCGCAGGGCGGGCGCCGCGCCGGCGTGGGAGTCCAGCCACTGCTGCGTCAGCTCCACGACGTCCACCCCGTGCTGCGCGGACAGACCGGCCAGCTTGCCCGGGTACAGGCCGATGACGATGTTCTGCGCCATCTCGTTCGTGCGGCCGGACCACACCGGCTCGAGCGCGTCGAAGTAGCGCTGCACGAACGGGACCAGGAGCCCCCGGTCGTGCACCTGCGAGAAGCCGCCGATGACGTTCGACTGCACCGCGTTGGGCAGGGCGTCGGAGTCGACGACGTCCGCCCAGGCCCGCTCCTTGTTCTCCGCCGTCGGGACGGCGGCCCGGGCGCGCGCGGCCTGCTGCTGCCCGGTCGCGGTGGCGTCGCGCCGCAGCTCGTCGTCGATCGCCGGGGCACCCGCCCGCCCGCCGGCGACGAGGCCCTGCAGCAGCGCCCAGCGCAGGTCGGTGTCCACCGCCAGGCCGGGCAGCTCGGCGGCGCCGTCGAGGAGGCCGGCCAGCACGTCCAGGTGCTCGGGTGCGACGGCGTGGGTGGCCAGGGCCCGCACCAGCTGCAGCTGGGTGTCGGAGCCGCCCTCGGCCGCCCGCGCGAGCTCGAGGAGGCGCCCGCTGACGCTGCGGCCGACCTCCTCGCGCCGCTCCGGCGCGACGTAGGAGCCCAGGGCGACGCCCACCTGGCGCAGCAGCACCAGGACGACCGACGAGTCGGTCTCGGTGGCGACCGCGCGCAGCGCGAGGTCGATGAACTGGCGTGCCGACCACTCCCCGTCGCGGGTCATGTCCCACGCGGCAGCGAGGACGAGGGCCCGGGGGAGGGACCCGTCGAACCCGCCCAGGTGCTCCGTGGCCGTCGCGAGCGACTCGGGGTCGAGACGGACCTTGGCGTACGCGAGGTCCTCGTCGTTGACCAGGATCAGGTCGGGCCGTCGGCGGCCGGCGAGCTCGGGGACCTCGGTGCGCCCGCCGTCGACGTCGAGCTCGACGCGGACGGTGCGCTCCAGACGGGCGGCCGGGCCCTCTCCGACGACGTCGTAGCCGCCCACCACGAGCCGGTGCGGCCGCAGGGTGGGGTGCTCGGCCGGGGCCTCCTGCAGGACGGCGAACGAGGCGACGGTGCCGTCGTCGGCGGTCGTGACCTCGGGCCGGAGCAGGGTGACCCCCGCCTCCTCGAGCCAGACCCGCGACCAGGCGGTGAGGTCGCGGCCGGAGGTGGCCTCCAGCTCGACCAGCAGGTCCCGCAGCTCGGTGTTGCCGAACGCGTGCTTGGCGAAGTACCGCTGCACCCCGGCGAGGAACGCGTCGCGGCCCACCCAGGCGACGAGCTGCTTGAGCACGGAGGCGCCCTTGGCGTAGGTGATGCCGTCGAAGTTGACCTCGACGTCCTCGAGGTCGTTGATCGGGGCGACGATCGGGTGGGTGGAGGGCAGCTGGTCCTGGTTGTACGCCCAGGACTTCTCCAGCGAGGAGAAGGTGGTCCACGCGCTCGTCCAGCGGGTGGCCTCCGCGGTCGCGAGGTGCGAGGCGTACTCGGCGAAGGACTCGTTGAGCCACAGGTCGTTCCACCAGCGCATCGTGACGAGGTCGCCGAACCACATGTGCGCGAGCTCGTGCAGGATCGTCACCGCGCGGCGCTCGACCGTTGCCTCGGGGACCTTGGAGCGGAAGACGTAGTTCTCCAGGAACGTCACGGCGCCGACGTTCTCCATCGCGCCGGCGTTGAACTCGGGGACGAAGAGCTGGTCGTACTTCGCGAACGGGTACGGCCGGTCGAACGCCTCCTCGTAGAACGCGAACCCGGCCCGGGTGATGTCCATGATCTCCTCGGCGTCGAGGAACTCGGCCAGCGACGCGCGGCAGTACACGCCCAGCGGGATCGTGCGCCCGTCGCGGGACGTCAGCTCGCCGGTGACCTTGTGGAAGGGGCCGGCGACGATCGCGGTGAGGTAGGACGAGATCACCTCGGTGGGCGCGAAGCGCCAGGTGAGCGAGTCGGCGCCGGGCTCCGCGGCGGGCTCGGGCGCCACGACCGGGGTGTTGGACACGACCGTCCAGTGGGCCGGGGCGGTGACGGTGAAGGCGAACACCGCCTTGAGGTCGGGCTGCTCGAAGACCGCGAAGACGCGGCGGGAGTCCGCCACCTCGAACTGGGAGTAGAGGTAGACCTCGTCGTCGACCGGGTCGACGAAGCGGTGCAGCCCCTCGCCGGTGTTCATGTACCGGCAGGTGGCCTCGACGACGAGCTCGTTGTCCACGGCCAGGTCCGTCAGGGCGATGCGGGCGCCGTCGAAGGCCGCGGTGCCCACCTCGCGGCCGTTCAGCACGATCCGCTCGACGGAGGCGGCGATGAGGTCCACGAACGTGCTCGCGCCCTCGGTCGCCGAGAAGCGGACTGTCGTCGTCGAGCCGAAGACCGCGTCACCGCGGGTCAGGTCCAGGGCGACGTCGTAGGCGGACGTCGCGACGGTGGCGGCCCGTTCCTGGGCCTCGGCGCGGGTGAGGTTCTCTCCGGGCATGGGTCTCCTTGACGCGTGCGTGACGGCCCTTCGGCCGCGGTCTGCTGCGCCCGACGGCGCACCGGCCTCGATCCTGCCACCAGGGTGCCGCGCGGGCCGACCTGATTGCCCGCGGTTGCGGGCCTGCCGGGCCGGGGACACGCTGGGGCCAGCCGAGCCCCGCACAGCAGGAGGACCGACATGCACCACGAGACCCCGCGCGAGACCGCCGACCGTGCCAAGGAGCTGGCCGACGCCGCCGCCGAGAACCTCGAGCACACCCGTCCCGACGACGAGGACCTCGCCGAGGCGGACGTCGATGCCGCGAACCGCCCGGGCGTGCCCGACCACCACGAGCGCCTCGACCCTGAGGGGCCGGGGGAGGACCTCGTCGGACCCGGGTCGCCGATGCCGTGACGGGTCAGCGCGGCACCGGCACGGTCCGCTCCTGCCGGATCTCCTCGGTGCGGTAGACCTGCAGGCCCCTCGCCCGGTAGTTGCCGAGAGCACGGGGGCTGTCGAGGCTGCAGGTGTGCACCCACACCCGCCGGGCCGGCGGCAGGGCGGGCCAGCGCCCGGGCAGCGTCCACGCCTGCCGCAGGACGTCGGCGAGCACGTGGCCGCCGATCCCGCGCCCGACGAGCTCGGGCACCAGACCGAAGTACTCGATCTCGACGTCGGTGGCGCCCGCATCTTCCGCCGCCACGCCGCCGAGCTCCGCGTAGCCGGCGACCTCGCCGTCGACCCGGACCAGCCACGTCTCCCGGCCCGGGGCGGCGAGCCAGGCGCGCCACTCCTCCCGGGACCACGGCAGGCGGTCGGTCCACTGCCAGTCCCCGCCGACGGTGGCGTAGAGGCCGCGGTTGAGGTCGGGGTCGGGCTCCGTGACGCGCACCAGCTCGAACGCCGGGCGCGGGGACGACGGCGGAGCGAGCATGGCCGGGTCGGTCATGTGCAGGTAGGTGACGGTGACGCGCACCCCGTCATTCCAGCACGGCGCCCGGGGGAGCGGCCTGCCGCTGTGCCGGACCCCACAGGAAACTGGCCCCCGCTCGTCCGTACGATGGCAGCATGACCGAGACCACCACCGCTCCCGCGACCGCCGACTTCTGGTTCGACCCCATGTGCCCGTGGGCGTGGATGACGTCCCGCTGGATGAGCGAGGTCGAGAAGGTCCGCGACGTCACGGTGCGCTGGCACGTCATGAGCCTGTCGGTGCTCAACGAGGGCCGTGACCTGCCGGAGGACTACGCCGCCCTGATGGAGCGGGCCTGGGGCCCGGTCCGGGTGGTCAACGCCGCCCGCGAGCACCACGGCGAGGAGGTCCTCAAGCCCCTGTACGACGCGCTGGGGACGCGCATCCACCCCGGCGGACGCGGTGACGACCTCGCCGCGGTCATCGACGAGGCGCTCGCCGAGGTCGGCCTGCCGGCCGAGCTCGCCCGCTTCGCGGCGTCGGACGAGCTGGACGAGTCCCTGCGCGCCTCTCACCAGGAGGCGCTCGACCTCGTCGGCGACGACGTCGGCACCCCGGTGGTCGCCGTCGACGGCGTGGGCTTCTTCGGCCCCGTCGTCACGCCGGCCCCGAAGGGGGAGGCGGCCGGCCGGCTGTGGGACGGGGCGCTGCTCGTGTCCTCCACCCCCGGCTTCTACGAGATGAAGCGCACGCGCACCGCGGGGCCGATCTTCGACTGAGGCGCCCCTCGCGGACGCCCGCCCCCGGTCCGGGGGCGATGACGTAACGTGTCCGCGCCCCGGTGACCCGGGTGCGCCGGGCCGGACCCGAGGAACTGGCGCCCTGCAGCGTGGGCGCCCGGAACGACGACGGAGGAGCAGCAGATGGCCCAGGCACCGAGCAGGCTGAGCGGCGGCGAGCGCGCGGTCGTCGTGATCTCCCTCGTGCTCGTGGTCGCCTTCGCCGTCCTGCTCACGCTGCGCCTCACCGGCAACGCGGACCCCGGACGGGCCTCCGCGACGGCGGCCGCCCCGGCGCCGTCGGACCCGGCGGCCACGGTCACCGCGAGCGAGGCCCCCACCGAGGCGGCCGGCGAGGACCTCAGCGAGGTGACCTGGGACTTCGTCAGCCCGACCGGCAACATCGCCTGCGCCGTCGACACCGAGCGCGCCCTGTGCGGCATCGCCTCCTTCGAGTACGCCGACCAGATCCCCGCCGCGGTGGTCAATGCCTGCGAGGGCACGGTCGGACACTTCCTGCAGGTCACCGCCGAGGGGTCCTCCCTGGTGTGCGACACCTCCGGCCAGGCCCTGACGATCGACTCCGCCGGCGTGCCCGCCCTCGGCTACGGCAAGGAGGAGAGCGCGGACGGCTTCACGTGCGCCTCGGACGAGACCGGCATGTCCTGCCGCCACGACGAGAGCGGCTACTCCTTCTCGGTGCGGCGAGCCGCCTACGACCTCGCGTGAGCGCCTCCGCGCTCACCGGCGTCCTCAGGCCCCGCCCGCTCACCCTCGCCCTCCTGGGCATGGCGGTGGGCAGCTTTGCGATCGGCACCACCGAGTTCGCCACGATGGGGCTGCTGCCGCAGGTCGCCGAGACGTTCGGCGCAACCATCCCCGAGGCGGGGCACCTCGTCTCGGCCTACGCGCTGGGGGTGGTCGTCGGCGCGCCGTTGATCGTCCTCGTCACCTCCCGGGTGCCGCGGACCGGCCTGCTCGTGGCGCTCGCCCTGGCGCTCGCGGTCGGCAACGCCCTGTCCGCCCTCGCGCCGACCCTGCCGACGGCGCTCCTCGCGCGCTTCCTCGCCGGCGTCCCGCACGGTGCCTACTTCGGCATCGCCGCCGTGGTCGCCTCGGCGGTGTCCCCGCCGCAGCGCCGCGCCCGCTCCGTCTCGCTGGTGATGATCGGCCTGACCGTCGCGACGATGCTCGGCGTGCCGCTCTCGACGGCGATGGGCCAGGCCTGGGGCTGGCGTTCGCTGTACTGGCTCGTCGCCGTGGTCGCGGTCGTGGCGGCGGCCGCCATCTGGCGCTGGGTCCCGCCGGTGCCCGTGCGAGCCGGGGCGACGGCGCGGCGCGAGCTCACGGCACTGCGCTCCCTGCAGCTGTGGCTGGCTGTGGGGACGGGGGCGATCGGCTTCGGCGGGATGTTCGCCGTGTACAGCTACATCACCCCGACGATGACCGAGGTCGCCGGCCTGGCGCCCACCCACGTGACCTGGGTGCTGTTCGTCTTCGGCGTCGGGATGACCCTGGGCACGCTGGTCGGGGGGCGCCTCGCGGACCGGACCGTGCACGGCGCGATCGTCACGGGCCTGGCCGCCATGGCCGTGACGCTCGCGGCGTTCGGCGCGCTGGTGCGAGGGCCGGTCAGCGCCGTGCTGCTCGTCGGGCTCGTGTCGGTCGCCAGCCAGTTCATCGGACCGGCGTTGCAGACCCGCCTGCTGGACGTCTCCCGGGAGGGGCCCTCGCTCGGCGCCGCGCTGCACCACAGCGCGCTCAACGTCGGCAACGCGCTGGGCGCCTGGGTGGGCGGGCTCGTCATCGCCGCCGGGCTCGGCTACCTGGCCCCCGCGTGGGCGGGCGCGGTCCTGGCGCTGGCAGGCCTGGCGATCGCGCTGCTCGCCTTGGCGCTCGAGCGCCGCTCCGGCGTGCCGGGGCCGTCGACCAGGATCGGCTGACGGCCCGCCCACCCAGCTGCCGCGTCACCAGATGCGCACGCGCTCCTCGGGCGGCAGGTAGAGCGCGTCGCCGGGCCGGACGTCGAACGCCTCGTGGAAGTCGTCCATGTTCCGCACGACCCCGTTGCAGCGGAACTCCGCCGGGGAGTGGGGGTCGATGCTCAGGAGCAGGATCGCGTCGGCGTCCCGGGACTTCGAGCGCCAGATCCGCCCCCACGAGTGGAACACCCGCTGCAGGCCGGTCAGGCCGTCCACGACGGGCGCGTCGGCCACGCCGCCCAGCCCGCCCTGGCGCAGCGCGATGTCGTAGGCCTTGATCGCGATGGAGAGCCCGCCCAGGTCGCCGATGTTCTCGCCGATCGTGAGGGCACCGTTGACGTGGTGGCTGCCGTCGAGCTGTGCGGGGGAGTAGGCGTCGTACTGACCGATGAGCGCCTTGGTGCGCTTCTCGAACTCAGCACGGTCCTCCGGCGTCCACCAGTCGGTGAGCCGGCCGGTGCCGTCGTACTTCGATCCCTGGTCGTCGAAGCCGTGCCCGATCTCGTGGCCGATCACGGCGCCGATGCCGCCGTAGTTCCAGGCGTCGTCGGCCTCGGGGTCGAAGAACGGGGGCTGGAGGATGGCCGCCGGGAAGACGATCTCGTTCATCGTCGGGTTGTAGTAGGCGTTGACCATCTGCGGCGGCATGAACCACTCGTCGCCGTCCATCGGCCTGCCGAGCTTGTCCAGGTCACGACGCTCCTCGAACAGGTTCGCGGCGCGCACGTTGCCGAGGAGGTCCTGCGGGTCGATCTCCAGCGCGGTGTAGTCGCGCCACTTGTCCGGGTAGCCGATCTTGGGCGTGAACGCCTCGAGCTTGGCGAGCGCGCGCGTCCTCGTCTCCTCGCCCATCCAGTCCAGCGCGGAGATCGACTGCCGGTAGGCCGCGATGAGGTTGTCGACGAGGCGCTGCATGGCGGCCTTGTGCTCGGGCGGGAAGTGCGCCGCCACGTACAGCTCGCCGACGGCCTCGCCGAGCGCGCTCTCGACGAGCGCGACGCCGCGCTTCCACCGGTCCCGGAGCTCCTCCGCGCCGGTGAGGGTCCGGCCGTAGAAGTCGAAGTTCTCGTCGACGAACGCGGCGGGCAGGTACGGGGCGCGCGCGTGCACCACCTGCCAGGTCAGCCACATCCGCAGCGAGTCCACGTCGAGCGAGTCCCACGCGCGGGCGAAGTCCGTGAAGTAGGACGGCATGGCGACGATGAGGCGGTCGAACGCGCTCTGCGGCACGCCGGTGGACTCGCGCCACAGGTCCCAGTCGAACCCGGGGGCCGAGGCCACGACCTCCTCCCAGCTCATCGGGTTGTTGATCTGGTCGGCCTCGCGGGCCCGGACCTTGTCCCAGTGCCCGGCTGCCAGCGCGGTCTCGACCTTCATCACGCGCTCGGCCGCCCCCATCGCCTCGTCCTCGGTCACCAGACCGGTGAGGGCCAGCATGCCGGCGACGTGCGCGACGTACGCCGTCCGGGTCTCGGCGTGGGCGTCCTCGCGGTAGTAGGACTC
The DNA here is from genome assembly GCF_039537705.1 of Georgenia daeguensis. Taxonomy (NCBI): domain Bacteria; kingdom Bacillati; phylum Actinomycetota; class Actinomycetes; order Allobogoriellales; family Allobogoriellaceae; genus Georgenia; species Georgenia daeguensis. The sequence continues at coordinate 50,629 of NZ_BAABBA010000004.1, forward strand.
GTCGGGCAGGCCGAGCCCGGACTGGACGAAGAAGACGACGTAGCGCTCCGGGTCGTTCAGGTCGGTGTCCACCCCGTACCCGACGGCGCCGGTGACGCCGGTGGGCTGCAGCGCGCCCATCGCCCGCGTCAGCGCCTCCTTGTCGAGAGCCGCGGTGAGGAGGTCCAGGTCGGCGCGCAGCGGCCCGGTGCCCAGTGTCTCGATCCGTTCGGTCGCCATGAATGAGGAGTAGAGGTCCCCGATCTTGCGGGCGTTGTCGGGGTTCCCGCCCCCGGCGTCGCCGGCCGCGGCCGCCTCGATGATCGCCCGCACACGCACCTCGCTGAGGTCGCGAAGCGCGTGGAAGGAACCGTCCCGTGACCGGTCCGCCGGGATGACGTGCTTGGCCAGCCAGGTGCCGTTGACGTGCCGGTAGAGGTCGTCCTGCACGCGCACGGAGGTGTCCATCGCCTCCTGGTCGGTCATGGCCGGAGTGGTCTCACTCACGTTCGTCGTGGTCATCCTCCGACCCTACGGCAGGGTGCCGACAGCCGCGGAGCGGACCGGACCGTCGTCGGCCGCAGAGGCGCCCGGGGGCGCCTCCGTGGTCGCTGCGGCGCGCGGCCCGTCGGTATTGGCACAATGACCGCCATGCGCATCCACATCGCCGCGGACCACGCGGGATTCGAGCTCAAGACCGTCCTCGTCGAGCACCTCACGGCGGCGGGCCACGACGTCGTCGACCACGGCGCCCCCGGGTACGACGCCACGGACGACTACCCGCCGGTGTGCTTCGACGCCGGCAGAGCGGTCGTCGCCGAGCCCGGCTCCCTCGGCATCGTCCTGGGCGGTTCGGGCAACGGCGAGCAGATCGCCGCCAACAAGGTGCCCGGCGTGCGGGCCGCGCTCGCCTGGAACACCGACACGGCCACGCTCGCCCGCGCGCACAACGACGCCAACGTCATCGCGATCGGCGCGCGCCAGCACTCGGTCGACGAGGCGATCTCGCTGGTGGAGGCGTTCCTGGCCGAGCCGTTCTCGGGGGACGCCCGCCACCAGCGCCGCATCGACCTCATCAGCGCCTTCGAGAGCGGGCGCTAGAAGCCCCAGCTCATCGCCGGGGCCAGGGGCCAGCCGAACGCCGTCGACGCCGCGGCGAGCGAGCCCGGCACGTGCTCGGTGACCTGGCCCGCCCCGGCCAGCGCCGCGAGCGACGTCCCGCCCAGGTACGCCGACGCCAGCGCGGCCACGTCCAGCGCCAGGTGCGCCGGGGTGCCGGTCCGCTCCGCCGTCGCCGCGGAGGGCGAGCCGCGCAGGTGCCACCGGCCCGCGTTGGCGCCGAGCAGGTCGTCGTGGACCTCGAGGACCACGTCGACATCGGCGGCGTAGCGGCGTCCGGCCAGCGCGGCGCCCACCTCGAGCAGCCTCAGCCAGACGCCGTCGTGCAGACGCACCTGGGCCCCGCGAAGGTCGGTGAGCAGGTGCAGCAGCGCGTCGTCGACGGCGAGCCGGCCGGTGTGCACGCTCGCCATCAGGTCGAGGTCGGTGAGCGTGCCCCACAGGGCCCGCGCGGCCGCGGCGTCCAACGCCACGTGCTCGCGCAGCTTCACCGTCCCCTCCGGCTGGCCCGCGTCCGACCACGACTCCTTGCGCCGGAACAGGGCGTAGCCGCGCGGCTCGCCGGCGGTCGTGCGCACGATCGCGATACGCATGCTCTCGGCGTCCTTCCGGGCGCCGGGCCAGTCCACGAGGTGACCCGCGCGCAGCGCGGCGGAGCGCCGGAGGATCCAGCCCGGGCGGTCGACGGCGGCGTGGACACCCTCGAGCAGCTCACCATGGCGTCCGGGATCGAGCCGGTCGAGCTCGACGACGAGGTCCTGAGCACCCGGCACGTCGCGCAGCGCGGCCCCGCGGCCCACCTTGGCGGTGGCGTGCTGCGTGGCGACGCCGTAGCCGTACCGGCCGTAGATGCCGGTCTCGGCGGCGTAGAGGGCGGAGACCACCTCACCGCGCCGCGCCGAGCGCACGAGGTGGGCGGTCATCATCGCGCGGGCGAGGCCGCGGCGCCGGTGCCCGGGGTGGACGCCGACCCAGGTCAGGCCGGCGGTGGGCAGGCGCGCGCCGCCGGGGACGGGCAGCTCGAACGCGAAGGAGGAGTGCACGGCGGCGAGGCGGCGCGCGGACGCGTCCCGCTCGTCCCAGACCCCCACGGTGCGGCCGGGCTCGAGCTCCCACACGGCTGCGGCCTCGTCCTCGGGGGAGAGCTCGTAGGCGAAGGCCCACCGGTCGACGTCGATGACCGCGGCACGGTCCGCGACGTCGTCGAGCTCGGCGAGACGGTAGCCGGCGGGCAGCGCCGGGACCTCCGGCAGGCCCGGGACGGGGGCCGGCGGGGCGGCGGGGGCGTGGGTGACCGTCGTGGTCACGGGTTGGGTCATGGCCCCAGCGTGGCAGGGCCGCTCGCCGCAGGGCGAGGATTTTTCCCCGTTCGCCCCTAGCGCGGGAGGGAGGCCGTGCGGGCCGCGAGGAGGACGGCGAGGGGGACGAGGACGACGACGGTGGCGGGCACCACGGCCAGCAGCGCCACGGCCGCGGCGACGAGGCCCCCCTGGACCAGCCAGCGGCGCACCCCGCCCGGGGCGTCGACGCCCCGTTCGGCGACCGCGCGGGCACGCGCGTGCTCACCGGCGTCGCCGGGCGTGAGCAGCAGGGCCCGCCACGAGCGGGCCCGCACGAGCGCGGCGACCGCGCCCGCGGCCAGCCACGTCGCACCGGCGGCGAGGGCGCCCGTCCGTCCGCCCGCGAGCAGCGCGACGGCGAGGGCGGCGAGCGGCGTCAGGCCCGCCGACACCAGGGCCGCTGTGACCACGGCGCGGGTCTCGGAGGTCCGCCGTCGGGCGGTGCCCGCGACGACGAGGGCGAGCGCGGTGACGAGGACCCAGCCCAGCGCGGTCAGGCCGACGGCGGTCAGCGCGTGGGCGGCACCGCCGACCGCGGTGGCCAGCACCGCGGTGACGACGAGAAGGACAGCGGCGACCACGGCCATGCGGATCGCGCCCGCGCGGGCCCGCGTGCGGGAGGACTCCACGAGGGCCTTGACGTCGAGGTGCTCGTGGGGGACGGAGTCGTCGCAGTGCTCGCACCGGTAGGAGTGGGCGGTGGGCTCGGGGACGTCGGTGGTGTGCGCGGTCATCGTGCTTGCGATGATACGGGGGTGAACCAGGACCGGACGGAGCTCGCGGAGCTCGTGCTCGACGTCGCCGACCAGGTGCCGCCCGGGGCGGTGACCACGTACGGCCTCGTCGCGGAGGCGGTCCGGGCCCTCACCGGGCACGGCCACCCCCGCCATGTGGGATCCGTCATGGCCGCCTTCGGGGGCGAGGTGCCGTGGTGGCGGGTGGTCCGCGCCGACGGCACGCTCCCGCGCCAGCTCCGCGAGCGGGCCCTGGAGCACTACCGCGCCGAGGGCACGCCGCTGACGCCGCTCGTCCCGGTGCGGGTCGATCTCGAGCGTGCGCTGTGGGACGCCCCCTCGCGCTGGCAGGCACCCGTGGCGGGCCCCCGTGCCTGAGGGGCACACCGTCCACCGCCTCGCGCACGCCTTCCGCGAGCTCTTCGGCGGGCACCGGCTGTCCGTGAGCTCGCCGCAGGGCCGGTTCGCCGCGGGCGCCGCCCTGCTGGACGGCCACGTCCTGACCGCGACCGAGGCGCACGGCAAGCAGCTGTTCCTCGCGTTCTCGCCCGACGGTGCGGGCGGTCACGGTCCCGGCGGCGACGGCGTCCGCTGGCTGCGTGTCCACCTCGGCCTGTACGGGTCGTGGACCTTCGCGGGGGACGCGAGCTTCACCGCCCCGCACGCGATCGGGGCGCCGCGCCGTCGGGTCTCCGAGGAGGAGACGGCGCTCGCGGAGCAGCCGGGCAACGGCGTGGCGGCCGGCCTGTGGTACCCGCCCGAGCCGCGGGGCGCGGTCCGGGTGCGGCTGCGCGGCGAGCACGGGGTCGCCGACCTCACCGGCCCCACGGCGTGCGAGGTGGTCACCGCCGGAGAGAAGGAGGCCGTCCACGCCCGCCTGGGGCCGGACCCGCTGCGGCCCGACGGCGACCCGGCGGCCTTCGTCGCGGGCGTGCGGGCGCGCCGGCGGGCGGTGGGCGAGCTGCTGATGGACCAGAGCGTCATCGCCGGGGTGGGGAACATCTACCGGGCCGAGGCGCTGTACCGGGCCCGGCTGCACCCGCTGCGCCTCGGGCGGGACACGCCGGCCGCGCGGCTGCGCGGCATCTGGTCGGACCTCGTCGATCTCATGGGGGACGGGGTCGCCACCGGCCGGATCGTCACCACGAGGCCCGAGCACCGGCGCGACCAGGACGATCGGTGGTACGTCTACCACCGGGCGGGCACCCCGTGCCTGGTGTGCGGGACCCGGGTGGCGGAGTCCGAGATGCAGGGCCGGCGGCTGTTCTGGTGCCCGCGGTGCCAGCGGGCGCCGCGCCCGGCCGACCGGGCGTAACGCTGACCGGGCGGCCCCCACACGGGCCGCCCCAGCCCCGGCGCAGCGCCCGGCCGCGCCGCGCCCGGCGGGACCCGCAGCCGGGCCGGCGCGGCGCCCGTGGCCGCGGGTCGGTCAGATGTAGACCGCCGGGTCGGCCCAGGGGTCGGCGACCACCGCGGGCGCCGGGCGCGGACGGGCGGGCACGCCGACGGCCACCGCGCCGGGCGGCACGTCCTTGACCACCACGGCGTTCGCGCCGACCTTGGCGTCGGAGCCGATGTGCACCGGCCCGAGCACCTTCGCCCCGGCGCCGATCGTGACCCGGTCCCCGACGGTCGGGTGGCGCTTGCCCCGGCTCATGGACGTCCCGCCGAGCGTGGTGCCGTGGAACATCACGACGTCCTCGCCCACCTCGGCGGTCTCGCCGATCACCACTCCCATGCCGTGGTCGATGAAGAGCCGGCGGCCGAGGACCGCGGCCGGGTGGATCTCGATGCCGGTGGCGGCCCGCGCGACCTGCGAGATCAGTCGCGCGGGCAGCCGGAGCATCGGGTTCGCGTGCCACACGCGGTGCGCCAGCCGGTGCGCCCACAGCGCGTGCACGCCGGGGTAGGCCAGCGCGACCTCCACCAGGGTGCGCGCCGCCGGGTCCCGGCGGCGCGCAGCCTGCAGGTCCTCCAGCAGCAGCTGGCGGAATGGCAGGCGGGAGTCGTGCACGGTCAGTCGACCAGGCCCTCGAAGAGGATCGTCGAGAGGTAGCGCTCCCCGAAGGACGGGATGATCACGACGATGGTCTTGCCGTCGAACTCGGGCCGCTTCGCCACCTGGACCGCGGCGGCGAGGGCCGCGCCGGAGGACAGGCCGACGAGCAGGCCCTCCTCGGTGGCGGCACGGCGGGCCCACTGCACGGAGGTCTCGGCGTCGATGTCGATGACCTCGTCGTAGACCTTGGTGTCCAGGATCTCCGGGACGAAGTTCGCGCCGATGCCCTGGATCTTGTGCGGACCGGGCTGACCGCCGTTGAGGATGGGCGACTCCGCGGGCTCGACGGCGAACATCTTCACCTCCGGCCGGCGCTCCTTGAGCACCTGGCCGACACCGGTGATGGTGCCGCCCGTGCCGATGCCGGCGACGACGGCGTCGACCTGCCCGTCGGTGTCGTTCCAGATCTCCTCCGCGGTGGTCCTGCGGTGGATCTCCGGGTTGGCCTCGTTGGCGAACTGGCGGGCGAGCACGGCGCCCGGGCGCTCGGCGGCGATCTCCTCGGCCCTCTCGACGGCGCCCCGCATGCCGTCGGCCGGCTCCGTCAGGACGAGCTCGGCACCGAAGGCCCGCAGGAGCGCCCGGCGCTCCTTGCTCATCGAGGACGGCATGGTGAGCACGACCTTGTAGCCGCGCGCCGCGCCCACCATCGCGAGGGCGATGCCGGTGTTGCCCGAGGTGGCCTCGACGATCGTGCCGCCCGCGGTCAGCTGCCCCGACCGCTCGGCGGCGTCGACGATGGAGACGCCGATGCGGTCCTTGACGGAGCTCGCGGGGTTGTAGAACTCGAGCTTGGCGAGCACGGTGGCGCCCGCGCCGTCGGTGATCTTGTTCAGGCGCACGAGCGGGGTGCGCCCGATGAGCTCGGTGACGTCCTGGTAGATGGTGGCCATGTGTTCTTCTCTCCTTGGGTGGTGGGAGACGTGCAGGGGTCCGTCGCCCGGCGGTTTGCCGGCGGGGTGAGCGCCTGGCATGCGGTCGTGGCCGCACGCTTGAGCCGGGCGCTCTAGCGACAGGGGCGGCAGCACGGACAGCACGGGTGGACGGGGAGCGTCGAGCTCACGGCGTCGTCCTCTCTGTGCGGTACCGGCGATCTTGAAGCCTCAATCACACTATCGCGTGGGGAGCGTCACACGCACCCGGGTCCGACGTCCGTCTCAGCGGGCGGTCGGGGTCATGCCGTCCGGGTCGCGTCGGCCCGGCCGCCCGTCCGCCCGTCCGGGGTCCGGCTCCTTCGTGCCGGCCGTTTCGCGGGCGCGCTCGGCGAAGGTGTTGAGCAGCGCGGCCCCGGTCGCCGCGTCGTCGACCGTGACCACGAACCGACGGCCCCCGGAGCGGTCCACGGCGATCGACTCACCCGCGCGGACCACGACGCCGACCGTCCCGTCCACGGCCGTGCGCAGGCCCCAGCCCCCGAACTCCCTGGAGGGGGAGACCCGACGCGTGGAGGCCTCGACGACCTCGTGGGCCGGCACATGCTGGTGCGGCCAGCCGAGCGCACCCCGTACGGTCAGGCCGCTCGCGTCCACTCGCACCTGCCACATCAGCATGGTCACCAGGAGTGCGAGCACCGCGAGCATCACCAGGGCGACGAACCAGCTCGCGGCGACGACCGCGATCCAGGCGGAGAGCCCGACGTACACGGCCAGCCCCACGCCGCCCCACCGCCGGAGCAGGGCGTCCGGCCCGGCCGTGCGGATCCACACCGCCCGCTCGGTCGCCGCGAGCGGGGTGCGCGAGGCGGTGGCGGGGACCGGAGCGGTGGCGGGCAGGTCCGGGTCCGGCCCGGCGAGCGACCCCGCGACGACACCCACGAGCACGGCCGCTACGACGGTGAGCGTCAGACCCAGGTCCGGCGTCTCGGCCGCGCTGGCGTCCGGGACGTCGACCTGGGCGCCGACCATCGTGACCAGGAGACCGCCGAAGAGGACTGCCGTGCCCGACGCCAGGCCCAGCACCGTTCGCCGGGTCACCGCCGTCCGGCCGACCCTCAGGGAGAGAACCGCCAGCACGACGAGGCTGATCCCGCCGACACGCCGGTCACGGTGACCAGATCGGCGACGGAGCCGAAGCGGTCCGCGACCCCGCCGGTTCCCCAGTGCAGCGCCACGCGATCGGGCAGGCGCGGCAGCCAGGAGGCCACGAGCGCCCAGGCGGCGGCGGTGACGACCAGTGGAACCACCACGCCCAGCAGCAGTGCGCGTGTGCGGTGGGGGAGCGGCGGGCGTGGGGCGTCGGCGGTCATCGGTTCTCCTCGGGTCGGTCGATCATGGCGGCGACCGCGCTGAGCGGCAGTCCGAGGCGTCCCGCCTCGCGGCGGACCTCCTCGATCGCCCCGCCCAGCCGGTCGTACTGCTCGGTGGCTCGGGCCGTGACGACGGCGCCGCGCCCCCGTCGGAGCTCCACCAGACCTTCGTCGCGCAGCACCTGGTACGCGTGGAGCACCGTGTGCTGGTTGATCTCCAGGGAGGCGGCGAGATCGCGCGCGGCGGGCAGTCGTTCGCCGCTGCGCAGCTCGCCGTCCACGACCGCCACCCGGATCTGGACCGCCAGCTGTTCGAAGAGCGGCCGGGGGGAAGCTGGGTCGACGCGGAGGAGCATGAACCGACCATAGTTGTTCTATGGGAACTAGAGCAACAATTTTTACGACGCCGTGCCCGCCGGGTGCTCGACGACAGTCACGCCGGCGGACGCGACCCTCGCGGTGCCGGCGGTCAGGGCGGCCACCGTCCCGGCGAGCTCGGCGCCGTCGGCCGCGGCGAGGGTGAGCCGCACGCCTTCGGCGTCGTAGCGCACGTCGGGGACCCCCACCCCGCGTGCGTGCAGCTCCGCCTCCAGTCGGCCGGCGTCGGCGTGTCCGACGTCGACGGTCCACAGGCCCACGGTCTCGGCGCGGACCCGCGGCGTGACGGCCAGCGCCCCCTGCACGGCCTCTGAGTACGCGCGCACGAGGCCGCCCGTGCCGAGCTTGGTGCCGCCGAAGTAGCGGACGACGACGGCGACGACGTTCGACAGGCCGGAACCGCGCAGCGCCTCGAGCATGGGCATGCCCGCCGTACCGGCCGGCTCGCCGTCGTCGGAGGAGCGTTCGACGCGGTTCGCGCCGGGGACGTCGACGACGAAGGCCGAGCAGTGGTGCCGCGCGTCCGGGTAGAGGGACCGGGACTCGGCGACCGCCGCCCGGGCCTCCTCCTCGTTGTCCGCGCGGCGGACGAGGGTGATGAAGCGCGAGCGGCGCACCTCGGTCTCGGTGCGCACGTCCGTGCCCGGGGCGGGCCTGAGGTCGCTCACCGCCGCAGTATGCCGCCCCGGCGCGACCGATCTCACATCTCTGGTCCTGTCCTGGCCCCGGCAGGAGGCGGCAGGTGCGCTCGGGCGTGGGTTAGACTGCTCCGGTTGGTCTGACGCCCCTGCCACGTGGGAGGGTATGCGTCGGCAATATCCCTCTACCTACGGAAGGAGCGGCAAGGGCATGGCAGTTCCCAAGCGCAAGATGTCCCGCAGCAACACCCGCTCTCGCCGGTCCCAGTGGAAGGCCGAGCTCACCGAGCTCGTCGCCGTCCGCGTCCAGGGCCGCGAGGTCAAGGTGCCGCGGCGGCTGGCCAAGGCTTACCAGAAGGGCATGCTGGTCGAGGACTGATCCTCGCCGCGTACCCTGACGGCCCCCTCACCCACCGGTGAGGGGGCCGTCGTCGTGGGGCTGGCCGTCTGGCCTGGACTCCCGGGCCGCGTTGTCGGGGACGCCCGAGCCGGGTTGTCGGTCACGGCCAAGCACGGGTGGCGCGGACGGGCGGTGCCGGGTCGGCGACGGTGCGAAGGAGCCGGGGGCGTCGTCCGCCGTCGGGACGCCCAGGACGTTCGTGCTGGAGCGGGTGACCAGAATCGAACTGGCACCATCTGCTTGGAAGGCAGAGGCTCTACCATTGAGCTACACCCGCGCGGGCCGGAGCCGCACGAGGATTCTAACCAGATCGTTCCGCTGGTGCGTGACATCGATCAGGTGCGGCTGTGCGTCCAGGTGCGGCTGTGCGTCCGACGGCGCGGTGCGACCGCACCGGTGTCCCGGCCCGTAGAATGCGGGACTGGCGCCGCCGGTGGCGCGACGGGATGTGGCGCAGGTTGGTAGCGCGTCCGCTTTGGGAGCGGAAGGTCGTGGGTTCGAATCCCGCCATCCCGACTGTGTGATGTCGCAAGACATCCGCGACAGGCCGAACCCACGAATGTGGGCCCCGCCGCGGCGGGTACGGTCCGGTGCATGCGCCTGCCCGAGCCGTCCGACCTCTGCCTCCTGCTCGTGCGGACCGACTACTCCGACCAGCAGGCATGGCGCGCCGCGCTCGCAGCGGCGACCGCCGTGTACGAAGTCGGTGACTTCCCGCGCATGGGCGCGTGCCTAGAACCGGTCGAGTCGCCAGATCTGGCAGGCCTGACCCCGCACGACCTCGTGCACCTGCCGCGGGCCGGCTACGTGGGCCAGCTCGCGGTCGCTGACGCGCAGACCATGCGAGACCAGACCGTGCTGTTCATCGACCTGAACACGTACAACGATCAGGTCGGGCGGACGTTCCGGGCGATCCCGCAACAGGTCGAGGGGATAGCGAGCAATCTGACGATCGCGAACATGGACTTTTTCGAGTACGCCGACGCAGCCGACCCGGACGGTGTGTTCCGGGGCTTCTGAACGCTGCCGATCGACGGCCAGGTCCGCCGGACCTGAGCGTGCGCCGATGCTGAGCGCCTCAAGGCGTCCGCGGTGCCGTGATCCCACCCCTGTGCGACGCTTCCCCCTCCAGGTCGAAGGGGCGGTACCGATGGACCCCACCGGACTGACGTACGCGGCCGCGGGCCTGGCGGCACTTCTCGCCGCCGTGCTGCCGCGCCTGATCAGCCGCGCCCCCGTCTCGATGCCGATGATCTTCCTCGGCGCGGGCGTGGTCGCGTTCGCCACGATCGAGTGGTTGCCGAACCCCGACCCCCTGGCGCACGGCGGCGTCGTCGAGCACGTCACCGAGGCGTGCGTCATCATCTCGCTGATGGGTGCCGGGCTGGCCCTGGACAGACCCGTCGGCCTGCGCCGGTGGGGCTCCACCTGGCGCCTGCTCGGCATCACGATGCCCCTCACGATGCTTGCCGCCGCGTCGCTCGGCGGCTGGGCCCTGGGGCTTCCGGTCGCGAGCGCCATCCTCCTCGCGGCCGTGCTCGCCCCCACGGACCCCGTGCTGGCGAGCGAGGTGCAGGTGGCCGAGCCCTCGGACGCGGAGGGCGAGGACGAGGACGAGGTGCGTTTCGCGCTGACGTCCGAGGCCGGGCTGAACGACGGCCTCGCGTTCCCGTTCACCTACGCGGCCATCGCGGTCGCCATGGCGGGAACCGCGCCCGCCGGCTGGCTGGGCCGGTGGCTGGCCGTGGACGTGCTGTGGCGCCTCGGGGTCGGCGTCGGTGTCGGCCTGGTGCTGGGCTGGCTCCTCGGCAAGCTGTTCTTCTCCGTCAGCTCCGAGCGGCTGCGGCTGGCCGAGCACGGCGAGGGCTTCGTGGCGCTCGCCTGCACGTTCGCCGCGTACGGAGTGGCGGAGCTGGCGGAGGGCTACGGGTTCGTGGCGGTGTTCGTCTGTGCCTGCACCATCCGGGCCGCGGAGCGCGACCACGGGTATCACAAGGTGCTGCACCAGTACGTCGAGCAGCTCGAACGCCTCGTCACGATCGTCATCCTGGTCCTTCTCGGCGGCGCGGTGGCGCGGGGTCTCTTCGCCGACGTCACCTGGGGGCACGTGCTCGTCGCCGCCGTGTTCCTGCTGCTCGTGCGCCCGCTGGCGGGCTGGGCCGGCATGGTGGGGAGCAAGGCAGGCCCTCGGGAGCGCGCGGTCATCGCGTTCTTCGGCGTGCGGGGCGTGGGGTCGCTCTACTACCTCGCCTACGCGCTCGGGCAGGCGTCCTTCGGCCAGCCCCGCTCCCTGTGGGCGATCACCGGCCTGGTGGTGGTGGGATCAGTCGTCGTCCACGGCATGACGGCGGGCCCGGCGATGGCGCTCCTGGACGACCGGCGACGCGCCTACCTCCGCCGGGCCGGGGGCGGCCAGCGTGCGCCGCAGACGGGGGCGATGCCCCCGACGTTGCCGACGGGAGGACCGGCCGGGCAGGGGCCGCAGTAGCACGGTGAACGGGCGCAGGACGAGTTTTCGGCGTCGCAAAAGGCTCTGGATCGTTTCAACGGTCGTTCGGAATGCCCGAAGTCGCCTCCGCAGTTGTGCATTTACCGTTCAAGTGTTCCGTGAATGACGCCACATCACTAGGGTCTGCCTTATCGGGTAGGCGCCCCCCTCGCCAACCCATGTTCGCAGGAGACCCCCATGAGTGTTGACCGTTCCTGGACCGCGTACGCCGCATGCGCACAGCAGGCCCCTGACGCGTTGTTCGTGCGCGGCGCTGCGCAGCGATCGGCGCGCGAGGTGTGCTTCGGCTGCCCCGTCCGCGAGGCCTGCCTGGCCGAGGCCCTGACCACCGAGACGGAGTTCGGCGTCTGGGGTGGCATGACCGAGCGGGAGAGGCGAGCTCTGCTCCGCCGTCATCCCGAGGTGACTGACTGGGCCGCGTGGCTGGCCGAGCGTGGTGACGAGATTGAGAACCCGTCGATGCGGGCCGCGCGTCGCCGCGCCCGGCGTCCGCTCGTCAACGCCTGACGCCTGACGCCTCACGCCTGACGCCTGACGCCTGACGCTGCGCCCGACGCCCGGCCCTGCGCCGGTCGTCGACGCGCCGGCAGGTGACCCTCTCGTCGGGACGGTGTGCCCGGCCGCTGCGCCGTGCCCTAAGATTGGTCGGTCTGTGCGCCTCGCGCGCATGCAAGAACTTCGCGCCGCCCCCTGGGCGGGGCCTGACCGAACCGTCACGATGAGTGGAGCACCGCAGTGAAGAGCGCCGTCGAGAACCTTGAGCCCACCCGGGTCAAGCTGACCGTGGAGGTGTCGTACGACGAGCTCAAGCCGAGCCTCGACCACGCCTACTCCCACATCGCCGAGCAGGTCAACGTGCCCGGCTTCCGCAAGGGCAAGGTGCCCCCGCGCGTGCTCGAGCAGCGCGTCGGCCGCGCCGCGGTGATCGAGCACGCCGTCAACGACGCCGTCCCGGGCTTCTACAACCAGGCGGTCGCCGAGACCGAGGTCCGCCCCATGGGCCAGCCCAGCATCAACGTCACCGAGATCCCGGCCGTCACCGGCACGCCCGGCGGCCAGCTCGTCTTCGAGGCCGAGGTCGACGTCCGCCCCGAGATCTCCCTGCCGGCCCTCGACGGCATCGAGATCACCGTGGAGCCGGCCGCCGTGAGCGACGACGACGTGGCCGCCAAGCTCGACGAGCTGCGCGAGCGCTTCGGCACCCTGGTCGGCGTGGACCGGCCCGCCGAGGACGGCGACTTCGTCGTCATCGACCTCTCGGCGAAGGTCGGCGAGGAGGAGGTCGACTCGGTCTCCGGCGTCTCCTACCAGATCGGCGCGGGGAACATGCTCGACGGCCTGGACGAGGCCCTCACCGGCCTGACGGCGGGCGAGACCACCACCTTCACCGCGCCGCTGGCCGGCGGCGAGCACGCGGGTGAGGACGCCGAGGTCACCGTGACCCCGACCGCGGTCAAGGAGCGCGACCTGCCCGAGGCGGACGACGACTTCGCCCAGCTCGCCTCCGAGTTCGACACCATCGACGAGCTCCGCGAGGACCTGCGCGGCCAGGCCGCCAAGGACCGGGCGGCCGACCAGGCCGTCCAGGCCCGCGACCGTCTCCTCGAGCGCCTGCGCGGCGACGTGGAGATCCCCGTCCCGGCCGGCGTCGTCGAGGCCGAGATCGGCCGCCACCTCGAGGCCGAGGGCAAGGAGGCCGGCGACCCGCACGGCGAGGAGGTCCGCGAGGAGATCACCGACCTCCTGCGCGACCAGATGCTCCTCGACACCCTGGTGGACCGGCTCAAGGTCGGCGTGACGCAGAACGAGCTCCTCGAGTTCCTCGTCTCCAGCGCCCAGCAGTACGGCATGGAGCCGAACCAGTTCATCCAGGCGGCGTCCCAGACGGGGCAGATCCAGGCCTTCATGGGTGAGATCGCCCGCAACAAGGCTCTCGCCGTCGCGCTGCGCCAGGTCACCGTCAAGGACAGCGACGGCAGCGAGGTCGACCTGAGCGAGTACATCGGCTCGGACGAGCTCGACGCCGCCGGGCCGGACGGCGCGACCGCACCGGTCGAGGAGAAGGCGGCCGAGGCCGGCAGCGCGGAGTCCGCCGAGAGCGCGGAGTCCGCCGAGTCCGCCGAGAGCGGGGAGTCGGCCGAGAGCGCCGCGTCCGCCGGTTCCCCGGCCGAGGTCGCAGAGGCCGAGGAGGAGGCCGCCGAGGCGAAGAAGGCCCCCGCCAAGAAGGCTCCCGCGAGGAAGGCGCCTGCCAAGAAGGCCGACACGGCGTCGAAGGACGAGGGGGCGGCCAAGCCCGCGGCCAAGAAGGCGCCCGCGCGCAAGACGGCGGCGAAGACCGCGGAGAAGGCGCCCGCGAAGTCCGCCGCGGCCAAGAAGCCGGCCGCCAAGAAGGCTGAGAAGAAGGCCGACGAGTAGCAGCTCCCGGCCATCGCGGCGGGCCCGGCACCTTGTGGTGCCGGGCCCGTCGCACGTCCTGGACGGCCCCGGGCCGCTCCGCCTCGGTGACCGTGCGCCGTGAGCGAAAAGCGTCCCCTGGGGAAAGGATCTGTCGGCGGGCGGCGTTAGTGTCGTCCGAACGGACCATCACAGGCCGAGACGGCCGTGGCCGCGGGGCCCGGCGAGAAGGAGCATGCACGTGAGCGAGACGATGCCGCAGGCAAGGACCGAGAGCACCGGTATGGGCCTGAACGACAACATCTACAACCGGCTCCTCAAGGAGCGCATCATCTGGCTCGGCTCGGAGGTGCGTGACGACAACGCGAACGCGATCTGCGCGCAGATGATGCTGCTCGCCGCGGAGGACCCGGACAAGGACATCTTCCTCTACATCAACTCCCCGGGCGGCTCCATCACCGCGGGCATGGCGATCTACGACACGATGCAGTTCGTCCAGCCGGACGTCGCCACCGTGGCCATGGGCATGGCTGCCTCGATGGGCCAGTTCCTGCTCTCCTCCGGCGCGAAGGGCAAGCGTTTCGCGACGCCGCACGCCCGCGTCATGATGCACCAGCCCTCCGGCGGCATCGGCGGCACCGCCACCGACATCCGCATCAACGCCGAGCTGATCCTGCACATGAAGCGCGTGCTCGCCGAGCTGACCGCCGAGCAGACCGGCAAGACCGTGGAGCAGATCAACGCCGACGCCGACCGCGACCGCTGGTTCACGGCCCCCGAGGCGCTCGAGTACGGCTTCATCGACGGCGTCGTCGAGCACTCGCACTCGGTGCCCGGCGGCGGGGGCACCGACAGCAACAGCGGGCCCGAGACCAAGTGACGCCGCACCCCGCCGACCCGATGACCCCAGGAGCACCCGTGAGCACCAACTTCTTCGCCCAGGCCGGGCGCATGCCGGCCTCCACCGCGCCGGCCATGCCGGGGGCCCGGTACGTCCTCCCGCAGTTCGAGGAGCGCACCGCCTACGGCTACAAGCGCCAGGACCCGTACACCAAGCTCTTCGAGGACCGCATCATCTTCCTCGGCGTGCAGGTGGACGACGCCTCCGCCGACGACGTCATGGCCCAGCTGCTCGTGCTGGAGAGCCAGGACCCCGACGGGCTGATCACCATGTACATCAACTCGCCCGGCGGCTCCTTCACCGCCATGACGGCGATCTACGACACGATGCAGTACATCAAGCCGCAGATCCAGACCGTCTGCCTCGGCCAGGCCGCCTCCGCGGCCGCGGTCCTGCTGGCGGCCGGCTCGCCCGGCAAGCGCCTGGCGCTGCCCAACGCCCGCGTCATGATCCACCAGCCCGCGCTCGAGGGGGGCGGCTACGCGCAGGCCTCGGACATCGAGATCCACGCCAACGAGGTGCTGCGGATGCGCGAGTGGCTCGAGGAGACCATCGCCCACCACTCCGGCACGCCGCTGGAGCAGGTCCGCACCGACATCGAGCGCGACAAGATGCTCACGGCCGAGCAGGCCCGCGAGTACGGCCTCGTGGACCAGGTCCTCGAGTCCCGCAAGACCCCGGTCCTGACCAAGGCCTGAGGCCTGCCCGCGCCGGGTGCGTCCGCCCCTCGTGGCGGCGCACCCGGCGTCGGCGCACCGGGGTACCGTGAAGCGCCCGCGCGGCGAGCAGGACAGGAGCGCGCCCGGTGGTGTGGAATGGGAGTGTCGGACCGGATCGCCCGGCCGGCACGTGACAAGAGACGAGACGGTGGTGGAGCGCGGTGGTTCGCACGGGTGAGGGAGCGGACCTGCTCAAGTGCTCGTTCTGCGGAAAGAGCCAGAAGCAGGTCAAGAAGCTCATCGCGGGTCCGGGTGTGTACATCTGCGACGAGTGCATCGACCTGTGCAACGAGATCATCGACGAGGAGCTGGCGGAGGCGAGCGAGCTCGGGCTGGTCGACCTGCCCAAGCCCCGCGAGATCTACGACTTCCTCGAGGAGTACATCATCGGGCAGGACCGCGCGAAGCGGTCGCTCGCGGTGGCGGTCTACAACCACTACAAGCGCGTGCAGGCCCGCGAGTCCGCCGGGCAGGACGACGCCGGCGTCGAGATCGCCAAGTCCAACATCCTGCTCGTCGGCCCCACCGGGACCGGCAAGACGTACCTGGCGCAGACGTTGGCGAAGATGCTCAACGTGCCGTTCGCGATCGCCGACGCCACGGCGCTGACCGAGGCGGGCTACGTCGGCGAGGACGTGGAGAACATCCTCCTCAAGCTCATCCAGGCCGCCGACTTCGACGTCAAGAAGGCCGAGAAGGGCATCATCTACATCGACGAGATCGACAAGATCGCCCGCAAGAGCGAGAACCCGTCGATCACGCGGGACGTCTCCGGCGAGGGCGTCCAGCAGGCGCTCCTCAAGATCATCGAGGGCACTCAGGCCTCGGTGCCGCCCCAGGGCGGGCGCAAGCACCCGCACCAGGAGTTCCTGCAGATCGACACCACCAACGTGCTCTTCATCGTGGCCGGCGCGTTCGCCGGCCTCGAGGAGATCATCTCCGCCCGCGCCGGTCGGCGCGGCATCGGGTTCGGTGCGCCGCTGCGCTCCGCCGACCAGGAGGTCGACCTCTTCTCCGAGGTCCGACCGGAGGACCTGCACAAGTTCGGCCTCATCCCCGAGTTCGTCGGCCGCCTGCCGATCGTCGCCACGGTCAGCACGCTCGACCAGGAGGCGCTCGTGCGCATCCTGACCGAGCCCCGGAACGCCCTGGTCAAGCAGTACCAGCGGATGTTCGAGATCGACGGCGTCGAGCTGGAGTTCACCGACGACGCCCTGGAGTCCATCGCGGACCAGGCGCTCCTGCGGGGCACCGGGGCCCGCGGGCTGCGCGCCATCATGGAGGAGGTCCTCCGCGAGGTGATGTTCGAGGTGCCGTCGCGCGACGACGTCGCCCGCGTCGTCGTCACCCGTGAGGTCGTCCTGGAGAACGTGAACCCGACGCTCGTGCCGCGCGAGAAGGCCAGCAAGCGGCGTACGCCGCGGGAGAAGACGGCCTGACGAGCGACAGCGGCGACGGCGGTCGCCGACGGCCGAGGGCCGGCACCGGACGGTGCCGGCCCTTCGTCGTCCCCGGGGTGCAGGCCCCGTAAAGCTGCTTCGGGGGCACCTATGGCGTCCCGGGCCGAGGTGCGTCAGAGTGGACGCGACCAACCGACTCCGACACAGTGAGGTGCCCGATGCGACTTGACCGGATCACCGCCAACCTTCCCCAGGACGTCCCCCTCGTCACCGTCGTGATGGACGCGACGCGGGAGAGCGAGACGGGAAACCAGGCGGTGCTCACACGGTGGAAGGACCTGCGGCGCGGCCTTGAGGGGCAGGGCGCCGACGGTGCCACCCTGGAGGCGCTCGGCGAGCGCATCCGGACGATCAGCAACGCGGCCGGCAAGTACGGGCGGGTGCTCGTCGGGGCCAGGGGCGAGGTGGTCCTCGACTGCACACTCGCCTCGCCGCCGGGAGCGGACGAGGCCATCGTCGACCGCGGCGTCAACGCCCTCGCGCTCGCGCGCGTGGCCGACGAGCACGTGCGCTACCTCCTCGTGACCGTGGACCGCTCCGGCGCGGACGTCACGCTCTTCGAGTCCGCCACCGCGTCCGAGGTGGCTGCCGACCTCATGAGCGTCGAGGGGGGCCACGACGAGCTGACCAAGGCCAACGCGGGCGGATGGTCGCACCGCCGCATCGAGAAGCGCGCGGAGGACTCCTGGGAGCGCAACGCGGAGGTCGTCGCGGCCGAGCTGGACCGCATCGTCTCCGAGCGCCGCCCGGAGCTGCTGCTGCTCACCGGCGACGTCCGCGCCCGGGCGATGGTCGCCGACGCCCTCGGGCAGCAGGCCCGCGAGATCCTCACCATCCTCGACGGCGGCTCGCGGGCCGAGGGGGTCAAGCCCGAGGCGTTCAACGCGCACGTGGCCGACATGCTGACGCAGTTCCGGCTGCGCCGCCGGGAGGCGGTCGTGAACCGGTTCCGGGAGGTGCACGGCCAGGACGGCGCAGCCGTCGCGGGCCGTGACGGCGTCCTCGACGTGCTGCGGCGGGGTCAGGTCGCCGAGCTTCTCGTCACCGAGGAGGTGGCGGGGCCTCCGTCGTCGCTGGCCGGCAGGAAGCTCTGGTGCGGCGACGACCCGCTCCAGCTCGGCAACCGCACGGACGTGGTCGAGATGGGTGCGCGCGCCCCGCACGAGGTCCGCGCGGACCTCGCGCTCGGCCGGGCCGCCCTTGCCCAGGGCGCCGGCATCACGGTGGTCGACCCGGCGAGCGTCCAGCTGCCCGACGGCGTGGGTGCGCTGCTGCGCTGGAGCGACGCCGCGACGCCCAACGACCACCTGTTCTCCCAGAGCGCGGACCCGCACCGCGAGGGCCGCAGCCGGGTGGGGAAGCGGCAGTCGATCGGCGAGGCCCGCTGACGGCCCGCTGACGGCCGACCCGGGCGCCGGAGCTCCGGCACGTGGGCGCCCGGGTCCGGCGGCCGCCGTCTTCCGTAGGATCGCGCCATGACGACGACCCCAGGGATCCACCGCAGCAACGAGCCCGACGAGGTGCCGGCGGCGCTGCGCTCGGCGCGGGCGACGATCGACAACATCGACGCCGCGCTGGTGCACCTGCTCGCCGAGCGCTTCCGCTGCACCCAGCAGGTCGGCGTCATGAAGGCGGAGATGCACCTGCCGCCCTCGGACCCTGACCGGGAGGACCGTCAGGTGGCCCGGCTTCGCGCGCTCGCCGAGGAGGCCGGCCTGGACCCGGTGTTCGCGGAGAAGTTTCTCAAGTTCATCGTGGACGAGGTCATCCGCCACCACGAGGACATCGCGGAGGCCCGGGCCAACGGCGGCGGCACGCTCCAGTCCTGACCGCAGCGGCCCGTCACGCCGCGAGGCGTCATCTTCCCGGTGAGAGCTCACGAGCTCGTGAAGGTCTCACCGGGAAGATGACGCCCCGCCGGGCCGGCGACGTCTCACCGAGAAGAGGACGTGCCCGGCGGGTCAGGAGTAGATCTTCTCCACCTCGCCCGCGAAGTCCGCGAGCACCTTGGCGCGCTTGACCTTCTGCGACGGCGTCAGGTAGTCGTTCTCGATCGTGAGGTCCGTGGTGAGCACCCGGATCTTGCGGATCGACTCGGCCCGGGAGACCGCCTCGTTCGCGCGGGTGACGGCACGGTCGAGGGCCGCGAGCACCTGGGGGTTCTCCGCGGCCTCGGCGACGCTCATGGCCGGCAGGCCGTGGTTCGCCAGCCACTGCGGCAGCATGTCGCCGTCCAGGGTGACCAGCGCGCCGATGAAGGGCTTGGCGTCACCGACGACGACCACCTGGGAGACGAGCGGGTGGCCGCGCAGACGGTCCTCCAGCACCGCCGGGGCCACGTTCTTCCCGCCCGCGGTGACGATGAGTTCCTTCTGCCGGCCGGTGATGCGCAGGTAGCCGTCGGCGTCGAGGGTGCCGATGTCGCCGGTGACGAACCAGCCGTCGTCGAAGGCGGCCTCCGTGGCCTCGGGGTTGTTGCGGTACCCGCGGAAGACGTTGGGCCCCTTGACCTGGACCTGACCGTCCGCCCCGATGCGCACGGAGCTGCCGGGGTAGGGCGGGCCGACCGTGCCGATCTTGACCAGTCCCGGCCGGTTGACGGTGGTGGGGGCGCCGACCTCGGTGAGCCCGTAGCCCTCGAGGACGACGACGCCGATGCCGCGGAAGAAGTGCCCGAGCCGCTCGCCCAGGGGTGCGCCGCCGGAGATCGCGTACTCGAGGTCCCCGCCCATCGCGGCGAGGATCTTGCCGTAGACGAGCCGGGCCGCCACGGCGTGCTGCGCCTTCAGCGCCGCCCCGGGGCCGTCCGGCCGGTCCTGCGCGCGGGAGTACTCGATGGCGACCTTGGCGCCCCAGCGGAAGATCCGCTTCCTCGCCCCCGAGCCGGCCTTGGCGTCGGCCGAGTTGTAGACCTTCTCGAACACCCGCGGGACGGCGAGGAGGAAGGTGGGCCGGAACGCGCCGAGGTCGGCGACGAGGTTCTTCGCGTCCGGCACGTGCGCCATGACGGCGCCCGAGTAGATGCAGAGCACCTCCACGAAGCGGGCGAACACGTGGGCCATCGGCATGAACAGCAGCGTGCGCTTGCCGCCTCCGCGCACGACCCCGGAGAAGTTCGGGTCGTCCGTCCCGTTGACCACCAGGGAGACGAAGTTGCCGTGGGTCAGCTCGACGCCCTTGGGGCGCCCGGTGGTGCCGGACGTGTAGATGACCGTCGCCAGCGACTCCATGACGACGGCGTCGGTGCGCTCGTCGACCACATCCTCGGGCACCTCCGTGCCCGCGGCGGAGACCTGGGAGATGGCGAACTCGTCGATGACGTAGACCTTCTCCAGGCCGGGGACCTTGCCGACCAGCGGCTCGACCAGCGCGGCCATGGCGCGGTTCTCGGCGAAGACCAGGCGCACGCCCGCGTCGGTGACGATCCACTCGACCTGCTCGGCGGAGGACGTCTCGTAGACGGGCACCGGCACGGCGCCGACCGACCAGGCGCCGAGGTCCAGGACGGACCACTCGTAGCTCGTGCGGCTCATGATGGCGACCCGGTCGCCCGGCTCGACGCCGAGGGCCACCAGGCCCCGGGCGAACGCGCGCACCTCGTCGAAGAAGACCTTGGTCGTCACCGGGACGAAGCTGGACCCGAGCGCGGACTGCCGCTCGAAGATCGTGCCCTCCGGGTCCCGGGCGGCCCGCTCGCGCAGGATCTTCGGGATCGACATCTCCGGGGTCAGCGTCCCGCGGCCCGGGGTGGAGGCCTCCGGCAGCGTGGTGGTCTGGGTCATGGTGTCCTTCCGTGCGTCAGCGACGCGGTTCGGGCTCGTCGAGCTCGTGGTCGACGACGGCGGCGGCCTCTCCCGCGGGAGCGCCGAGAATCTCGAGGTCGCCGCGCACCCGGCCGGCCGCGCGCAGGTCGCCGAGCGCCTGCTGGACCAGGGCGATCGTGTCGGCGGGCAGCTGCAGGCGCGCCCGGGCGAAGCTGGTCTTCTGGGACGCCTTGGCCTCGGACTTGACCTTGCGCAGCGCCGCGAGCGCCTCGCCGGTCGCGGCGACGACCGCGGGGTCCCCGCCGGCCGCCGCGGCGCGCAGCGGCTCCGCCGTCGGCCACGACGCGGTGTGCACCGAGCCGGTGCGGTACCAGCTCCACACCTCCTCCGTGGCGAACGGGAGCACCGGCGCGAACAGCCGCAGGAACGTGTCCACGGCGATGGCCAGCGCGGCCCGCGCCGAGGCGACCTCGCTCACGCCCAGAGCCCCGTCACGGTTGTACGCGCGGTCCTTGACGAGCTCGAGGTAGTCGTCGCAGAACGTCCAGAAGAACGTCTCGGTGGTCTCCAGCGCCCGGGTGTGGTCGTACGCCTCGAAGGCGGCGGTCGCCGTCTCGACGACGTCGGCCAGCCCGGCGAGCATCGCGCGGTCGACGGGGGCGGTGACGGCGGCGGGGTCGAGGACGAGGTCCTCCTCCCCGCCCATCGTCAGGGCGAACTTCGACGCGTTGAGGACCTTGATGGCCAGGCGGCGGCCGATCTTCATCTGGCCGACCTCGAAGGCCGCGTCCGTGCCGAGGCGGGCGGAGGCCGCCCAGTAGCGCACGGCGTCGGAGCCGTGCTCCTCGAGCAGGCCCATCGGGGTGACGACGTTGCCCTTGGACTTCGACATCTTCTTGCGGTCCGGGTCGAGGATCCAGCCAGAGATGGCGGCGTGGCGCCACGGCAGCGCACCGAACTCGAGGTGGGCGCGGACCACGGTGGAGAACAGCCACGTGCGGATGATGTCCTGACCCTGCGGGCGAAGGTCCATGGGGTACACGCGGGCAAAGAGGTCCTCGTCGCGCAGCCAGCCGCCCGCGATCTGCGGGGAGAGCGACGACGTCGCCCACGTGTCCATGATGTCGACCTCGCCGACGAACCCGCCGGCCACGCCGCGCTGGTCCTCGGTGTAGCCCGCGGGGACGTCGATGCTCGGGTCGACGGGGAGCTGGGCCTCGTCGGGGGTGAGGACGCGCTGGTAGTCGGGCTCGCCGTCGTCCCCGACGGCGTACCAGACCGGGATCGGGACGCCGAAGAAGCGCTGGCGCGAGATGAGCCAGTCGCTGTTGAGACCGTTGACCCAGTTCTCGTACCGCACCCGCATGAAGTCGGGGTGGAAGTCGAGCTCCTTGCCGCGGGAGATGAGGTTCTCACGCAGCTCCTTGCCGTTGGCCTCCGTGTGGGGGCGGCCGCCGTTGCGGATGTACCACTGGCGGGACGTGACGATCTCGAGGGGCTTGTCGCCCTTCTCGAAGAAGTTCGTCTTGCGCTGGGTGGCGACCGGCTCGCCGACGAGGTCGCCGGAGGCCCTGAGCGCGTCGACGACGGCGGTGCGCGCCGAGAACGTCGTCTTCCCCGCCATCTCGGCGTAGGCGGCCCGGCCGCCGTCGTCCGTGATCCAGTCCGGGGTCTCGGCGAGGATGCGGCCGTTGCGGCCCAGCACCGGGCGGGTGGGCAGGTTCAGCTCGCGCCACCACTGCACGTCGGTGAGGTCGCCGAAGGTGCAGCACATCGCGATGCCCGCGCCCTTGTCCATCTCGGCCGCCGGGTGGGCGAGGACGGGCAGCTCGACCCCGAAGATCGGCGAGGTGACCGTGGTGCCGAACAGGTCCTGGTAGCGCTCGTCGTCGGGGTGGGCGATGAGGGCGACGCAGGCCGGGAGCAGCTCGGGGCGGGTGGTCTCGATGGCGACGGTGTCCGTGCCGTCGGCCCGGGGCGCCGTGAGGTGGAAGGTGACCTTGTGGTAGTGGCCCGGGTAGTCGCGGGCCTCGAGCTCGGCCTGGGCGACGGCGGTCTGGAACGTCACGTCCCACAGGCCGGGGGCCTGGGCCTGGTAGGCCTCGCCGCGGGCGAGGTTGCGCAGGAACGCCGCCTGCGCGACGGCCCGGGCGTCCTTGCCGATGGTCTGGTAGTGGTGTGTCCAGTCCACGCTCAGGCCCAGGTGGCGCCACAGCGCCTCGAACTGCTGCTCGTCCTCGGCCGTGAGCCGCTCGCACAGCTCGACGAAGTTCTTGCGGCTGACCGGGACCTGGTCCGCGGCCTTGACCGACTTGCCCTCGCCGCCCACGTGGGGCGGCGTGAAGTCCGGGTCGTAGGGCAGTGACGGGTCGCAGCGCACGCCGAAGTAGTTCTGGACGCGGCGCTCGGTGGGCAGGCCGTTGTCGTCCCAGCCCATCGGGTAGAACACGGCCTTGCCGCGCATCCGCTGGTAGCGGGCGACGACGTCGGTGTGGGTGTAGCTGAAGACGTGGCCCACGTGGAGCGAGCCGGAGACGGTGGGCGGCGGGGTGTCGATGGAGTAGACCTGCTCACGGGTCGCGGTGCGGTCGAAGGCGTAGGTGCCCTCCCGCGTCCACGCGGCGTTCCAGCGGTCCTCGATCCCGTCGACGCTGACCTTCTCCGGCACCGACGGGGCCGGGAAGGTCTCGACGTCGACGGAGGGGGCCAGGGATGCATCGCTCATGGTGACCGATTCTCCCACGACGGCGGACGTGCCCGTCGTCACGGTCCGCAGCGCCTCGCCTCAGCGCCGGGCGAGGGTGATGAGTTTGTCGAGGATGCGGGCGCCGTCGGTCCGGATGCCGTCGTGGGCGTAGTCGTTGCTCACCCACGGGCGCGCGTCGTGGAGCGTCTCCGCCGTGGCCGCCGAGAGGTCGAAGGGGACGAACATGTCGTCCACGTAGACCGCCGCGGCCACGGGAGGGCCCTGCGCGGCGAGGGCCTGCGCGTCGTACAGGGCCGGGAAGTCGTCCTTGGCCGCGAGCAGGTCCGCGGCGTCGGCGAGCGGCGCCAGGGCGGGGTCCTCGCGCAGCTGCCAGGGGTAGACGTGCTCGCCGGTGAGGTAGTACGGGCTCGAGGTGTCCGCCGGGTCGGCGTCCTCGGCGAAGCCGTCGTGCTCCTCGCGCAGGCGGTGCGCCGCCCACCGGGTGGCGGAGCCCTGGGCGTAGATCGCCTCGTGCAGGACGGCGTAGAGCGGGTTCGTGGCGTGGCTGAGGATGGCGCCGGCGTCGGCCAGAAAGGCCCGGCTGACCCGGCGGGTGCCGCTCACCTGCACGAAGGGGTCCTCGAGGACGTGGTGCAGCGCGTCGAACCCGAGGTCGGCGCCGAGCCGGATGCCGATCTGCCGCAGCCGTCGCGGGCTGAGCCGCTCGCCGGTGGGCAGGTGCTCCTCGGTGTCGGCGAGGTGCCGGGCGAGCAGGCGCAGGTTCTTCTCGTCGCCGGTGTAGCGCGCGAAGTACTGGCGGTTGCGGCGGGCCGTGGCGGCGTAGGTGCGCCGGTAGACGTCCTCGGCACTCGCCGTCAGGCCGGGCAGGCCGCCGGTCACGAGCGCCTCGCGGACCGAGCCGGGCGCCACGGAGAGGTAGCGGGTGATGACGAAACCGCCGAAGGACTGGCCGAGCAGCGACCACGCGTCGCCGGCGAGCGCCTCGCGCAGCAGCTCGGCGTCGTCGACGATGGCGTCGGCGCGGAAGTGGGCCAGGTAGGCGGCCTGCGCGGCGGCGTCGCCCCGCGCGGTGACGGTCAGCGCGTCGGCGGGGGTCGACAGCCCGGTGCCTCGCTGGTCCATGAGCACCACGCGGTAGTCCTGGAGCGCGCGGTCGATCCACCCGGTCAGCCGGGCAGGACGGTCGGCGCGCCCGCCGGGGCCGCCCTGCAGGTAGAGCAGGTACGGCCGGTCCTCCCCGCCGTCGCGGACGATCTCGCGCGCGAAGAGGCCGATGCGCTCGCCGGCCGGCTCGGCGTGGTCCAGCGGGACGGCGATCCGGTGCTCGAGGACGCTGTGCCCGTCACGGCGGTGCCGGATGGTCTCCACCCCGCTCATCGGGCCGCCCTCACCGTCGGCGCGGGCGCGGCGGTGTCGGGCATGGCGTCCGAGATCCGGGCGATGGTGGCCTCGGCGCGGCGGACCCGGGCGAGCGCGTGGCCGGGGAGGGCGTCGACGAGGAACTCGTAGCTGTCGGCGGTGGCGCGGGCGGCGCGGTCGCCGGTACGGGCGGCGGCGACCGTGGCGTCCCACCAGTCGGCGATGTCGCCCCAGCCGGGCGCCGCCAGGGAGCCGCCGAAGTGCTGCACCGCCAGGGCGGAGCACAGGACGGCGAAGCGCAGCCGGTGCTCCAGGAGCCAGCCCTGCAGGGTGCCGCCGATCAGCGCGGCGGCGAACACGTCGCCGGCGCCGGTGGCGTCCAGGGCCTTCACGCGCAGCGGCGGGACCTCGACCTCCGTCCCGGTCGCCGAGTCGACGGCGAGCGCACCCTCCGCGCCGACGGTCACCACCGCCAGCGGCACGTGCTCGGCGAGGGCGCGCACCGCCTCGCGCGCGGTGCCGGTGCGGGTGTAGGCCATGGCCTCCACCGCGTTGGGCGTGAACGCGTGGCAGCCGTCCAGCATGGAGAGACGGGCCGGGTCCCAGCTCTGCGAGGGGTCCCACCCGCCGTCGGCGAAGACGAGCGAGCCGGACGCGGCCACCGCCCGCCACCACGGCTCGTCACCCTCCCCGGGGTCGGTGAGGTCGGCGACGACGGCGCGCGCCGGGGGAGCGGCGGCCACGAGCGCGCCGGCGGGCTCGGGGTCGTGGTGGCCGTGGCTGACCATGGCGCGGTCGCCGTCGAGCGCGAGGGAGACCGTCACGGAGGTGTGCCAGTGCCGGTAGCGGCGGGAGGCGGACAGGTCCACGCCCTCCTGCTGGGACAGCACGGTCCAGAGCCAGTCGGCGTAGGCGTCGTCGCCGAAGCCGGAGGCCATCCCGGTGCGCAGGCCCAGCCGGGCCGCCGCCACCGCCAGGTTCGCGATCCCGCCGGGCGCCGTGCCCATGCCCTCCGCCCAGACCTCCGTGCCGGGTACCGGCCCGCCCGGCAGGCCCGTGAAGATGAGGTCGAAGAAGACGGGGCCCGAGACCAGGAGGTCCAGCGGGGCGGTGGGGGAGGCGGTGGGGGAGGCGGCGGAGGCGGTGGGGCTCATGGTGCCCACGATCCTGCCACCCCGATAGCGTGGGCCACGTGATTCTCACGATCCTCGGCGGCGGGGGTTTCCGCGTGCCGCTGGTGTACGAGGCTGTCGCCGCGGCGAGGGAGCGGGTCGCCGTGGACGAGGTCGTCCTGCTCGACGACGACCCGGCCCGGCTCCGGGTGATGGCGGGCGTGCTCGAGCAGGCCGGCGCCGGCGCGGCGGGGCCGGTGCCCCGGGTGCGCGCCACCACGGAGCTCGACGACGCCGTCACCGGGGCGGACGTCATCTTCTCCGCCATCCGGGTGGGCGGGACGGCGGGGCGCACGCGCGACGAGCGGGTGGCGCTCGGTGAGGGGCTGCTCGGGCAGGAGACGGTGGGCCCGGGCGGGCTCGCCTACGCGCTGCGCACCGTCCCCGAGGTCGACCGCATCGCCGCCCGCATCGCCGAGCTCGCCCCCGGCGCGTGGACGATCAGCTTCACCAACCCCGCCTCGATCGTCACCGAGGCCATGCGGACGTGGCTCGGCGGGCGGGTGGTCGGGATCTGCGACACCCCCATCTCGCTCGTGCGGCGGACGCTGCGTGCCCTGGGGCTTCCCGCGCAGGCCTTCGACCGCGGCGACGTCGAGATCGACTACGCCGGGCTCAACCACCTCGGCTGGCTCCGCGGCGTGCGCGCCGGCGGCGAGGACCTGCTGCCGGGCCTGCTGGCCGACGACGCCGCGCTCGCGGGCCTGGAGGAGGCGCGCCTCATGGGCGCGGACTGGGTCCGGGCGCTGGGCGCGCTGCCCAACGAGTACCTGTACTACTACGACTTCACCCGCGAGGCCGTGGCCGGCATCGCCTCGCGGGGGTCGACCCGAGGCGAGTTCCTGCTCGCCCAGCAGGGGGCGTTCTACGAGGCGGCCGCCGCCCGGCCCGACCGGGCGCTGGAGCTGTGGCGCGCGACGCTGGCCGAGCGCGAGGCCACGTACATGGCCACGGAGCGCGAGGCCCAGCAGGCCGGCGAGCGGGCGGAGGAGGACCTCGGCGGCGGCTACCACGAGGTCGCGGTCGACCTCATGGCGGCGCTGCTCGGCGGCGAGGAGCACCGGATGATCCTGGACGTCGCGAACACCGGGCCCGACGGCGCCCCGCTCGTGGCGGGCCTGCCCGGCGACGCCGTCGTGGAGGTCCCGGTGCGCGTCGACAGCGACGGGGCGCACCCGCTGCCGCTGCGACGCCCGCTCGAGCCCGCCATGCTCGCCCGGGTCCAGGCCGTCAAGGCGTGCGAGCGGCTCGCGATCGACGCGGCGCGGACCCGCTCGCGCGAGACGGCGTGGCTCGCCCTCGCGATGCACCCGCTCGTGGACTCGGCCGCGGTGGCGCGGCGGCTGGTCGACGCGTACCTCTGACCGGTGCCCGGGACCGTGGTCCCTTCCCTCCGCACCCCCCGCGGGGTTTCCCTGGGAGAGCAAGGTCGCGGAGCGCGCTCCGCCCCTGGAGCGCCCCGCGCGAGGTCAGGGAGGACCGGTCATGCACGTCGCCTACTACCACGCATCCAGGTTCGGCAACGGTGCCGCGGTGGCGGCCAGGTTTGCGGACGTCATGGCGGCGAGGGGTGTCACGGTCGACGTCCGGCACATGCGCGACGCCGACCCGAAGAACCTCCCCACGGCCGACCTGTACGTCTTCAGCGCGCCGGGCTTCATGGGGAAGCCACGCCGGACGGCCCGGAGCTTCGTCAAGCACGTGCGGCTGGAGCCGGGCTCCCGGTACGCGATCCTCACCACCGAGGTCGCGCCGAGGCCGGACAAGAACGGGCAGATGCCGGACCCGGAGAAGCTCGACCGCTGGCAGCGCGTCATGCCGATCATGAGGGAGCTCCTCGAGGGCAAGGGCGTCGAGGTCGCGGAGGGCACCGTCAGGGTGACCGACCTCAAGGGGCCGCTCGAGGAGGGTTGGGAGGACAAGGTGCGGGCCTTCGCCGACCAGATCTCCTCGCCCC
The DNA here is from genome assembly GCF_039537705.1 of Georgenia daeguensis. Lineage (NCBI taxonomy): Bacteria > Bacillati > Actinomycetota > Actinomycetes > Allobogoriellales > Allobogoriellaceae > Georgenia > Georgenia daeguensis. The sequence continues at coordinate 78,463 of NZ_BAABBA010000004.1, forward strand.
AGAGCTCCGCCGCCTGAGATCCAGCGTCCGGAGGCTGTCCCCTGAACGGACAACCGCGCGGGTGGGCGGACAGCCGCGCGGGCCACCGGCGCTCGTGGACGTCGAGAGCACGAGGTCGCCCTCGACGAGGGGCGCCTCCCTGGTGCGCGCGCGTCGTTCCGTCAGGCTGAGCCTCACAGAGTGACGCCGGCGCCCCCCCGGCCGCCGGCCGCCACCGCCGCCGGCGCGCCGTGTCAGGTTCCGCCGTCGGCGCGCCGTGTCAGGTTCCGCCGTCGGCCGCCGGCTGCCGGCCGTCGGCTGCCGGCTGCCGGCCGAGGTGCTCCGGCCGTCGGCCGAGGTGCTCCGGCTGCGCTCCTCGCCGCCCTGCGAGAGGGTGGGGCGACGGCGCACCGCGCACCACCGAACGAGGAGGCACGCATGACGTTCCACCACTGGTCCCGAGACAGCGAGGCCGAGCAGTCCAAGGACTTCCGGCGGGTTCTGTGGACCGGGGAGCACAGCCAGCTCGTCATCATGACGATCGAGCCCGGCGGGGAGATCGGCGAGGAGACGCACCCCGACAACGACCAGATCCTCAGCTTCGTCTCCGGGTCTGCCAAGGCCGTGATCGAGGGTGAGGAGCACCTGGTCGCGGCCGGCGACATCGTCGCCGTGCCGGCGGGGACGAAGCACAACTTCGTCAACGTCGGGCACAGCCCGCTGGTCCTCTACACGATCTACGGCCCGGCCCACCACGCCGAGGGGGCGGTGCACGCCACCAAGGAGGAGGCGGACGCCAAGGAGGAGGCCGGCGAGGACGAGCCGCCGCAGTGATCCCGGGCCGGCCTGCCAAGATGGCCCCATGAGTCTGACGATCGGTTACGCCGCGGCCCTCGAGCAGTTCGCGCCCATGGAGGCGGTGGAGTACTCGGCGCTCGCGGAGGAGCACGGCTTCTCCGGGGTGATGGCGGCGGACCACTTCCAGCCGTGGACGCCCACGCAGGGGCAGGCCGGCTTCGTGTGGAACGTGCTCACGGCGGTGGCGGAGCGGACCCGGGGCGACCTCGGGCCCGGCGTCACCGCCCCGACGTTCCGGTGGCACCCGGCGATGGTGGCCCAGGCGTCGGCGACCTTGGCGACGATGTACCCCGGGCGGCACTGGCTGGGGCTCGGCTCGGGGGAGGCGCTGAACGAGCACGTCGTGGGCGGCTACTGGCCCGAGGCGCCGGAGCGGATCAACCGGATGTTCGAGGCGATCGAGATCATCCGCAAGCTCTTCACCAACTCCCTCGCGGGCAAGGACACCAAGCACGCGGGCACGTTCTACAAGCTCGAGTCCACGCGGCTGTGGTCGATGCCCGAGGAGGCGCCGCCGATCCTCGTGGCCACCGGCGGCCCGGTGACCGCGAGGCGGGCGGGCAGGCACGCGGACGGGCTGATCACCGTGGGGGCGCCCCTGGAGAAGATCGGCGGGCTGTTCGAGAAGTTCGCCGCCGGGGCGAAGGAGGCGGGCAAGGACGTGGACACGATGCCGAAGGTGCTCCAGCTGCACCTCTCCTGGGCGCCGACCGACGAGGAGGCGCTCGCGAACGCGATGGACCAGTGGCCCAACGGCGGCATGAAGTTCCCGAAGGCCGACATCCGCTCGCCCTTCGACTTCGCCGCGATGGCCAAGCTCGTGCGCGAGGAGGACTTCGCCGGCCGCATGGTGATCTCCGCCGACCCGGACGAGCACCGCGCGGAGATCCAGCGGTACGTGGACCTCGGTTTCGACCGCATCTACCTGCACAACGTCGGCCGCAACCAGCGGGAGTGGCTCGAGGTCTTCGGCCGCGACGTCCTGCCCAAGCTCGCCCGGTGAGCGCCGACGGCATGCTGCTCGCCCAGGCGCCCGACGGCGTCCCGATCATCACGCGGGGCGACGATCTCGCCGCCCTCCTCGTCCCGGTGCTCGAACGGCTCTCCTGGCCCGACGGCTCCACCGGGCTCGCGGAGGGCGACGTCGTCGTCGTCGCCTCGAAGATCGTGGCCAAGGCCGAGGGCCGGCTGGTCGCCGCCCGGGACGACGCCGAACGGGAGTCCGTGATCGCGGGCGAGACGGTGCGGGTGGTGGCCGAGCGCGAGCGGCCCGACGGCACGACCCTGCGCATCGTGGAGAACAAGCTCGGCCTGGTCATGGCCGCGGCAGGTGTGGACGCCTCGGACGTGCCGCCCGGGACGGCGCTGCTGCTGCCCGAGGACCCCGACGCCTCCGCGCGACGGCTGCGCCGCGGCCTCCTCGCCCGTACCGGCGTCCGCCCGGGGGTGCTCATCACCGACACCGCCGGCCGCCCGTGGCGCCGGGGCGTGGTGGACATGGCCATCGGCGCCGCCGGCGTGCAGGTGGTGACCGACATGCGGGGGAGCAGGGACGCGTACGGCAGAGAGCTGCAGATCACGGTGATCGCGGTGGCGGACGAGATCGCCGCCGCGGCGGAGCTGGTCAAGGGCAAGGTGTCGGGTCGCCCGGTCGCCGTGGTCCGGGGCATGGGCCACGTGGTGACCCTGGAGGACGGCGACGGCGCCGCGTCCCTGATCCGCCCGGCGGTCGAGGACATGTTCCGCCACGGGGTCTCTCAGGACTGACCCGGGCCTCCCGGGCCGGCGGCCTCGTCGTCCGGGACCGGGGCGGGGGTGACCGCGCAGCTGTCGGTGCCACCGGGCATGCGGTGCCGCCGGGCCGCCACGGCCCGGTAGACCACGTCCGCCAGCGGGCGCACGGGGTCGCTGGCGATCAGCAGCCCCGCCACCGTCGCCGGCCCACCACGGGCGACCATCGCGGCGGCGATGGCCGCGCTCCCGCCGCGCAACGGCCCCTCGCTGCCCTGCCAGTACGCCTGGCGCGAGAGATCCTCCGCCCGCAGGCCGAGCTCGGCCAGGTCGGGCACCGACTGCCACGGAACGATGGTCACCCGGTCCGGTCGCCGCCGGGCCAGCCAGAGCGCCGCGCGGGTGCAGAAGCCGCAGTCGGCGTCGTACAGCAGCCGCCCCGAGGTGTCGGCGCCGCGGCGGACCGCCCGGGCGGCCCGGGCGAGCCGCACCACGGGCGCGAGCAGGAACCAGGCACCGACGGCCCCTCCGGCGACGAGCACGACGGGGTAGACGACGTCGGCGGCATTCCCGGCCGACTCGACGAGCAGGGACCAGCCGACGCCGCCCGCGAGCACCACGACCGGTGCGAGGCGGACCAGCCGGGCCGGCGCGACGAACGAGCGGCGCAGCGCCCGTGGCACCGGCACGCGGTCCCACGGCACCACGAAGCCGTACGTCACGACGTTCATAAAGAAGGCGATGTTCATCATGAGCCACACGCCCAGGTGGAACGTCGCCGCCACCGCGAAGGCCAGCCGCGTGGTGGTCCACCACAGCACCGCCACGATCATCCCCGCCTCCAGGACGATCGTGGCGATGTCGAGGATCTCCCAGAACACCGGGTGGTCGAAGTTGAGGAAGAACGGGGCGAGGAGGTCGTCCTTGCCGTTGGTGAAGTACTGGCGCACCTGATGGCCCTGGACCGCCTGGGTGCGGGGACTGAGCCAGTCGCCGCGGATCTTCGGCCAGGCGGCCGTCAGGAACCCCAGGCCGATCATGAGCGCGTACAGCCGCAGCGGCCACTGCTCCGCGCGCTCGGGCGCCTCGGGCAGACCTCGGGCGCGTCGTCGCACCGCGTCCAGGGACATCCGGTCCCCCCACCCCGCGAGGGCCATCGCCGCCGGGATCAGCACGAGAAAGATGTCGTGGTCTATTTTTCCGAGGCTGTACGTGAAACCGAAACCCGTCATCGCGACGATCACCGAGAAAAATGACGCGGCGCGTGTGAACCATCCGAGCAGAATTGCGACCAGGCACGAGGCGAAAATCGCCTCCAGGGCGCGCAGGAAAACCTCGGGCGGAAATCCCGGGAAAAGCATGAAAGGCCCCGGCGGGGCGATGTACATCGAGTCGGGGAAGAGCGTCGGCCAGGAGAAGTCCGGGAGGGTCAGCAGGGCGATGACGGCGTAGACGACGCGGTAGCGCGCCAGCGAGGTCCTGGTGAAGGCCCCGCCGTGGATCCAGGCGTCGATCCGGGCGGTCCTGGTCGTCGTCGCGCTGCTCATGACTGCCCCCCGAACGGGATGACGGTGCGGTCGCCCACCGTGACGCGGGGAGGGCCGTCCTCGTCGAGGTCGTAGTGCACGGTCCGCCAGCTGATCACCGCGCGGACCGGTTCTCGGCCACCCGCAAGGACGGACACGCGCTCCTCCAGCCACGCGACGGTCTCGGGAAGGTCCCGCCGCGGGCTGTCCGGCCGGAAGGCGGTCGAGAACACCCGCGTCGGCGACGACTTCGCCTGCGCCATCACCTCGAGGTGGCTGAAGGTCTCGGAGCCGCCGTCGGCGTAGTCGACCGTGACCGTGGGCTCGTCCGAGTCGACCGTGCCCGCGACGGGGCCGATCCCGCCGAAGCCCGGCTGGAACAGTCCGGGATACGGCTCGCGCCACATCTCGTCCACCGCCACCTGCACAATAAATCCAGTCAGGGCAAGAATGAAAATGCCCCGGACCAGAGAGTTCCGAGTCGTCCTCATCGCGCCAAGGTAGCGTCCGGCGCGTCGGCGGGAGGCGGATCGGGCGGCCGTCGTCGCACAATCAAGAATGCGATTTGATACGGGTCCAATTTTTATGAAAAGGACCTCGGCAGGGCATGCCGGCGGTCAGCGACGCCCGGACGACGCGCTCGTCAGCTGGCGCACCGGGTGCTTCGCGTCGTCCCGCTTCAGCTCCAGCAGCAGCAGGTCGTGCCCGCCGGCCCGCACCCGTTCGGCAGCGACGCCGTACACGTCGCTCACCAGCTCCCCGGTGAGCACGTCGCCCGGCGCACCGGCGGCGACCACGGCCCCGCGCGCCATCACGACCACCCGGTCCGCGTGGCGGAGGGCGTGGTTCAGGTCGTGCAGGGCGGCGAGCACGGTGACCCCGTCCCCGGCGAGCTCGCGCGCCAGCGCGAGCACGTGGAGCTGGGCGGCGACGTCGAGGTGGTTGGTGGGCTCGTCGAGCAGGAGCACCTCCGGCTGCTGCGCGAGCGCACGGGCCAGGTGCACGCGCTGCCGCTCGCCGCCGGACAGCGTCGAGAAGTCCCGCTCGGCGAGGTCCCACGCCCCGGCACGTGTCAGCGCCGCACCGGCGATCTCGAGGTCGCTGGCGGAGTCCGCTCCCCACCGCGGGCGGTGCGGCGTGCGGCCGAGCATTACCACGTCGAGAACCTGCCGGGCCACCGGCGCCGAGGAGTCCTGCTCCACGAGCGCCATCCGTCGTGCTCGCTCGCGCCGCGTGAGCCGGCCGAGGTCGGCGCCGTCGAGCATGACGGAGCCCCCGGCCGGCAGCGCCCCGACGAGGACGCGCAGCAGCGTCGACTTCCCGGCGCCGTTCGGGCCCACCACGGCGGTCACGGCCCCCGCGGGGACGTGCAGGTCCACACCGTCGAGGACGGTCACGCCGTCGACGCTCACCTGCACCCCGGCGATCGTCAGGGTGGTCACGAGACGGCCCTGCGGCGCAGGAGGACGGCGAAGACGGGGGCCCCGATCGCCGCCGTGAGGATGCCGACCGGCAGCTCCCGGGGCTCGAAGAGGCTGCGGGCAGCGGTGTCCGCGAGAAGCAGGAACGTGGCGCCGGCGAGGGCGGCGACGGGCAGGAGCCGGTGGTGCCGGTCCCCCACGATCAGCCGCACGGCGTGGGGAACCACGAGCCCGACGAACCCGATCGCGCCGGCCACGGACACGAGCAGCCCGGTCAGGAGCGCCGCCGTCCCGAGCAGCACCCAGCGGGTGCGCGTGACGGCCACGCCGAGCGAGGCGGCCGAGACGTCGCCGAACGTGAAGGCGTCGAGCGCCCGTGCCTGACCGGCGAGGAACGTGCCGACGACGGCGGTCGCCCCGAGCGCGGTGAGCGCCTCGGGCCAGGTCGCCCCGCCGAGGGAGCCCATGAGCCAGGTCAGGATCTCCCGGTAGGAGTCGCCGGTGGAGGACCAGAAGATGACGAAGCTGACGACGGCGGATCCGGCCTGGGCCACCGCCACGCCCGCCAGCACGGTCCGCACGGGGCTCAGCCCGCCGCCCCGGCCGGTCGCCAGCGCGAGCGTGAGCACCAGCGCCGCCATGGCGCCGGCGAAGGCGGCGACGGGCAGCGCGGCGGACAGCCCGAGCACGAGCACCAGCACGGCGCCGACCGACGCCCCGGAGGAGACGCCGAGAAGGTACGGGTCGGCCAGCGGGTTGCGGGTCAGAGCCTGCATGACGCCACCGCACAGGGCCAGCCCGGCCCCGACGGCGGCGGCCGCGACCACGCGGGGCGCCCGCCCCGACCAGATGATGGCGTCCTGGATACCGGTCAGCGGGTTGGCCGGGCACCAGCCGGCTCCCGGCGTCCCGGCCTGGCCGCAGAGGTGGTGCCAGGCGGAGGTCCAGACCTGCGCCGTCGAGATGTCCGCCTGCCCCAGCGTCAGCCCCCAGCCGGCGACGACGACCAGGACGACGGCGAGCACGACCAGCACGAGCGCCAGGGGCGCCCGGGCTCGCACGGCGGGCCGTGGGGCCCCGGGCCCGCGGTCCCTGCCGGGCGCGGGCCGGCGCGCCGGACCTGCCGGGCCGCCGGGCCCGGGCGTCGGGCGGGCCGCGGACCGGATCGCGGGCTGGGTCGCGGTCAGCGTCCCACCTCCAGCTCGGCGAGCTGCGCGGCGAGGTCGGTCACGGCCGGCACGTTGCGCACGCCGGCCTCGGTCGCGGGGAAGGGGACGACCAGGTACCGCTCCTCCTGCACGGCCGGCAGCGCGGCCGTGACGGGGTTCTGCTCCAGTGCCTGCTTCTTGTGCTCGGCCGTGTTCCAGGCGGCGTCGACCAGCACGACGACGTCGGGGTTCGCCTCCGCCACCGCCTCCCAGCCGAGCGAGGTCCAGGTGTCCTGCACACCGGCCGCGACGTTCTCCAGCCCGACGGCGTCCATGATCATCTGCGGCGCCCCGATGCCCGCCCCCACGTAGGGCACGTCCTCGCCGGAGGAGTACCACAGCGCGGTCAGCCCGGCGTCGGAGGGGACGACGGCGTCGAGCTCCGCGCGCTGCGCGGCCACCAGCTCCGCCGCGGCCTCCTCCTCGCCGAGCATGCGCCCGGCCTCGGTGATCTCCTCGAGGACGAGGTCGAACGTGAGCCGCTCCGGACGGTGCTCCGCGGCCTTGCACGCCGAGGGGGAGACGTAGGTGGCGACGCCGAGGTCCTGGTACATCTCCCGTTCGCCGGCGCCATCGGCGGTGAGGTTGGACTCCCACCCCGCGTAGACCAGGTCCGGCTCGAGCTCCAGGACCGCCTCCGTCGCCGGGTTCTTCTCCGCCAGCACGGGCACGTCCGCGGCCGCCGGCGCGAGCTCGGCCGGCACGTCGCCGTCGGCGAACGCGGTGCCCACCAGGCGGTCGCCGGCCCCCAGGGCCAGCACCATCTCGGTCGCGGAGGACTTGATGGTCACGATGCGCTCGGGCGGCGCCTCGAGCGTCGCCTCCACCCCGCAGGAGGACACGGTGAGCGGGAACGTGGCGGTGGAGCCCGGGGCGGCGGAGGACGGCGCCGCCCCCTCCGTGCCCGGGCCGGCGGCGGCCGGGCCGGCCGCGCCCGAGCCGGCGCAGGCGGACAGGAGGGCGCAGACGGCGAGGCCTGCCGCGAGAGGCAGGGTGCGGCGTCGGGAAAGGCGGACGGGAGCAGCGGGCACAGGAGATCTCCGGAACGTCGTCGGACTGGTCGTCGGGCTGGTCGCCGCAGTCACCGCGCTGCGCTCGGCGGACCGTGACCCATGTCCAGGCCAACGCTCAGGGTCAGTGCCGACCCGAGGTCCGCCGTCATCGTAGCCCTTCCCACCTGCACATCTGCGCAATCGCCCCCGGCCGGGCCCGCCGCAGGGCACGATGTCACCTAGCGAGCCCCGGCAGCGCCGCCGGGGGAGGCGAAGGCCGCACCCAGTCAGAACCTGCTGGAGGATTCGATGACCGTTCGGAAGATCGCCCTGACCCAGACGCCGTGGACCGGGGACAAGGAGTCGATGATCGCCCTCCACGAGGACTGGACCCGTCAGGCGGCGGCCCAGGGGGCCGACGCGATCTGCTACCAGGAGCTCTTCTACGGCCCCTACTTCGGCATCACCCAGGACACGAAGTACTACGAGTACGCCGAACCGGTCCCGGGGCCGACGACGGACCGGTTCGCGGCGCTCGCCAAGGAGCTGGGCCTGGTGATCGTGCTCCCGATCTACGAGCAGGACGCGCCGGGCATCTACTACAACACCGCCGTCGTCATCGACGCGGACGGCTCGGTGCTGGGCAGGTACCGCAAGCACCACATCCCGCACCTGCCGAAGTTCCAGGAGAAGTTCTACTTCCGCCCCGGCAACCTCGGCTACCCCGTCTTCGACACCGCGATCGGCAAGGTCGGCGTGTACATCTGCTACGACCGGCACTTCCCCGAGGGCTGGCGCGAGCTGGGCCTCAACGGTGCCGAGATCGTCTTCAACCCCAACGCCACCGCGCCGGGCATCTCCAACCGGAACTGGGAGCTCGAGCAGCCGGCCGCGGCGCTGGCCAACGAGTACTTCATCGCCGCCGCCAACCGGGTCGGCGCCGAGACGAACGAGTACGGCGACGAGGCGGTGACCTTCTACGGCAGCTCCTACGTGGTGGGGCCGGACGGGATGTTCGTCGGGGAGTGGGCCTCGAGCACCGAGGCGGAGATGAAGGTCTGGGAGATCGACACCGACCTCATCAAGGTGGTGCGCGACCGCTGGCAGTTCTACCGCGACCGCCGGCCCGACTCCTACGCCGCCGTGACGGCCCCATGACCGGCAAGGAGCGTACGCCGTGAAGACCCTCGTCACCGGCGGCACCGTGGTCAGCTCCACGGGCCGCTCGCAGGCCGACGTCCTCATCGACGGCGAGACCATCGCCGCCGTCCTGCCCACCGGGTCGACGATCCTCGGCTTCGACGTCGCCGCGAACGTCGACACCGTGATCGACGCGACGGGCAAGTACGTCATCCCGGGCGGGATCGACGCGCACACCCACATGGAGATGCCCTTCGGCGGCACCCAGGCCTCGGACACCTTCGAGACCGGGACGACGGCGGCGGCCTGGGGCGGGACGACGACGATCGTCGACTTCGTGGTCCAGTACCCCGGCCAGGACCCGCTCGAGCAGTACCAGCTCTGGCACGAGAAGGCGGACGGGAACTGCGCCGTCGACTACGGCTTCCACCAGATCCTCTCCGACGTCCAGGACTCCACCCTCACCGCGATGGACGCGCTGCTGAAGGAGGGGGTCACCAGCTTCAAGCTCTTCACCGCCTACAAGGGCGTCTTCCTCTCCGACGACGGCCAGATCCTCAAGGCGATGCAGCGCGCCGCGGACAACGGCGCCATGATCATGGGGCACGCGGAGAACGGCTCGGTCATCGACGTGCTCGTGCAGCAGGCGGTCGCCCGCGGCGACACCGACCCGATCTACCACGGCCTCACCCGGCCGTGGCAGGCCGAGGAGGAGGCCACCCACCGGCTCATCATGCTGGCCGACCTCACGGGCGCGCCGCTGTACATCGTCCACGTCTCGGCCAAGCAGGCGGCCGACCAGATCGCCGCGGCCCGCGCCCGGGGGCAGAACGTGTTCGGCGAGACCTGCCCGCAGTACCTCTACCTCTCGCTCGAGGAGCAGCTCGGGGCGCCGGGCTTCGAGGGCGCCAAGTGGGTGTGCTCGACGCCGCTGCGCTCGCGGGCCGAGGGCCACCAGAACCACATGTGGCACTCACTGCGGACCAACCACCTCCAGGTGGTCTCCACGGACCACTGCCCCTTCTGCATGAAGGACCAGAAGGAGATGGGGATCGGCGACTTCTCCAAGATCCCCAACGGCATCGGCGGGGTGGAGCACCGGCTGGACCTCCTCTACCAGGGCGTGGTGACGGGGGAGATCACCCTCGAGCGGTGGGTGGAGCTGTGCTGCGTCACCCCCGCCCGGATGTTCGGCCTGTACGGCAGGAAGGGTGTCATCGCCCCCGGCGCCGACGGCGACGTCGTCGTCTACGACCCGAACGGCCACACCAGCATCGGGGTCGGCAAGACCCACCACATGAACATGGACTACTCCGCCTACGAGGGCTTCGAGGTCGACGGCCACGTCGACACCGTCATCTCCCGCGGGGAGGTGATCGTCGACGGCGGCCAGTTCCGCGGGCGGGCCGGTCACGGCGAGTACCTCCGCCGCGGACTCACCCAGTACCTCGTCTAGCTCGCCGCACCGGCCCCCGCAGTACCCCGACGTGAGGAGGCGCCACCCATGGACTTCGGTGTCGTGCTGCAGAACAACCCGCCGGCCTCGCGCGTGGTGGACCTCGCCCGCCTCGCCGAGACGCACGGCTTCTCCCACGTGTGGACGTTCGACTCCCACCTGCTCTGGCAGGAACCGTTCGTCGTCTACAGCCAGATCCTGGCCCACACGCGCAAGGTGATCGTCGGGCCGATGGTCACCAACCCCATCACCCGCGACGTGACGGTGACCGCCTCGGCGTTCGCCACGCTCAACGAGATGTTCGGGAACCGGACGGTGTGCGGGATCGGGCGCGGGGACTCGGCGGTCCGCGTGCTCAACGGCCGCCCGGCCACCCTCGCGCAGCTGCGTGACGCGGTGCACGTCATCCGCGAGCTCGCGAACGCCCGGCCGGTGGAGATCAACGGCTCCACCGTGCGCTTCCCGTGGACGCTGACCTCGCGGCTCGAGGTCTGGGTGGCCGGGTACGGGCCCAAGACGCTGGCGCTGACAGGCGACGTCGCCGACGGGTTCATCCTCCAGCTCGCCGACCCCGACGTCACGGCCTGGACCATCCGGGTGGTGCGCGAGGCCGCCGAGAGGGCCGGGCGCGACCCGGACTCCCTGCAGTTCTGCATCGCCGCGCCGATGTACGTCGGCGAGGACCGCGCCCACATGCACGACCAGACCAGGTGGTTCGGCGGCATGGTCGGCAACCACGTCGCCGAGCTCGTCGCCCGGTACGGGGCGGACTCCGAGCTGCCCCGCTCCCTGACCGACTACATCGCCGGCCGCACGGACTACGACTACAACGAGCACGGGCAGGCCGGGAACACCCACACCGACTTCGTGCCCGACGAGGTGATCGAGCGGTTCTGCCTCCTGGGGACGTGGCAGGAGCACGTGGCCCGGCTCAAGGAGCTCTCCGGCCTCGGCGTCACGCAGTTCGCCGGCTACCTCATGCACGACAACAAGGAGGAGACCCTGCGCGAGTACGGCGAGCACGTGATCCCCGCGCTGCGGGAGCACGTGCTGGCGAAGGCATGAACGCCGACGCCGACGCCGGGATGACGGTGAGCGACATGGCGGCCGACGCCGCCGTGCTCGCACCGAGCCTCGGCGCGGCGGGGGAGACCACGGCCGGGGGGCCGGCCGGCCGCCGGGCCGCCCTGCGCGGGCTGCCGGCCTGGGCGCGGGCGCTCGTGTTCGGCGCCGCCGGGGTGGTGGTCCTGGCGGCCCTGTGGGAGCTGTACAAGTTCCTCGGGCCGCAGGACGGCGTCAGCGTGGGGGACAACCGCGTGCTGCCCCGCACCACGGACCTCGCCATGCCGCACGTGTGGGAGATGCTCGCCGAGCTCGGGCAGCCGCTCAGCTCCGCCACCGACGCACCGGTGCTGTGGGTGGCGGTCCTCCGGGCGAGCGCGGCCAGCGCGCTGATCGCCCTGGTGGGGTGGGTGACCGGGGTCGTCGTCGGGATGCTGCTGGCGCTGGCGATGCTCCGGGTGCGCATCGTCGAGTCCGCCGTCCTGCCGCTCGTCATCCTCAGCCAGACCGTCCCCCTCATCGCCCTGGCACCGCTCGTGAGCAACTGGGGGAACCGGATCCGCGTCGGGCCCTGGGAGTGGCAGGAGTGGACGTCCGTCGCGGTGATCGCCGCCTACCTGGCGTTCTTCCCCGTCGCCGTCGGGGCGCTGCGCGGGCTGCAGTCCCCGGACGCCATCCACCGCGAGCTCATGCGCTCCTACGGGGCGGGCTGGTGGCAGACCCTCCTGCGCCTGCGCCTGCCGGCCAGCGTGCCCTACCTCCTGCCCGCCCTGCGCCTCGCCGGGGCGAACGCCGTGGTCGGCACGGTCGTCGGCGAGGTGTCCACCGGCCTGCCCGGCGGCGTGGGGCGGATGATCATCGAGTTCGCCAACTTCGCCTCCAGCGCCCCGGCCCGGCCCTGGGCCCCGCTCCTGGGCGCCGTCCTGCTCGGCCTGCTCACCGCGGGCCTGGTGGCTCTGATCGGCACGGCGCTGCACCGGTTCCGGCGCACGGAGGTGGCGGGGTGAGCCGCCCGGCCGCCGGCGGCGCGGCTGTGGGTGCGCCCCGCGGCGCAGCCGTCGAGATCACGTCGGTCGGCCGGGTCTTCGGGACCGGGCGAGACGCCGTCAGAGCCCTCGAGGACATCGACCTCACCGTGGCCGACGGCGAGTTCGTCTCGCTCATCGGCCCCTCCGGGTGCGGCAAGAGCACGCTGCTGCGGCTCGTCGCGGACCTGGACCGGCCCACCTCCGGGCAGATCACCGTCTTCGGCCGCAGCGCCGAGCAGGCCCGGCTCGCCCACGACTACGGCATCGCGTTCCAGCAGGCCGGCCTGCTGCCCTGGCGCACGGTCCGTGGGAACGTCGAGCTGCCGCTGTCCCTGCACGGGGCCGGCCGGGCCGCGCGGGCGCGGCGGGCCGACGAGCTGCTCGCGATGGTCGGCCTGACCGAGTTCGCCGACAGCTTCCCTGACCAGCTCTCCGGCGGCATGCAGCAGCGCGTGGCCATCGCCCGGGCGCTCGCGGAGGAGCCCAGCCTGCTGCTCATGGACGAGCCCTTCGGGGCGCTCGACGAGATGACGCGCGAACGGCTCCAGACCGAGCTCGTGCGCATCTGCGCCGAGACCCGCGCCGCCGTCGTCTTCGTGACCCACTCGATCCCGGAGGCGGTGTACCTCTCCGACCGCGTGGTGGTCATGTCCCCGCGGCCGGGGCGCATCCAGGACGTCGTGACCATCGGGCTCCAGCGCCGGCCCGGGGAGTCGGAGCAGCTGCGCGAGGAGGACGCCTACTTCGACGCGGTCCGCCGGGTGCGCGAGGCGCTCCACGCCGGCAGCGGGGTCCCCTCGCGCGGGGTGGAGAACCGGTGAACGCCCGGGCGGACCTCGCGCGGCTGGCCGCCCCGGTCGTGCTCGCCCTGGTGCTGCTCGGGCTCTGGCAGGCGGTGGTCGTCGTGGCCGGCGTCCCGGCCTTCCTCCTCCCCAGCCCCTCGCACATCGGCAGCGAGGTCGTCGCCATGTGGCCGACCATCTCCGGCGCGATGGTCGCCACCGGCTTCAACGCCTTCGTCGGCCTCGCGGTCGGCGCGGCCGGCGGGGTGCTCGGCGCCGTCGTCGCCGCCGCGCTGCCCGTGGCCCGGCAGATGGTCTCCCCGCTGGTGGCCGGCCTCGCCGTCGTCCCGATCGTCGCGCTGGCCCCCGTGCTCTACACGATGCTCGGCGCGGACTCCGAGATGGCACGGCGCGTGGTCTGCGGCATCACCGCGTTCGTCCCGGTGTTCATCACCACCCTGCGCGGCCTCCAGCAGGTCCGTCCGGTCCATCGCGACCTCATGCGCGTCTACGCCGCCACGTCCCTGCAGGCCGCCCGGGCCGTGACCGTCCCGACCGCGCTGCCCTTCGTGTTCACCGGCCTGCGGCTCGCCTCCTCCCTCGCGGTCATCGCCGCCATCGTCGCGGAGTACTTCGGCGGCCCCCGCACCGGCATCGGCTCCTTCATCACCACCGCCGCCGCCGGCAGCAACTACGCCCGTGCCTGGGCCTTCGTGGTCGGGGGCATCGTCCTCGGCCTGGTCTTCTACGCCGTCTCCCTGGGGCTCGAGAGCCTCGTGCGACGGCGCACCGCACCCGGTCGGGGCGCCGCATGAGCGCCACGACGGGCGCCACCGCCCCACCGCACGTCGTCCGCCCACGCAGGAGGAAGACCTCATGAGCATCACGCGAAACCTCACCGCCCGGACCCGCTCCGCCGCGGCGCTCGCCGCGGCCGGCGCCCTCACCCTGGCCGCCTGCTCGACCACGGAGCCGGAAGCTCCCGGCGCCGGAGGCGGGGGGACGGGCGGCGACGGCGAGCTCACGCCGGTGACCCTCCAGCTCCAGTGGCTCACGCAGGGCCAGTTCGCCGGCTACTACGCGGCGCTCGACCAGGGCTACTACGAGGACGCCGGGCTCGACGTCGAGATCGTCCAGGGCGGCGGCGACGTCGTGCCGCAGGACGCCCTCGCCGGCGGCCAGGCCGACTACGCGATCGCCTGGGTCCCCAAGGTGCTCGGCTCGATCGAGCAGGGCGCGGAGATCACCAACGTGGCCCAGATCTTCGAGCGCTCCGGCACGCTGCAGATCGCCTTCGCCGACTCCGGCATCCAGAACGTGGGCGACCTCGAGGGCAAGAAGGTGGGCAGCTGGGGGTTCGGCAACGAGTGGGAGCTCTTCGCCGGCCTGAACAAGGCCGGGGTGACCAACTTCGAGCTCGTCACGCAGGCCTTCGACATGAACGCCTTCCTCGCCGGCGACATCGACGCCGCGCAGGCCATGACCTACAACGAGTGGGCCCAGGTGCTCGAGGCGGAGAACCCCGAGACGGGCGAGCTGTACCAGCCGGAGGACTTCAACGTCATCGACTGGAACGACGTCGGCACCGCCATGCTGCAGGACGCGATCTGGGCCGACGCCAGGCGACTGGCGGACGACGACGCGTACGCCGACACCACGGTCGCCTTCCTCAAGGCGTCCATCCAGGGCTGGGTCTTCGCCCGCGACAACCCGGAGGAGGCCGCCACGATCGTGACGGAGGCCGGCTCGACCCTCGGCAAGAGCCACCAGCTCTGGATGGTCAACGAGACCAACAAGCTCATCTGGCCGTCCACCTCCGGCGGCATCGGCATGATCGACCAGGCGGCGTGGGACGCCACCGTCGAGATGGCCATGCAGACCTCCAACGAGACCGGCGCGACGATCATCACCGAGGAACCCCCGGCGACCGCGTACACCGACGAGTACGTCGAGCAGGCCCTCACGGAGCTCAAGGACGAGGGCGTGGACGTCGTCGGCGAGGGCTTCGAGCCCATCGAGGTCGAGCTCCAGCCGGGAGGGAACTGAGGGCGGAGGACCTGAGCGTGCGACGAAGCGCCGCCCGGCGGCGGGCCCCGAAACCCCTTCCGGTCCGCCGCTCGAGAGGGCAGGCTCATCACCAACGGCCGGCGCCCCGGCGGCGCCGACGCGTCTCGACGAGGAGAGCACCATGACCACCGCCCCGACCACGACCTCGCCCACCACCGCCACGGTGGCCCACTGGGTCGACGGCAGGCCGTACCCCGGCACGTCCACCCGCTCGGGGGAGGTGTTCGACCCCGCCACCGGCGAGGTCGCCCGCCGCGTCGCCCACGCCTCGGCCGACGACGTCGAGGCGGCCGTCGCCTCGGCCAGGGCCGCGTTCCCCGCCTGGCGCGCCGCCTCGCTGGCGCGCCGCACCCAGGTCCTGTTCGCCTTCCGTGAGCTCCTCGCCGCGCGGCGGGAGGAGCTGGCGGCGATCCTCACCGCCGAGCACGGCAAGGTGCTCTCCGACGCCCTCGGCGAGGTCGCGCGCGGCCTGGAGGTCGTGGAGTTCGCCTGCGGCATCGCGCACCTGCTCAAGGGCTCGACGTCGGAGAACGTCTCCACCGGCGTCGACGTCTCCTCCGTCCGGCAGCCGCTGGGGCCGGTGGCGATCATCTCGCCGTTCAACTTCCCGGCCATGGTCCCGATGTGGTTCTTCCCGATCGCGATCGCCGCCGGGAACACCGTCGTCCTCAAGCCCTCGGAGAAGGACCCCTCCGCCTCGCTGTGGATGGCCGAGCGCCTCGCCGAGGCCGGCCTGCCCGCCGGGGTCTTCAACGTCGTGCAGGGCGAGAAGACCGCCGTCGACGCCCTCCTGACCCACCCCGACATCAAGGCCGTCTCCTTCGTCGGCTCCACCCCCGTCGCCCGGTACGTCTACGAGACCGCCACCTCCCACGGCAAGCGCGTCCAGGCGCTCGGCGGCGCGAAGAACCACATGGTCGTCCTGCCCGACGCCGACCTCGACCTGGCGGCGGACGCGGCCGTCAACGCGGGGTACGGCTCGGCGGGGGAGCGGTGCATGGCGATCTCGGCGCTCGTCGTGGTCGAGCCCGTGGCCGACGAGCTCGTCGCGAAGATCGCCGAGCGCACGGGCTCCCTGAGGGTCGGTGACGGCCGGCGCGGCTGCGACATGGGGCCGCTCATCACCCGCGCGCACCGCGACCGCGTGGCCGGCTACATCGACGCGGGCCGCGAGGCCGGCGCCGAGGTCGTGGTGGACGGCCGGGGCGTGGAGCCGGACGGCGCCGCGGAGGGGTTCTGGCTCGGGCCCACGCTGCTGGACCGGGTGACGCCGGGGATGAGCGTGTACACCGACGAGATCTTCGGTCCCGTCCTCTCCGTGGTCCGCGTCGGCAGCTACGAGGAGGCGCTGGAGATCATCAACGCCAACCCGTACGGCAACGGCACCGCGATCTTCACCAACGACGGCGGGGCCGCCCGCCGGTTCGGCAGCGAGGTCGAGGTGGGCATGGTCGGGATCAACGTGCCGATCCCCGTGCCGGTGGGCTACCACTCCTTCGGCGGCTGGAAGAACTCCCTGTTCGGGGACACCCACGCCTACGGCCCCGACGGCGTCCACTTCTTCACCCGGACCAAGGCCATCACCACCCGGTGGCTGGACCCCAGCCACGGCGGCATCAACCTCGGCTTCCCCCAGCACTCCTGAGACGAAGGAACGCACCGTGACCGCACCGCAGAGCGTCCGGGCCGGACGCGCGCACGACCTCGACCGCGCCCACGTCTTCCACTCCTGGTCGGCGCAGGCGGCGCTGGACCCGATGACCATCGTCACCGGCCGCGGGTGCGAGGTGGTGGACGAGGAGGGCCGGTCCTACCTCGACTTCTCCTCCCAGCTGGTCAACCTCAACATCGGCCACCAGCACCCCAGGGTGGTCGCGGCGATCCGGGAGCAGGCGGAGCTGCTGACCACCGTGGCGCCCGTCTACGCGAACCTCGCCCGCGGCGAGGCGGCCGAGCGGATCCTCTCCCACGCGCCGGAGGGGTTCACCAAGGTCTTCTTCACCAACGGCGGCGCGGACGCCAACGAGAACGCCATCCGGATGGCCCGGCTGCACACCGGCCGGGACAAGGTGATCTCCTTCTACCGCTCCTACCACGGCAACACGGGAGCGGCGATCGTGGCCACCGGGGACTGGCGGCGCGTGCCCAACGAGTACGCACGCGGGCACGTGCACGTCTTCGGGCCGTTCCTCTACCGCTCGGAGTTCTGGGCGACCACCGAGGCCGAGGAGTGCGAGCGGGCCCTGCACCACCTCGAGCGGGTGATCCAGGCGGAGGGCCCGACCTCGGTCGCGGCGATCCTCATCGAGACCGTGGTGGGCACGGGCGGGATCCTCGTGCCCCCGCCGGGCTACCTCGCCGGTGTGCGCGCGACCGCGGACCGGTACGGGGTGGTGCTGATCCTCGACGAGGTGATGGCCGGCTTCGGGCGGACCGGCTCCTGGTTCGCGCTCGACCAGCACGACGTCGTGCCCCACCTCATCACCTTCGCCAAGGGCGTGAACTCGGGGTACGTCCCGGCCGGCGGGGTCGTCATCAGCGCCGAGATCGCCGAGACGTTCGACGACCGGGTCTTCCCCGGGGGCCTGACCTACTCCGGCCACCCGCTCGCCATGGCCTCGATCGTGGCGGCGCTCGACGCGATGGCGGAGGAGGGCGTCGTCGACAACGCCGCCCGCATCGGCACCGACGTGCTCGGCCCCGGGCTGCGGGCCCTGGCGGAGCGCCACCCGGTGGTGGGCGAGGTGCGCGGGACCGGGGTGTTCTGGGCGCTCGACCTGGTGCTGGACCGCGCGACCCGCGAGCCCGTGCCGGCCGCGGAGGTCGTGGCGATGCGGGCGGCGCTCGCGGCCCGGGGGCTGCTGGCCTTCGTCGCCGAGAACCGGATCCACGTGGTCCCGCCGTGCGTGGTCACCGACGAGGAGGTGGCGCGGGCGCTGGAGATCTACGACGAGGTGCTCGCCGAGGCCGAGGAGCGCCTGCTGGAGTGACGCGGGCTCAGTGCAGGCCGGGCACCCACAGGTCGACCCACACCGGCCGGTGGTCCGACGTGGGGAAGGGGTAGACGCCGGTGAGCTCGGAGCCGGGCTGGTCGGCCATCGGCCAGAACACCCGCGAGTCCCGCACGGGCAGGTTCTTCGACGGCAGGGCGTAGTCCACGCGGAGGTTGCCCGGCGCGTCGTCGGCGAAGTCGGCCGTGTCGAGCGCGGCGTCGCCCTCGTGCCGGTCGTTCGCGCCGCCCTGGACGGCCGCCGCCTCGACGGCTCCCATGGACTCCGGGCGCGGGTCGCGCACCCGCGGGTGGTGCAGCAGCTGGTCGATCGCGCCGGGGTAGGAGTCGCCGTCGACGGGGTCGGAGTTCTGGTCGCCCACGATCACGAACCGGCTGCCGGGCCGCAGCCCGCCGGTGGTGCCCTCGTCGTCGTAGATGTAGGCGCTGTCCCGTCGGCTTCCGACGTAGTCGGCCCAGAACCGGATCTCGTCGTGGTTGCGCAGGCCGTTGCGGTCCTCGGGCCCGTCGAACGTCGGCGGCGTGGGGTGCGAGGCGAGCACGTGGACCGTCGTGGCGCCGACCTCCACCGGGACGTCCCAGTGGGACTTGCTCGACAGCCGCAGCGTCTCCAGCTCCTCGGGGGTGTACCAGTCGGCCGGCGCGTCCGTCGCGGGGTCGTCCGGGAGCAGGGCCCCGGGCATGTCCTTCCACAGGAACTCCTGGAAGGTGCGGGCCCGCTCGGTGTCGATCGGGTAGCGCGAGAGCACCACCATGCCGTACTGCCCGGGGAACGCGCCGAAGCCGAACGCGTCGTCCGCGGTCCCGGTGCGCCCGTCGTTGTTGAGGTCGGAGCCGGAGTCCACGCCGGTGTTCACCGGCTGGGAGTACGCGTACGGGTACTCGATCGGCGCCTCGTCGTGCTGGCCGACCTCCAGGTACTGCTCCCGGAAGAGGTCGACCGCCTCGCCCTCGGCGTCGTGGTCGAACTCGTTAAGCAGGACGACGTCGGGACGGACGGTCTGCAGCACCTGGGCGACGGCCCTGGCCTGGGTGTCGTCCCCGCCGGCGAGGTCGGCGACGAGCTCGCCCTCGGCGGGTCGGTTGAGGGAGACGTTGTAGGTCGCGACCCGCAGCTGGGGCCGCTCGGCCCGGGTGCTCGCGCCGGGTCCGCCGTCGGCGGCCGCGGGCGCACCGAGCACCACCGCGCCGGCCACGGCCGTGGCCGCGGCGGCGAGTCCGCCGGTGAACCGCACTGCACGCATGCGACCACCGTAACAACGGCCGCGCCCGGCCGGAAGGGAATGTGGACCGCTACGGACGGGTGGTGGGGTCAGCCGGCCGCGATCTCGGCGTCCCGGTCCACGGCGGCCTGCACGCCGCGCACGACGGCGGCGGAGAAGCCGGCGTCCTCCAGCGCCACCGTGCCGGCGATCGTGGTGCCGCCGGGGGAGGAGACCATGTCCGCCAGCTGCGTCGGCGTCACCCCCCTCTCGAGGAGGGTGCGGGCCGTGCCGAGCACCGTCTGCGCGGCGATGCGCGTCGCCTGGGCCTTGGGCATCCCGTTGCGCACCGCCGCCCGGGCGAGGGCCTCGACGAAGTAGGCGGCGTAGGCCGGCGCGGAGCCGGCGATGGCGGCGTAGGCGGGGAAGAGCCGCTCGGGCAGCACGAGCGCGGAGCCGACCGTCTCGAAGAGGCCGACGACGGCGTCCACCTGGTCCTCGGTGGCGGCCGCGTTGCCGCACACGGCGGCCATGCCCGCCCCGACCATGGCGTTGACGTTGGGCATGACCCGCACGACGCTCTGCCCAGGGACGAGCATCTCTCCGAGCGTGTCCAGCGTGAGGCCGGCCGCGAGGGAGACCACCAGGGAGTCCTGCTCCGCGAGGGTGTCGGCGAGGGGCTCGAGCACCTCGGCGAACAGGTGCGGCTTGACCGCGACCACCACGACCCCGCCGGGCCCGGTGCGCTCGACCAGCTCGAGGTTGTCGGTCAGCGCGTCCACGCCGGTCTCGCGCGCCAGCGCCTGGGCGGAGCGACCGTGCGCGCTGGTCACCGCCAGGTCCTCCGGCGGCACCGTCCCCTCGGCGACGATGCCGCGCACGATCGCGCCGGCCATGTTCCCCGCACCGATGAACCCGACCCGCATGTCCCGCTCCTCCGCCTCGCCGACGTCTCCGACCGAAAGGGCCAGTATGTCGTCACGCGCGGCGCCGTCGCGCCCTCGGAGCTCTCGCGCAGGCACCACGCCCGACGCCCCTCGCCCGTGCCCGTGCCCGTGCAGGCTTTCGCCGCACTCCCGCCGGTCGTAACATCGAGCAGCCCCGTCAGGCCGGCGAGCAGTCACGACGTGAGGCAACGCCGCGCAGGCCTGCCTGGGGCGACACACGGTGGGAGCAGGAATGTCCGGGTCTGTCGTCTACGTCGACCGCTCCGAGATCGTCGAGGGGAAGCTCGAGGAGCTCAAGGCTGCGCTCCGTGAGCTGGCCGCGCTGGTCGAGGCCGAGGAGCCGGGGCTCGTCTCCTACCAGGTCTTCCTCGACGAGGACGAACGCCATGTCAGCGTCCTCCACGTCCACCGCGACGCGGACTCGCTGGCCCGCCATGCGGCGGTGGCCGGTCCGTCCTTCGCCTCCTTCGTCGGTCTTGTCGAGCTGAGTCGTATCGACCTCTACGGCGACGTCGGACCGGAGCTCGTGGAGCGCATGCGTGACAAGGCCAGGCTGCTGGGAACAGGGACGGTCGAGGTCCACCCGTTCCACGCCGGGTTTGCGAGGTTGTAGGCGGTGCGAGCGCTCCAGGGGCCCTCTTCCAGCACCGGCCGGGAACCGCGTTAGACTACGGACCACAGGCGTCGACCCGGCCATCACCGGCGAGCCTCCGGAAGAACAGGGCCCGGCGACGGACGTGCGTGCGGTCGGCGCCGGCCCCCAGTAGAACCGGACGGGAGGGCCCGTCACAGCCTGCTCGAGCGGTCACGCCCGCCGCCACGGCGGAGGGCGGGGCAAGCGAGGTGGTACCGCGGCAGCGAGGTGCCCGGCGAGAAGCCGGTCAGCGTCGCCGTCGTCCTCGCGGTTGTCTGTCCACCGCTTGACCGAGGAGCACCGTTGGCCGATCAGCCCCGCCGCTACCCCCTGCACCGCCCCGGTACCGAGGTGGTCGCATCCCCGAGCTTCCCCGCGCTGGAGCGCGAGGTGCTGAGCTACTGGGAGGGCGACGACACCTTCCAGGCGTCGATCGACAACCGCCCGGCCGGCGAGAACGGCGCCAACGAGTTCGTCTTCTACGACGGCCCACCCTTCGCCAACGGCCTGCCCCACTACGGGCACCTGCTGACCGGGTACGTCAAGGACGTCGTGGGCCGTTACCAGACCCAGGCCGGCCGCCGCGTGGAGCGCCGGTTCGGCTGGGACACCCACGGTCTTCCCGCCGAGCTCGAGGCGGAGCGCCAGCTCGGGATCAAGGACAAGTCCGAGATCGAGGCCATGGGCATCGAGGCCTTCAACGAGGCCTGCCGCGACTCGGTGCTGCGCTACACCGACGAGTGGCGCGAGTACGTCACCCGCCAGGCCCGCTGGGTCGACTTCGAGAACGACTACAAGACGCTCGACGTCACGTTCATGGAGTCGGTGATCTGGGCGTTCAAGCAGCTCTACGACAAGGGCCTGGCCTACGAGGGCTACCGCGTCCTGCCCTACTGCTGGCACGACCAGACGCCGCTGTCCAACCACGAGCTGAAGATGGACGACGACGTCTACCAGAACCGTCAGGACCCCTCGGTCACGGTCGGGCTGCGGCTGGAGTCCGGCGAGCTCGCCCTGATCTGGACCACGACGCCCTGGACCCTGCCGTCCAACCTCGCCGTCGCCGTCGGCCCGGACATCGACTACGTCACCGTCCGTCCCGCCGAGGGGCCGTTGGCGGGGGAGCGCGTCATCCTCGCGGCCGCGCGGCTCGGCGCCTACGCCCGCGAGCTGGGCGAGGAGCCCGAGGTGCTTGCCACCACCAGGGGCGCCGACCTGGCCGGGCTGCGCTACGCCCCCGTCTTCGACTACTTCGTGGGCAGCGACGTCCCGGGGCCGAACGGCTGGACCGTGCTGGTCGCCGACTACGTCACCACCGAGGACGGCACGGGCCTGGTCCACCAGGCGCCCGCCTTCGGCGAGGACGACATGGCCAACTGCGCCGCCGCCGGCATCGGCACCGTCGTCCCGGTCGACGACGGCGGCCGGTTCACCGCCGAGGTGCCCGACTACGCCGGGAGCCAGGTCTTCGAGGCGAACCGGGCGATCATCGCCGACCTCAAGAAGGGCACCGGCCCCCTGGCCCGCCGCCCCGAGGCCGAGCGCGCCGTCCTGGTCCGCCAGGAGACCTACGACCACCCGTACCCGCACTGCTGGCGCTGCCGGAACCCGCTGATCTACAAGGCTGTCTCGAGCTGGTTCGTGCGCGTGACCTCGTTCCGGGACCGCATGGTGGAGCTCAACCAGGAGATCACCTGGGTGCCCGAGCACATCAAGGACGGCCAGTTCGGGCACTGGCTCGCCGGCGCCCGCGACTGGTCCATCTCCCGCAACCGGTACTGGGGCACCCCGATCCCGGTGTGGGTCTCCGACGACCCCGCCCACCCGCGCATCGACGTCTACGGCTCGCTGGCCGAGCTGGAGCGTGACTTCGGTCGGCTGCCCCTGGACCGGGACGGCAACCCCAACCTCCACCGGCCCTTCATCGACGAGCTCACCCGGCCCAACCCTGACGACCCGACGGGGGCGTCCACGATGCGCCGGATCCCGGACGTGCTCGACGTCTGGTTCGACTCCGGGTCGATGCCCTACGCCCAGGTGCACTACCCGTTCGAGAACCGTGACTGGTTCGACCACCACTACCCGGGCGACTTCATCGTCGAGTACATCGGCCAGACGCGCGGCTGGTTCTACACGCTGCACGTGCTCGCCACCGCCCTGTTCGACCGGCCGGCGTTCCGCACCTCCGTCTCCCACGGGATCGTGCTCGGCTCCGACGGGCGCAAGATGAGCAAGTCGCTGCGCAACTACCCGGACGTCACGGAGGTCCTCGACCGCGACGGCTCGGACGCCATGCGCTGGTTCCTCATGGCCTCCCCGGTGCTGCGCGGCGGCAACCTCGTGGTGACCGAGGAGGGCATCCGCGAGAACGTCCGCCAGGTGCTCCTGCCGCTGTGGAACACCTGGTACTTCTTCGCCCTCTACGCCGGCACGCTCGACGACGGCGCGGGCTACCTCGCGCGACCGGTCGACCTCGACGACGCGGAGGCGGTGGCCTCCCTCGACGTCATGGACCGCTACCTGCTGGCCCGCACCCGCGACCTCGCCGCGAACGTGCGCGCCCAGCTGGACGTCTACGACATCCCGGGCGCCGCCCAGTCGGTGCGCGAGCACCTCGACGTGCTGACCAACTGGTACGTGCGCACCTCCCGCCAGCGGTTCTGGGACGAGGACCGGGGGGCCTTCGACACCCTGTACACCGCCCTCGAGGTCCTCACCCGGGTCATGGCGCCGCTGGCGCCCCTGGTCACCGAGGAGATCTGGCGCGGGCTGACGGGCGGGCGCAGCGTCCACCTCACCGACTGGCCGACGCTGCCGGAAGCCGTGGCCGACCCCGGGCTGGTGGCCGCCATGGACGCCGTACGTGACGTGGTCTCCACCACGCACGCGCTGCGCAAGGCCGCGAAGATCCGGGTGCGCCAGCCGCTGCGCACGCTCACCGTCGTCGCCGACGACCCCGCCGCGCTGCGGCCGTTCGCCGGCCTGGTCGCCTCCGAGGTCAACGTCAAGGACGTCGTGCTGATCAGCCCGGCCGAGTCCGACCTGCGACTGACCAGCGAGCTGAAGGTCCTCCCGCGCGAGCTCGACCCGGCCAAGCGGCGCCACACCCAGCAGATCTTCGCGGCCGCCCGCGAGGGGCGCTGGAGCGCGCCCGGGGCCGACGGCGTGATCGTCCTCGAGGGCGTCGAGCTCGACGGCGCCCCGCTCACCCTCGTGGCCGGCGAGTACGACCTCACCACCCGCATCGACCTCGGCGACCACGCCGGTGCCGACGCCGCGGCCGACGTGCTCGCGGACGGCGGCTTCGTGGTGCTCGACACCGCGGTCGACGACGAGCTCGCCGCCGAGGGCTACGCCCGCGACCTGGTCCGCCAGGTCCAGGACGAGCGCAAGGCCGCCGGTCTGTACGTGGCGGACCGCATCGCGCTGGCGCTCACCGTCCCCGCCGACAAGGTCGGCTGGGTCGAGGCCCACCGCGACCTCATCACCCACGAGACCCTCGCCCTGCAGCTCGACGTCGCCGCCGGCGACGGCGGGGCGCCGCAGGTCGCCGTCACGAAGCTGGAGGCACGATGACCGCTGGGACCGGGGGCACCGGGGGGACCGAGGGCCGACGCAGCCCCGAGGAGGCCGAGCGCGAGGCCCAGGAGCGCATCGCCTCCTTCATGGCCGAGGCCGACGCGCCCGAAGACGTGGAGCGGCGTGCCGCCGCCGAGGCCGAGGAGGACGAGCACGACGCCGGGCTGCGGGCCCTGCTGAGCTCGTCCCTCATCGCCGGGCCGGACCCGGAGGTGGCCGAGGAGGTCCTCACCGAGGGGGAGGACACCTCCCGGGAGGCGACGGACGCCGCCGCCGTGGCGCACGCCCGCGCCGAGGAGGAGGTCCGGCACATCTACGAGGCGATCCTGGCCCGGGCGCCGGAGCACGACGTCCAGCCCAGCCTGGACCGCGTGCGGGACGTCCTCGACCTGCTCGGCGACCCGCAGCGCGCCTACCCGGTCATCCACCTGACCGGTACCAACGGCAAGACCTCCACCGCCCGGATGATCGAGCGGCTGCTGCGCGAGAAGGGCCTGCGCACCGGCCGCTTCACCTCCCCGCACCTGCACACCGTCCGCGAGCGCATCGCCCTGGACGGCGAGCCCATCGCCCCGGAGGCGTTCGTCGCCACCTGGGAGGACGTCGCGCCCTACGTCGCCATGGTGGACGAGCGCTCGCAGGCCGCGGGCGGTCCGCGCCTGAGTTTCTTCGAGGTCTTCACCGTCATGGCCTACGCCGCGTTCGCCGACGCCCCGGTGGACGTCGCCGTCGTCGAGGTCGGCATGGGCGGGCGCTGGGACGCGACCAACGTCGCCGACGGCACCGTCGAGGTCCTCACCCGCGTCGAGCGCGACCACGAGCGCTGGCTGGGCCACGAGCTCACCCAGATCGCCGAGGAGAAGGTCGGCATCATCACCGACGGCTCCACCGTCGTCACCGCCGAGCAGCACGACGACGTCGAGTCCGTCGTCCTCCACGCGGCGGCGGCCCACGGGGCGCGGCTGCTGCGGGCCGGGACCGACCTCGGCGTCGTCGACCGTCAGGTCGGCGTCGGCGGGCAGATGGTCACTCTCCGCACGCCCGGCGGCGTCTACACGGACGTGTTCCTGCCGCTGCACGGCGCCTACCAGGCCGACAACGCCGCGCTCGCCCTGGCCGCGGTGGAGTCGTTCTTCGGGGGCGGCGCGCTCGACGCCGGCATCGTCGAGCAGGGCTTCGCGGGCGTCGACTCGCCCGGCCGCCTCGAGGTCGTCCGCCGCAGCCCCACGGTGCTCGTCGACGCCGCGCACAACCCGGCCGGCATCGAGGCCCTCCGCGCGGCCGTGGAGGAGGCGTTCGACTTCACCCACCTGGTCGGCGTCGTCGGCGTCATGGCCGACAAGGACGCCGAGGGCATCCTCGCCGGCCTCGAGCCGCTGCTCGCCGAGGTGGTGGTGACCCGCGCGCGCACCGACCGGGCCATGGACGTCGACGAGCTCGCCGAGGTCGCCCGCGACGTCTTCGGTGAGGACCGCGTGCACGTGGCCGAGCGCCTCGACGACGCCATCGACACCGCCGCCGGCCTCGCCGAGGCGGACACGGACGAGGTGGTCACCTCCACCGGGATCCTCGTGGCCGGCTCGGTCCTCCTGGCCGCGGACGCCCGGGCCCTGATGGGGAGGGCCTGAGCCGGCCAACTGACTGCCGCGCCCGACACCGAGGGGCCAAGATGGGGACGTGGTCCGGCATCGGACCGATCCCGGCTATTCGAAGGAGCACGTCGGTGAAGAAGCTCATCAACGATCCGCAGAACGTCGTGACGGAGTCCCTGCGCGGCTTCGGTCTCGCCCACCCCGACCTCGTCCGCGTCAACGAGGACCCGCTGTTCGTCTGCCGCGCGAGCGGGGCGGTCCGGGGCAAGGTCGGGCTGGTCTCGGGCGGCGGCAGCGGCCACGAGCCGCTGCACGCCGGGTACGTCGGGCTGGGCATGCTCGACGCCGCCGTCCCGGGCGCCGTGTTCACCTCCCCGACCCCCGAGCCGATCTTCGAGGCCACGAAGGCGGCCGACGGCGGGGCGGGCGTCCTGCACATCGTGAAGAACTACACCGGGGACGTGCTCAACTTCGAGACTGCCGCCGAGCTCGCCGAGGCGGAGGACATCCAGGTCCGCTCCGTCGTCGTCAACGACGACGTCGCGGTCGAGGACTCCCTCTACACCGCCGGCCGCCGGGGCGTGGCCGGCACGGTGCTGGTGGAGAAGATCGCCGGGGCCGCCGCCGAGCGCGGCGACGACCTGGACAAGGTCGTCGCGGTGGCCGAGAAGGTCAACGCCCAGGTGCGGTCGATGGGCGTGGCCCTGAGCGCGTGCACCGTCCCGCACGCCGGGAAGCCGTCCTTCGACCTCACCGAGGACGAGATCGAGATCGGCATCGGCATCCACGGCGAGCCGGGCCGGCACAAGATCCCCATGGCGGGCGCGAACGAGATCACCGAGCGCCTGCTGAACCCCGTGCTCGAGGACCTCAAGGTCGCCTCGGGGGAGAAGGTCCTGCTGTTCGTCAACGGCATGGGCGGCACCCCGCTGTCGGAGCTCTACCTCGTCTACGGCCACGCCCGCGAGGTCCTCGACGCCAGGGGCGTGGAGGTGACACGCTCGCTGGTCGGGAACTACATCACGGCCCTGGAGATGCAGGGCGCGTCCATCACCGTCCTGCGCCTCGACGACGAGCTCACCGAGCTCTGGGACGCACCGGTCAACACCCCCGCGCTGCGGCGCGGGGTGTAGGAGGAGGAAGAGAACGCATGACTGCCACCACCCTCGGCGCCGACTGGGCCCTCGACTGGATGGAGCGGGCCCGGGCCGTCGTCTCCGCGAACCGCATCGAGCTCATCGAGCTGGACCGCGCCATCGGCGACGGCGACCACGGCGAGAACATGGACCGCGGCTTCACCGCCGTCGCCGCGAAGCTCGCCGGGGTCACCCCGTCGGCGCCGGGAGAGGTGCTCAAGACCGTGGCGACCACCCTGATGTCCACGGTCGGCGGCGCCGCCGGCCCGCTGTACGGCACCGCCTTCCTGCGCGGGTCCAAGGCGGCCGACGGTGCCCTCGACGCCGGTGGGGTCGCCGCCGTCCTCGAGGCGGCCCTGGAGGGCATCCAGGCCCGCGGCAAGGCGGAGGCCGGGGAGAAGACCATGGTCGACGCGTGGCTGCCCGCCGCGCAGGCGGCACGGTCCGCCGCCGAGGAGGGCTCCGGGCCGGTCGAGGCGCTGCGGGCCGCCGCCGACGCCGCGGCCGCCGGGGCCGAGGCCACCGAGCCGATGGTCGCCCGCAAGGGGCGGGCGTCCTACCTCGGGGACCGCTCCGCCGGGCACCGCGACCCCGGCGCCCAGTCCTCCGCCCTGCTCCTGGCCGCGGCGGCCGAGGCGGCCGAGGCGCTGTGAGCGCTGCGCCCACGACCGCCCTGGTGATCGTCTCGCACTCCGCCCGGCTGGCCGAGGGCGTCGTCGAGGTGGCCTCGCAGATGGCCCCCGACGTCGCGCTGCGCGCCGCCGGCGGGACGGACGATGGCGGGATCGGCACGAGCTTCGACGCGGTCTCCTCCGCCGTCGCCGAGCTGCTCGGCTCCGACGGCGTCACCGGCGTCACCGTGCTGACAGACCTCGGCTCGGCCACCATGACGGCCGAGTCGGTGATCGAGAGCCTCGATGACGACGACGCCGCGCGGGTCACCCTGGCCGACGGCCCGCTCGTCGAGGGGGCCGTGGCCGGCGCGGTGGCCGCCCAGGGCGGCGCCGACCACGCCGCCGTCGCCCGGGTCGTGGCCGAGGCCGCCGGGAGCTTCGGCGCCGCGGCCGACGTCACCGTGCCCGCGGAGGGCGTCGCGGCGGCCGTGGGGGCAGCGGCGGACGGGGCGGAGACGCGTGCGGACGGCGCCGGCGGGGACGGTGCCGGCGGCGCCGGTGCGCTCAGCCGCACGTTCACACTCACCAACGAGGTCGGCCTGCACGCCCGGCCGGCCGCGCTGCTGGCCCGGCTCGTCGCCGGGTACGACGCGACGGTGGCCGTCAACGGCGTCGACGGCGCCAGCGTGCTCGCGCTGATGGGCCTGGGCCTGGAGAAGGGCGACGAGATGCTCGTCACGGCCTCCGGGCCGCAGGCCGCCGAGGCGCTGGACGGCGTCGCCGCGGCGGTCGCCGAGGGGTTCGGCGAGGGGCCGGGCGCTCGGTAGCCTGGCGGGGTGAGCACCCCGCACGAGACCGCCCCCGGCGCCGGCGCGCCGCAGACGCCCGAACCCGTCCGCCGGCCCGGTTCGGCGCGTCACCTGTTCGCCATGACGGTGCTCGTCAGCGAGCTCCTGGTGGTGCTCTTCGCCACGCTCGTCGCCCACGGGCTCGAGGTCGCCGACCGCGGTCTCGTCTGGGGCGTCGGCGGCGCCGCCATGGTGGCCTGCGCGGTAGCGGCCGGGCTGCTCCGCCGCGGGCGCGCCGGGTACGTGCTCGGCACGGCGGTGCAGGTCCTGCTCATCGTCTCCGGCCTGGTCGTGGCGACGATGTACGTGATCGGCGGTCTCTTCGCGATCCTGTGGGTCGTCTCCCTCCGGGTGGGCGGGCGCATCGACACCGAGCGCGAGGAGCGCTACCAGGCCGAGGTCGCCCACCGGGCGGCCGCCGGCGGTCCCACGGCCGGTCCCACGGCCGGTCCCGCGGGCGGGCCCACGGCCGGTCCCACGGCCGGTCCCGCGGGCGGGCCCACGGCCGGCCCCGGGGGCGGCCCGGTGGACGGAACGAGCGCCGCGGACCGGTAACGTGCCTTCCCGTGAGCACTACCCAGCCTGAGCGCACCCTCGTCCTGATCAAGCCCGACGGCGTCGCCCGTCGCCTCACCGGGGAGGTGCTGCGCCGCGTCGAGGCGAAGGGCTACAGCATCGTCGCGCTCGAGCAGCGCACCGTCGGTGCGGACCTGCTGCGCGAGCACTACGCCGAGCACGAGGGCAAGCCGTTCTTCGCCCCGCTCGTCGAGTTCATGAGCTCCGGGCCGGTCGTCGCCGCCGTCGTCGAGGGGCACCGTTCCATCGAGGGCTTCCGCGCCCTCGCCGGGGCCACCGACCCCACCACCGCGGCCCCGGGCACCATCCGCGGGGACCTCGGCCGCGACTGGGGCACCGCCGTCGTGCAGAACATCGTCCACGGCTCCGACTCCCCGGAGTCTGCCGCCCGCGAGATCGGCCTGTGGTTCCCCGCACTCTGACCTCCGGGTGCGCCGGGCGGTGCGCCGAGGGCGCGCCGCCCGGTCCACAGGCTCCCGGCGCCGCCGGGGTGTTGGCAATAGGCTGCCGCGCGTGCACCTGAAGACGCTGACGCTGCGAGGGTTCAAGTCCTTCGCGTCCGCGACGACGCTGCACCTCGAGCCGGGGATCACCTGCGTCGTCGGCCCGAACGGCTCCGGGAAGTCCAACGTCGTCGACGCGCTCGCCTGGGTGATGGGCGAGCAGGGCGCGAAGACCCTGCGCGGCGGGTCGATGTCCGACGTCATCTTCGCCGGGACCTCCTCGCGCGCCCCGCTGGGACGCGCGGAGGTCTCCCTCACGATCGACAACACCGACGGGTTGCTGCCGATCGAGTACACCGAGGTGACGATCTCGCGCACCCTCTTCCGCTCCGGCGGCTCCGAGTACGCGATCAACGGCACCTCCTGCCGGCTCCTCGACATCCAGGAGCTGCTCTCGGACACCGGCCTGGGCCGGGAGATGCACGTCATCGTCGGGCAGGGGCGCCTCGACTCGGTCCTGCAGGCCACGCCCGAGGACCGCCGCGGCTTCATCGAGGAGGCCGCGGGCGTCCTCAAGCACCGCCGCCGCAAGGAGAAGGCCCTGCGCAAGCTCGAGGCGATGGCCGCGAACCTCGCCCGGGTGACCGACCTCTCCGCCGAGATCCGCCGCCAGCTCGGGCCGCTCGCCAGGCAGGCGGACGTCGCCCGGCGCGCCCAGGTGGTCCAGGCCGACCTGCGCGACGCGCGCGCCCGGCTCCTGGCCGACGACCTCGTCCAGCTCACCGCGACCCTCGCTCAGGAGGTGGCCGACGAGACCGCGCTGCGCAAGCGGCGCGAGGCCGTCGAGGCCGCCCAGGAGGAGGCGCGCGAACGGCTCACCGCGCTCGAGCAGGCCGCCGCGGCCGCCGCGCCCCGGCTCGGGCAGGCCACCGACGTCTGGTACCGGCTCTCCGGCCTTCGTGAGCGCCTGCGGTCCCTGCAGAGCGTCGCCACCGAACGCTGCCGCCTTCTCGGCTCCCCGACGGCGGAGCCCGTCCGGGGCGGCAGGGACCCGGACGAACTGGAGACGAAGGCTGCCGCGGTGCGCGAGCAGGAGGACGCGCTGCGCACCGAGCTCGACGCCGCCCGGACGACCCTCGAGGCCGCGGTCGCGGAGCGCACCACGGCGGAGGAGACCGAGCGCGACTCCGAGCGGGCGCTGGCCGCCGTCCACCGCGGCGTGGCCGACCGCCGCGAGGGGCTGGCCCGGCTGACCGGCCAGGTGGGCGCCCGGCGTTCCCGCCTGGAGGCCGCCGAGGCGGAGCTGGGCCGGCTGCGCGAGTCCCTCGCCGCCGCGGAGGAACGGGCGCGGACGGCCCAGGCCGAGTTCGCCGCGCTCGAGCAGCAGGTGGCCGGCGCCGAGGAGGGCGAGGAGAACCTCGACGAGGCCCACGAGGCGGCCACCGCCGCCCTCGAGGACGCCGAGCGCGAGGTGGCGGAGCTCGTCGACGCCGAGCGGGCGGCGCAGGCCGACCGCGCCACCTGGACCGCCCGCAGCGAGACCTTCGAGCTCTCGCTGCGCCGCAAGGACGGCACCGGCGCGCTGCTCGCCGCCGGGCTGGCCGGCGTGCTCGGGACGGTGCCCGAGCACCTGAGCGTCGAGCCCGGCTGGGAGAACGCCGTCGCCGCCGCCCTCGGCGCCGCGGCGGACGCCGCCGTGGTGGAGTCCGTCGACGTCGCCGTCGACGCCGTGCGCCACGTCCGCGAGAGCGACGCCGGCCAGGTCCGCCTCGTCGTCGCCGCGAGCGCCCCGGCCGACGCCGGTGCCCGGCCGCCCGCGCCCGCCGCTTCCCGCTGGGCGCTGGACCTGCTCACCTCCGCCGACGACGAGCTGCGGCCGGCGCTGGCACGCCTGCTCGCCGGTGTGGTGGCCGTCGAGGACCTCGCCGAGGCCCGCTCCGTCCTCGCCGCCGAGCCGTCGCTCACCGCCGTCACCCGGGCTGGGGACGTGCTCTCCGGGGTCGTGGCCCACGGCGGCGCCCCCGGCGCCCCCAGCGTCCTGGAGCTGCACGCCGCGCACGAGGAGGCCGTCGCCGAGGTCGAGGCCGCCACTGCCCGGCACGAGCAGGCGCGGTTCGCGCTCGGCCCCGCGCGGGAGCGGGTGGAGAGCGCCCGGGCGCAGGTCCGGGCGACGCTGGACGACCTGCACGCCTCCGACGCCCGCCTCGCCGCCGTCGCCGAGCAGCTCGGCCGGCTCGGCTCGACCCTGCGCAACGCCCAGGCGGAGGCGGACCGGGCGCGACCCGCGATCGAGCGGGCCGAGGCCGAGATCGCGGAGCACGCGGGCGAGCTGAAGACCCTGTCCGAGCGGCTCGAGATCGCCCGCCGCGAGCCCGCCCAGGCGGAGGCGGACCTCGCCGGCGCCACCCAGGCCCGCGACCGCGCCACCGAGGTCGCCCGCGCGGCGCGCACCCGCGAGACGGACGCGCGCCTGGCCCTGCGCACCCTGGAGGAGCAGGCGAAGGGCCTCGCCGGCCGCGCCGCGTCCCTGGCCGCCGCCGCCCGTGAGGAGCGCGCCGCGCCGCCGAGCGGGAGGCCCGCCGGGCCGCGCAGGTCGCCGTCGCCGCCGAGGTCCTCGACGGCGCCGCCCGGGCGGCCGCCGCCATCGACCGATCCGTCGCCGCCGCGGAGGCGGAGCGGGAACGGGCCGAGGAGGAACGCACCGAGCGCGAGCGCGCCATCGCCGGCGTCCGGGCCGAGCTCGAGGAGATCGGCGCCGAGCTCGCGGCCCTCACCGACGTCGCGCACCGCGACGAGGTGGCCCGCGCGGAGCAGCGCCTGCGCATCACCCAGCTGGAGGAGAAGGCCGTCGCCGAGCTCGGTCTCGACCCCCAGGTGCTCGTGGACGAGTTCGGGCCCGACCGGCCGGTCCCCTCCACGGCGCCGGTGCCGGAGGGGGAGGAGCCTGCGCCGCCCAGGCCGTACGTGCGCGAGGAGCAGGAGAAGCGGCTGCGCACCGCCGAGCGTGACCTCGCCCGCCTCGGCAAGGTCAACCCGCTCGCCCTGGAGGAGCACGCGGCGCTGGCCGAGCGGCACAAGTTCCTCACCGATCAGCTCGCCGACCTGAAGAAGTCCCGCGCCGACCTGATGGAGATCGTCCGGGAGGTCGACGAGCGCGTCGAGCGCGTCTTCTCCGAGGCGTTCGCGGACACCGCGCGGCAGTTCGAGCAGGTCTTCCCGCGGCTGTTCCCGGGCGGCGAGGGCCGCCTCGTCCTGACGGACCCCGAGAACATGCTCACCACCGGCATCGAGATCGAGGCCCGGCCCGCCGGCAAGAAGGTCAAGCGGCTGTCGCTGCTCTCCGGCGGGGAGCGCTCGCTCACGGCGGTGGCGCTGCTCGTCTCGATCTTCAAGGCCCGCCCCAGCCCGTTCTACGTGATGGACGAGGTCGAGGCGGCGCTCGACGACGTCAACCTCGGCCGCCTCCTGGAGATCTTCACGGAGCTGCGCGACAGCTCCCAGCTCATCGTCATCACCCACCAGAAGCGGACCATGGAGGTCGCCGACGCCCTCTACGGGGTGACGATGCGTGGCGACGGCGTGACCACGGTGATCTCCCAGCGCCTGGAGCGCGAGCCCGAGCCCGCCGCGTGAGGAACCTCACCGGTGAGACGCCGCGCGGGGGCACCCGCCGCGCTGCGGCCGACGGGTGCGCCTGCATACTGGAGATATGACCGGAGCTTTCGTCGGAGGCCTTCTCGCCGTCCTGTGCGCGCTGCTCGTGCTCCTCGCGCTGCTCGCCGCGCGCCGGCCCGAGAACGGGTGGGCCGCCTGGCTGCGGGAGGCCGTCGACGCCTGGCGCTCCGACGAGCTCCGGCGGGAGCACCTCAAGGTGCGCCGGTCGGAGGTGCGTGACACGCCCGTGGAGGACATCTTCAGCCTCGGCGCGCCGGAGGACGTCCCGGCGTACGCGCGCCCCGAGGAGCTCGTCGCCCGCCTGGGCGAGGTACGGGGCCGCGCGAGGAACCTGACCCGCCGCTGACCCCGGCCGGTCGCAGCGGCGCGGCCGCGTGGGCCAGACTGGGTCCGTGACCGACCTGACCTGGATCCTCATCGCCGTCGCCGCCGTCGTCGTCATCGCCCTGGTGATCGGCGCCACGGCGCTGACCAGCGGCCGCCGTCGCCGCGGCCCCTCAGCCCCCCTGCCGCCGACCGACGTCAGCCCCTACGACGTCGACCAGCCCCCGGCCGCGGGCGCGACCGCCACGGCCACCGCCCCGCCCCCGGCCGAGACCGAGACGGCGCCGCCCGCGCCCACCCTGGAGCGGCCCGAGCCCGTCGGCACCCGCATGCAGCGGCTGCGCGCGCGCCTCGCCGGGTCGGGTCGGATGGGCCAGACCCTGCTGTCCATCCTCTCCCGGGGCGATCTCACCGAGAGCGACTGGGAGGAGATCGAGGAGACCTTGCTCCTCGCCGACGTCGGCATCGGTCCGACGACGGAGCTGATGGACACCCTCCGCACCCGCACCAAGGTGCTCGGCACCACCGACGCGGAGACCGTCCGCGGCGTGCTCCGCGAGGAGCTCGTCAAGCTGGTCGACCCGGACATGGACCGCTCGCTGCACCTGGGGCCGGTCGTCGGCGACGACGGCGAGCTGCACCCCGCCACCATCCTGGTCG
The DNA here is from genome assembly GCF_039537705.1 of Georgenia daeguensis. Classification (NCBI taxonomy): domain Bacteria; kingdom Bacillati; phylum Actinomycetota; class Actinomycetes; order Allobogoriellales; family Allobogoriellaceae; genus Georgenia; species Georgenia daeguensis. The sequence goes on from NZ_BAABBA010000004.1 coordinate 112,953, forward strand.
TCGGGGTGAACGGCACCGGGAAGACCACCACGGTCGGCAAGCTCGCGCGCGTCCTCGTCGCCGAGGACCACGACGTCGTCCTCGGTGCGGCCGACACCTTCCGCGCCGCCGCGGCGGACCAGCTCAGCACCTGGGGCGCCCGTGTCGGCGTCGAGGTGGTCCGGTCCGACCGTGAGGGCGCCGACCCCGCCGCCGTCGCCTTCGACGCCGTCAGGCACGGCCGCGAGATCGGTGCAGACGTCGTCATGGTGGACACCGCCGGCCGCCTGCAGAACAAGGCCGGCCTGATGGACGAGCTCGGCAAGATCAAGCGCGTGATGTCCCGGCAGGCTCCGGTGCGCGAGGTGCTCCTCGTCCTCGACGCCACCACCGGTCAGAACGGCATGCGCCAGGCCCAGGTCTTCGCCGAGGTCGTCGACGTCACCGGCATCGTCCTGACCAAGCTGGACGGCACCGCCAAGGGCGGGATCGTCGTCGCGGTCCAGCGCGAGCTCGGGGTGCCCGTGAAGTTCGTCGGGCTCGGCGAGGGGCCGGACGACCTGGCCCCCTTCGTCGCCGAGGAGTTCGTGGACGCGCTGCTGTCCTGACCTCCCTCGTCGCCGGGGAGATGTCATCTCCTTGGTCAGATGTCATCTCCCCGGCGACGCAGGTCGTGACATCTCGCCGGGAAGACGACATCTCGTGAGCCTGAGAGGACGCCGGGGCGCCCGCAACCTAAATGTCACGCACGCGGCCGTCTTGTCACGTGACGGAAACATCCGGGAACGTCCCTCGTAACGTGCGCGCAGGACCGTGGTACCCGGCCAGCCGATCGAGCTGGCGAGGGAGGAACCATGGAGCTGGATACCGGAGCGACCGCCTGGATGCTGATCTCAGCGTCCCTCGTGCTCCTGATGACCCCCGGGCTGGCGCTGTTCTACGGCGGCATGACCCGGTCGAAGTCCGTGCTGAACATGATGATGATGTCCTTCGGGGCCATGGCCGTCATCGCCGTCGTCTACGTCCTGTGGGGCTGGTCGATGTCCTACGGCAGCTCGGTCGGCGGGATCTTCGGCAACCCGTTCGACCAGTTCGGGCTCTCGGGCGCGATCTACGACGGTGCGGGCGCCTTCCTGATCGACGACTACGGCGTCCCGGGCATCGTGGGGGTCGCCTTCCAGTCGACCTTCGCCATCATCACCACGGCGCTGATCTCCGGCGCCATCGCCGACCGCACCCGCTTCTCGACCTGGATGGTCTTCGTCGCCCTGTGGGTCACGCTGTCCTACTTCCCCATGGCGCACATGGTCTGGGGCGGCGGCCTGCTCAGCGGTGACGGCCCCTTCGCGTCGATCGCGACGCCGATCGACTTCGCGGGCGGCACCGTGGTGCACATCAACGCCGGTGTCGCGGGCCTGGTGCTGGCCCTGATCATCGGCAGGCGCAAGGGCTTCGGCGCCGTGCCGATGAAGCCCCACAGCCTCCCGCTGACCATGCTGGGTGCCGCCCTGCTGTGGTTCGGCTGGTTCGGCTTCAACGCCGGCTCGGCCTTCACGGCCGACGGCGTCGCCGGGCTGGCGTGGGTCAACACCACCACCGCCACGGCCGCGGCCGTCCTGGGCTGGCTCGCCACGGAGAAGCTCCGCGACGGGCACGCGACCTCGCTGGGGGCGGCCTCGGGCGTCGTCGCCGGCCTGGTGGCCATCACCCCGGCCGCCGGCGCGCTGAGCCCGGTCGGCTCGATCCTGCTCGGCGCGATCGCCGGCGCCCTGTGCGCCCTCGCCGTCGGGCTGAAGTACCGGCTCGGCTACGACGACTCGCTCGACGTGGTCGGCGTCCACCTCGTCGGCGGCCTCGTCGGCACCGTGGGCATCGGCTTCCTGGCCACCGAGACGGGCCTGTTCTACGGCGGCGGCGCGAGCCAGCTGGCCGTGCAGGTGATCATCGCCGTCGTCGCCATGATCTTTTCCGGCGTGATCACCGCCGTCATCGGACTCGCGCTGAAGGCTGTCATGGGCTGGCGCGTGAGCGAAGATGTGGAGGTGAACGGCATCGACCAGGCCGAGCACGGTGAGTCCGCCTACGAGGCCCTCGGGGTGGGACGGTTCAGCACGGACACCAGCGCAGGTGCACCCGCACCGGTGCGGCGGTCCACGACGGAGGCACACGCATGAAGCTCGTGACAGCGATCGTCCAGCCGCACCGGCTCGACGACGTCAAGAAGGCGCTCGAGGCGGCCGGGGTCCACGGCATGACCGTGTCCGAGGCGAACGGCTACGGCCGGCAGCACGGACACACGGAGGTCTACCGGGGCGCCGAGTACACGATCGAGCTGGTGCCGAAGGTGCGGGTGGAGGTCGTCGTCGACGACTACGACGCGCCGGCGGTGGTCGACGCCGTCGTCGGGGCGGCCCAGTCCGGGCGGATCGGCGACGGCAAGGTCTGGACCGTGCCGGTCGAGGACGTCGTCCGCGTCCGCACCGGCGAGCGCGGCGCCGACGCCCTGTAGCGCCGGTGGCGATCGCCGCGGACCGGCGGCCGGGCCCGGCGCAGCTTCCCCTGCTGGGGGAGCTGCGCCGGGCCCGCCTCGCGGTCCCCGCCCCGGCTCCTGGCGCTCCCGGCGCCCCGGCTCCTGGTGCTCCCGGCGCCGGGGCGGCCTACCGACGGCGGCTGGCCGACCTGACGGACGCGGCCCTCGCCGAGCTCTGGCGCCACGCCGCGGCGACCACCGGCCTGGACCTCGGCCACGGCGTCGCCCTGGCCGCCGTCGGCAGCCTCGGCCGGCGCGACGGCGGACCGGCCGCGGACCTCGACCTCGTCCTGGTCCACGACGGCCGGCTCCCGGCCGCCGACCTCGCGCGGCTCGCCGACGCGCTGTGGTACCCGCTCTGGGACGCCCGGCTCGACCTCGACCACGCGGTCCGCACGCTCGACGAGTGCCGGCGGGTCGCGTCGGCCGACCTGCCCGCCGCCGTCGGCCTGCTGCACCTGCGCACCGTCGCCGGCGACCCCGCCGTGGGGGAGCGCGCCCAGGAGGCCGTCCTCGCCGACTGGCGCTCCGGCGCGCGGCGCCGCCTGCCAGACCTGCTCGACTCGGTGGTCCGGCGCGCGGAGCGGTTCGGGGAGGTCGCCTACCTCCTCGAGCCCGACCTGAAGGAGGCGCGCGGCGGGCTGCGGGACGCCGTCGTCGTCGACGCCCTGGTCGCGAGCTGGCTCGCCGAGCGCCCGCGCGGGCGGCTCGACGTCGGACGGGCGCACGCCCACCTCCTCGACGTCCGGGACGCGCTCGCCCTGAGCACCGGCCGGGCGACGAACCGGCTGGTGCTCCCCGAGCAGGACGAGGTCGCCCGCCGGTGCGGGTTCGCCGGTGGCGACGGCGACGCCGCCGACGACCTGCTCGCCTCCGTCGCCGGCGCGGCGCGCGTCATCACGGCCGCGCTGGACACCACCGTGCGCCGGGCCCGCCAGAACAACGAGGCGCGCCGGCCGAGGCTGCTGCGACCGCTGCTCGTGCGAGGACGGGCCGCCCCGCCGCGCCTGCCCGCCGTCGCCGAGGGCCTGGTGGAGCACGAGGGCGAGATCGTCCTCGCGGCCGGCGCCGACCCCGCCGCCGACCCTCAGCTCGCCCTGCGTGCCGCGGCCGCGGCGGCGCGCACCGGCCTGCCGCTCTCGCCCGCGATGCTGGACTCCCTCGGCCGCACGGCCCCGCTACCCGAGCCCTGGCCGCGCGGGGCGCTCGGGCTGCTCCTGGAGCTTCTCGCCGCCGGCCCCGCCCAGGTCCCGGTGTGGGAGGCGCTCGACCTCGCCGGGGTCGTGACCGTGTGGTTCCCCGAGTGGGCGGCGGTGCGCAACCGGCCCCAGCGCAACGCCCTGCACCGGTTCACCGTCGACCGCCACCTCGTCGAGACCGTGGCCGGCGTCCCCGCCACGGCCGACGTGACGCTGCCGGGCGGCGTGACGCTGCCGGCCGACGTGACGCTGCCGGGCGGCGTGTCCGTCGCCGGCGAGCACGTGCTGCTGCTCGCCGCCCTCCTGCACGACATCGGCAAGACCCCCGGTGCGCACGACCACGCCGCGCGCGGGGCCGCCGTCGTGCCGGGCATCCTCGACCGGCTCGGCGTCTCGGCGGGGGAGCGGGACGACGTCGTCCTCCTCGTCCGCGAGCACCTGCTGCTGCCGGCGGTGGCCACCACGCGCGATGTGGCGGACCCGGCGGTGCTCGCCGAGGTGGCGGACGCGGTCGCGCGGCGGCCCGACCTGCTCCTCCTGCTGCGCCGGCTCACGGAGGCCGACGCGCGCGCCGCCGGCCCCCAGGCGTGGACCGCGTGGCGGGCGCAGCTGGTGACCACGCTCACGGACCGCGTGGCGGCGGCGCTGCGGGCGTTACCCTGATCGTCAGCCACGTCCGCCCGAAACCACGAGGTACGACTTGTTCGCCAACCTGTCCGACCGGCTTACCGCCTCCTTCAAGCAGCTGCGCGGGAAGGGCCGTCTGTCCGAGGCCGACATCGACGCCACCGTCTCGGAGATCCGGCGCGCCCTCCTCGAAGCGGACGTCGCGCTGCCCGTGGTGCGCTCGTTCACCGCCGCCGTGCGCGAGCGGGCGAAGTCGGCGGAGGTCTCCGCCGCGCTCAACCCGGCCCAGCAGGTCATCAAGATCGTCAACGCCGAGCTGATCGAGATCCTCGGCGGCGAGGCCCGCGACCTGCGTTTCGCCAAGCACCCGCCGACGGTGATCATGCTCGCCGGCCTCCAGGGCGCCGGAAAGACCACCCTCGCCGGGAAGCTGGGCCGGTGGCTGAGGGAGCAGGGCCACACGCCGCTGCTCGTCGCCTCCGACCTCCAGCGCCCCAACGCCGTCACGCAGCTGCAGGTGGTCGGCGAGCGGGCCGGCGTGCCCGTGTGGGCCCCGGAGCCGGGCAACGGCGTCGGCGACCCGGTCGCGGTGGCGCGCTCCGGCCTCCAGCACGCGCGGGACCGGCAGTACTCCGTCGTCGTGGTCGACACCGCCGGCCGCCTCGGTGTGGACGCCGAGATGATGCAGCAGGCGATCGACATCCGCGACGCGACCGACCCCGACGAGATCCTCTTCGTCCTCGACGCGATGATCGGCCAGGACGCGGTCACCACCGCGAACGCGTTCGCCGAGGGCGTCGGCTTCACCGGCGTCGTCCTGTCCAAGCTCGACGGCGACGCCCGCGGCGGCGCGGCGCTGTCCGTGCGCGGGGTGACCGGCAAGCCCGTCCTCTTCGCCTCCACCGGCGAGAAGCTCGAGGACTTCGAGCGGTTCCACGCCGACCGGATGGCGTCGCGCATCCTCGACATGGGCGACATCCTCACGCTCATCGAGCAGGCCGAGCGGACGTTCGACGCCGCCCAGGCCGAGGAGATGGCAGCCAAGCTCGCCGGCGACGGCGACTTCACGCTCCAGGACTTCCTCGGCCAGCTCGCCCAGCTGAAGAAGATGGGCTCGATGAAGAAGATGCTCGGCATGCTGCCGGGCATGGGCCAGATGCGCGAGCAGCTGGAGAACTTCGACGAGCGCGAGGTCGACCGCGTCGAGGCGATCGTGCACTCGATGACCCCGGCCGAGCGCGCCAACCCCAAGATCCTCAACGGCTCGCGCCGTCTGCGCATCGCGCGCGGCTCGGGCACCACGGTCGCCGAGGTCAACTCGCTCATGGAGCGCTTCGACCAGGCCAAGACCATGATGCGGCAGATGGCCCGCAACGGCGGCAAGGGCATGCCCGGGATGGGCATGATGCCCGGCGGCGGCAAGAAGTCCAAGGGCCGCATGGCACCGCCGCCGAAGAAGGGCAAGAAGGGCAAGTCCGGCAACCCCGCGAAGCGCCGCCAGCAGGAGCTGGAGGCCGCGCAGCGTGCGGCTCAGCAGCCCGCGGCGCCGTCGGGCTCGGCCTTCGGGCTGGGCCGCCAGCCTGCCCCGACCCAGGAGATGCCCGACCTCGAGGAGCTCCAGAAGTACCTCCGCTGATCCGCATGGACGCGTTCGGCCCTGAACTCTCCCGGGCGGCCGTCAGCGCCCAGGCGTTCGTCCCGGACTGCTGATCTGGTCGCTGCCTGCAGCCGCATCAGCAATCTGAGCTGGGTGGTTCGGTCCGGCGGGCCTTCCGGTCGAGCTGGCCTTCCGGTCGAGCTGGTGTTCCGTCCGGCTGGCTTTCCGGTCGAGCTGGCGTTCCGTCCGGCTGGCTTTCCGGTCCAGCGGCTTTCGGCCCACTCCCGGGTCTCGAGGCCGGTCTGGCCTGACGACACCTGCTCGAACTGCTGATCCGGTCGTTGCGAGCGACCAGATCGGCGGTCCGGTGGGTCAGCATCGGCATGCTCACCGTCCCGCCTGTGGACCGGTGGCCCCTCTGCCCGGAGCCTGGGGATCGAGAAACCACTGCCGTGTCCGTTCATCCACGGTGACGGCATGGACCGGGCAAGCCGCCGCCGCGCGGCCGAGTTGCTGCGGCGCCGCGCGGTGCTCGGGGTCTTCACGCTCAGGATGGCGCTGGAGGCGGGGTTCAGCCGAGGCGCTGTCCGTCACCGACGGGTGACAGGCGCCTGGAGCCACGTGGTGGGCACCGCGTTCGTCGACATGGAGGCGCCGGCTCTGGACGACGTCCGCCGTCGTGCTGTCGGTGCCTCGCTCTGCTGGCCGAGCAGCGTGGTGTGTCTGCGGACGGCCGCACTCCTGCACGGCATGCCAGTCGGCGACGACGGCGCGACGCACGTGATCGTGACGGGCGGGCGGCGGCCCACCCTCGGCCTCACGCCGCACTTCTTCGACGTGCCCGGGGGTCATGTCCGTCGAATGCTCTCGTTCCGCGTCACGTCGCCTCGACGAACGGCGATCGACTGCCTCGCGCACTTCTCGTTCGGCGAGGCGGAGCGACTGATGGCCTGGGTCCGCACCCGCGACATCCTGACGCTGGACGACCTGTCCGCCGCTGTCGACGAACGGGCCGGGCAGCCTGGTGTCACTCAGCTTCGGCGACTGCTCACCCTGACAGCGGGCGGTGGCCTCAGTTAGGGAGAACGCCGCCTGCACCGCCTGCTGGAGAGCGCAAGCCTGCACGGCTGGGAGGCGGACCAGCCGATCCTCGTCGGCGGCCGGATCGTCGGCCGGGCCGACGTGCTGTTCCGGAAGGAGCGACTGATCGTCGAGGTCGACGGTCGGCGTGCGCATCAGGACTTCGAGGCTGACCGTGCTCGGCTGAACGCGTTGACCGTCGCGGGGTACACCGTCCTCCGCTTCACTTGGAGGCAGCTGGTCCACGAGCCCGGGTCTGTACTGGAGCAGATCAGGGCCATGCTGCGGCGGGCCGGTTCCTGAGGGCGTGAGAACCTGTCGCCCATGAGCGAGGTCCTGCACCTGACCGGAACGATCGTCGTCGACGACGACACCGAGCTGCGGGAGGCGTGGGTCCTTGACGGGCGTCTCACCATGCGCAGGCCCGACGGTGCGGACGGCGCTCGCGAGCTCCGCGGCTGGGTCCTTCCCGGGCTGGTCGACGTCCACTGCCACATCGGGCTGGGCGCCGACGGCGTGGTCAGCGTGGAGGACGCGGTGCTGCAGGGCAAGACCGACCGCGACGCCGGCACCCTGCTCGTCCGCGACGCCGGCTCGCCCATGGACAACCGCTGGGTCCAGGACCGGGAGGACCTGCCGCGGCTCATCAGGGCCGGCCACCACCTCGCCCGCCCCAAGCGGTACCTCCGCCATTACGGCCTCGAGCTCGACGACGTCGCCCATCTCCCCGAGGCGGTCGCCGAGCAGGCGAGATTCGGGGACGGATGGGTCAAGATCGTCGCCGACTGGATCGACCGGTCGCTCGGCGCCGACGCGGACCTCACACCCCTCTGGCCGTCCGACGTGCTGAAGGACGCGATCGCCGCCGCGCACGAGAACGGGGCCCGGGTCACCGCGCACACGTTCTCCCACGAGGCGATCGACCCGCTGCTCGACGCCGGGATCGACGGCATCGAGCACGGCACCGGCATGGACGCGGACCACATCGCCGAGGCCGCCAGGCGCCGCATCCCCGTGACGCCGACGCTCCTGCAGGTGGGCAGGTTCACCGATATCGCCGACCAGGCCGGAGGCAAGTACCCGGTCTACGCCGCGCGCATGCGGCGCATGCACGCACGCCGGTACGAGCACGTGCGCGACCTCCATGCCGCGGGCGTGCCGCTGCTCATGGGCTCGGACGCCGGCGGCACGATCGCGCACGGCTCGCTGCCGGCCGAGCTCGCCGAGGTCGCCCGGGCGGGGGTGCCCGCGGCCGACGTCGTCGCCGCCGCGAGCTGGCGCGGCCGACAGATCCTCGGCGTGCCGGGGATCAAGGAGGGGGCGAGCGCCGACGTCGTCCTGTACGACGCCGATCCCCGGGCGGACGTCGACGTGCTTGCCCGGCCGTCCGCCGTCGTCCTGCGCGGCCGGCGTTACTGATTCCGGCGGCCGACCGCTGACCGACGCGAAGCGACGACCGGCCGCAGCGGTGAGCCTGCCGATGTGGTCGTCGGCGACGACCAGTTCAGCAGTCTGAGGGACCGGCCCTCGGCTGAGGACGCCGACGGGCCGCTGGCGGACCGGGCCCGCCGGTGCGGGTGGCGGACCATGCCCGCCGGTGCGGTGGGAGGCCCACTGCGGCGCACGTCCTGCCTCGCCGGCCCATCTGAGACTGCCGATGTGGTCGTGAGGGACGACCAGTTCAGCAGTCTGAGGGACTCGGCTGAGGACGCCGACGGGCCGCCGGCGGACCGGGCCCGCCGGTGCGGCCTCGGCTGAGAACGCCGACGGGTCACTGGCGCCGGGTCGGACGAGGGCGGTCGAGCAGCGTCGGTCGGCTGGCGCAGGCACTTGTCGTTCTAACGGTTCTGTGGTTCATTAGTCGAGTAATGAACCACAGAACCGGGGTGACGGATGTTCGACGGGCCCGAACCGATCTACGTGCAGATCGCCGAGCAGCTGCGCCGCCAGGTGCTCGACGGCACCCTGTCGGCCGGTGACCAGGTCATGTCCACCACCCAGTACGCCACCACCTACCGCATCAACCCGGCGACGGCCGCCAAGGCCTTCGCCCAGCTGGTCGACGAGGGCGTCATCTACAAGCAGCGAGGAGTGGGGATGTTCGTCGCGGACGGCGCCCGGGAGCGCCTGCGGGAGCGGCGCCGGGGCGCGTTCTTCACCGACCGGGTCGATGCCGTCGTCGCCGAGGCCCGGGCACTGGGCATCAGCTCCGACGAGCTTGTCGCCTACATCACGAAGGGGGAGCGGTCGTGACCGGCCTGACCGTGGAGGTCGAGGACCTCAGCGTCCACCACGGCGAGGTCCGCGCGGTCGACCACGCCACCTTCACGCTCCCGGCCGACTCCGTCACGGGTCTGCTCGGGCGCAACGGCTCCGGCAAGTCCACGCTGCTCTCGGCCGTCGCGTCGATGCGCCGCCCGACCTCGGGCCGGATCCTCGTCGACGGGGAGGACCCGTTCGAGAACGAGGCTCTCATGGAGCGCATCTGCCTCGTGCGGGAGGCCGGGGACCTCCTGCCCGACGAGCGGATCGTCACCAACCTCGCCTACGTCGCCACGGCGCGCCCGACCTGGGACGACGATCTCGCCGGCCGCCTCCTCGACGCCTTCCGGCTGGACCCGCGGGCGAGACCGCGCCAGCTCTCCCGCGGCGCGCGCTCGGCCCTCGGCGTCGTCGTCGGGATCGCCTCGCGGGCGCCGCTGACGATGCTCGACGAGGTCTACCTCGGGATGGACGCGCCGTCGCGCTACCGGTTCTACGAGCTGCTGCTCGATGACTACGCGGAGCACCCTCGCACGATCGTCCTGTCCAGCCACCTCATCCAGGAGGTCGAGCGCCTGCTCGAGCACGTCGTCGTGCTGCACGAGGGTAGGGCGCTGCTGACCGGCAGCGCCGACGAGCTGCGCGCCCGCGGGGCCACCCTGACCGGCCGCCCCGCCGACGTCGACGCCGCCGCGGCCGGCCTGACAGTGCTCTCCGAGCGGCACCTCGGCCCCACCAAGCAGACCACGGTCCTGGACGGCGTCGACGCCGCCCGCGCCGCGGCCCTCGAGCGCTCCGGCGTCGAGGTCGGCCCGGTCGACCTGCAGGACCTCTTCGTCCACCTCACCGGGAGGAACTCGTGAGCCGCACGCACGACGCCGCGCCCGTCACGGACCTCACGGGACTGACCGCGGGGAGCCAGCGGTACGGCCGGCGCGTCTCCCACCGGCGCCCGCAGTGGTGGCGCGCCGCCTTCTGGATGGTGCGCACGCAGGCGTACCTGGGCCTGTGGTTCTGGGCGATCGTCGTCGTCCTGGCGTTGGCCGCCACGGTGGTCGTGAGCCAGGTGGCGCAGGTCGAGGTCTCGATCCTCCAGTTCGCCGCACACGGGGCACTCTGGTTCCCGTTCGCCCTCATGATCACGGTCGTGGCCGCCCAGCTGACGGGCCACGTCGGCAACGGCATGACCCGCCGCTCCTTCGTCCGCGCCGCGCTGCTCGCCGCGACCGCGACCGGGCTCGTTTACGGCCTCGTCATCGCGGTCGGGCTCGCTGTCGAGGGCGCCATCTACGACGGCGTCGGGTGGCCGCACGTGCACGTCGCCACCACCGGCCCGGGCGGCGACGACGTGGTCGCCCCGTGGGGCCTCGGGCTGCCCACGTCCGCGTTCGTCTACGCGGTCCGCACCGCGGGGAGCGCGGTCGCCGGCCTGCTGGTGGGCATCACCTACTACCGCCTCGGCGGTCTGCGGGGCACCCTCCTTCTCCCTCTGACGGTGCTGCCGGCGGTCGTCGGCCAGGACGACCTGGCCGCCCGGGCGGCCGACGCCCTCGGGCTCTCCCTCCCGCTCTACACGTTCGCCACGCTGGCCGTCCTCGCGCTCGCCGCCTGGGTGTTCGGCCGGCTCACCCGTCACGCACCTCTCGCACACCCTCGGAGCTGACCATGGAACCCGTCATCACCGTGCAGCACCTCCGCAAGACCTTCGGCGCGACCGTCGCCGTCCAGGACGTGAGCCTGACCGTCGGTCGCGGGGAGATTGTCGGCGTCCTCGGTCCCAACGGTGCCGGGAAGACGACGACGGTCGAGATCGTCGCGGGCCTGACACCCCCCGACGCCGGCCGGGTCGAGATCCTCGGCCACGACCCGCAGCGCGACCCCGCCGCGGTCCGCCAGCTGGTCGGCATCCAGCTCCAGGAGTCCCGGCTGCCGGCGAGGATCCGCGTGGAGGAGGCGCTGCGCCTGTACGCGTCGTTCTACCCGGACCCGGCCGACGTCGACGAGCTCATCACCCTGCTCGGGCTCGAGGACAAGCGGCGCACCGCGTTCGACGACCTCTCCGGCGGGCAGCAGCAGCGGCTGTCGATCGCCCTGGCGCTGGTCGGCCGCCCGCAGGTGGTCGTCCTCGACGAGCTGACCACCGGCCTGGACCCTCGCGGGCGCCGCGAGACCTGGGCGCTGGTCGAGCGCGTGCGCGACTCCGGCGTCACCGTCCTCCTCGTCACCCACTTCATGGACGAGGCCGAGCACCTGTGCGACCGCGTCGTCGTCATCGACTCAGGGCGTGTGGTGGCCGAGGGAACGACGGCGGAGCTGACCGCCGCCGACGCCGAGCCCTCCCTGCGGCTGCGGCTGCCGGTCGGTGCCCCGGCCGGGCTGGAGGACCTGCTGAGGTCTCTGCCCGAGGTGTCCGCCGTCGTCGGTGACGACGGCGCCCTCCGGATCCGGGGCGACCGCCGGGTCCTGCCCGCCGTGGTCGCGGCCCTCGACGAGCGCGGCGTGGTCCCCGCCGAGCTCAGCACGCTCACCCGCTCGCTGGAGGACGTCTTCGTCGACGTCACCGGCTCCAATCTCGAGGAGGCGGCGGCATGACCACCCTTCCCCTGACCGCCCACCTCCACCTCGGGGGCGGCCGCACCGGCATGCGGGGCCTGCCGGCTCTCGTGCGCTCGGAGGCGAGGCTGTTCCTCCGCGATCCAGGCACGGTCTTCTTCTCTCTGGCCCTGCCCGCCACGCTCGTCCTGGGCATCGGGTTCGCCCTGCCCGGCATGCGTGACCCCATCACCGACGCCGGTCCGCCCTGGGACGGCCTGACGCCCGTCGCCACCTTTCTCCCGGTCGTGCTGGCGACGGCGATCGCCGCGCCGGCGCTGAGCACCATGCCGACGTTCATCGCCGGCTACCGCGAGCGGGGGGTCCTGCGGAGGCTGTCGACCACCCCGATGCGGCCGCAGGGCGTGCTGCTCGCCCAGGTCGTGGTCAACGTCGCCGCCTTCGCCGTCGCGGCCGCCCTCGGTGTCGCCACGGCCGCCCTGGCCTTCGGAATCGTCGTGCCGCGGCAGGTGGGCCTGCTCGTGGTCGCCGTCCTCCTCGGCGCCGCGTCGACGTTCGGCATTGGCCTCGTGATCGCGGCCGTGGCGCCGAAGGGGTCCACCGCCGGCGGGCTCGGCATGCTCGCCTACTTCCCGCTGCTCTTCTTCGCGGGCATGTGGACCCCCGGCCCGGCCATGCCCGACGCCGTGGCCACCGTCGGCCGGTTCACCCCGCTCGGCGCGGCCGGTCAGGCGATGAACGAGGCGTGGTTCGGCACCGGGGTCCCCGCGTTCGAGCTCGTCGTGATGGTGGCCTGGGTCGTGGTCCTGTACCCGGTGGCGGCCAGGATCTTCCGCTGGTCCTGATGTCCGCCCCGGCCCGGGTGCGCCTGGGACCGCCGGCCCTGGGGAAGTGGTGAAGGGCACGTCGGTGCGCGGACGCCGCGGGGTTGGGCGGGTCCCCAAGTTCTGGCAGAATGACCCGCTGTACTCAGCCCGTCCGGCCCCTCTCACCGGGTGAGGTTGTGTCCTGCGACCAGACGGACCGCCGAATCCCACCGGCAGCCCGCGCGGTCCACCCTTACGAAACCAGGAGTGACCACCTAGTGGCAGTCAAGATCCGTCTCAAGCGTCTGGGCAAGATCCACGCGCCGTACTACCGCGTCGTCGTCATGGACTCGCGGACCCGCCGTGACGGCCGGGCGATCGAGGAGATCGGGAAGTACCACCCGACCGAGGAGCCCTCGCTCATCGACATCGACTCCGAGCGCGCGCAGTACTGGCTCTCCGTGGGCGCGCAGCCCACCGAGCAGGTCGCCGCGCTCCTCAAGGTCACCGGTGACTGGCAGAAGTTCAAGGGCCTGCCGGGCGCCGAGGGCACCCTGCGCACCAAGGACTCCTCCGAGTCGGCCGCGGAGGCGCGCGCCGCCGCCGTCAAGGCCGCCGAGGACGAGGCCGAGAAGCGCAAGGCGAAGGCCGCCGAGGCCAAGGCTCAGAAGGACGCCGGCGCGTCCGAGGCGCAGTCCGAGGAGGCGGCGGAGGAGTCCGCCCCCGCCGAGGACGCCTGATCCCGTGCTGGCCGACGCTCTCGAGCACCTCGTGCGTGGCATCGTCGACCACCCGGACGACGTGCAGGTGACGTCCCGTTCCCTGCGCCGCGGGGAGCTGCTCGAGGTTCGTGTCCACCCCGAGGACCTCGGCCGCGTGATCGGCCGGTCCGGGCGCACCGCCCGGGCCCTGCGCACCGTCATCGGTGCGCTCTCCACGTCCGGCCCCGTGCGGGTCGACGTGGTGGACACCGACCGCCGCTGAGCAGCCACGCGCAGACCCGGTCCGCCCCGGCGGGCCGGGTCTGCGCGCATCCACCGCCCGACCGAACCTGAGGAGCACACCGTGCTGCTGACCGTCGCCGTCATCGGCGCCCCGCACGGGCTGCGTGGCGAGGTGCGCCTCGACCTGCGCACGGACGACCCGGAACGGCGCCTCGCCGTCGGGAACGTCCTGGAGACCGAGCCCGCCGACGCCGGGCCGCTGACCGTCACCCGCGCCCGCACCGCCCCCGACGGCGCCACCTTCGTCATCTTCGACGAGGCCCGGGACCGCACCGCGGCCGAGGCGCTGCGCGGCGTCCGCCTGGTCGTCGAGTCCGACGAGGACGAGGGCGACGACGACGAGGGCTGGTACCCCCACGAGCTGGTCGGCCTGCGGGCCGTGCACGTCGACGGCCGCGAGCTCGGCACCGTGGCCGCGCTCGAGCACCTGCCCGCGCAGGACGTCCTCGTCGTCACCGAGCCGGACGGCGGCGAGGCCCGCGTGCCGTTCGTGGCCGAGCTCGTGCCCGACGTCGACCCCGGCGCCGGCACGGTCACGCTCGACCCGCCCCGCGGGATCTTCGCCGGCGACCCGGCCGAGTGGGAGGACGAGGGCGAGGACGAGGAGGCCGGCACCGACGAGGGTGCGGGCACCCGGGCCTGACATGCGCATCGACGTCGTCACGATCTTCCCCGGCTACCTCGACGCCCTGGACCTCTCCCTCGTGGGCAAGGCCCGCCGCGACGGGCTCCTCGACCTTCGTGTGCACGACCTGCGCGACTGGACCACCGACCGGCACCGCACGGTCGACGACACGCCCTTCGGCGGCGGCGCCGGCATGGTCATGCGCCCCGACGTGTGGGGGCGGGCGCTGGACGACGTCCTGGGCCGCACCGGCGGCGGCGACCCCGCCGGCCGGCAGGTCCTGCTCGTCCCGACCCCCTCGGGGGAGCGCCTCACCCAGCGCACCGTCGAGGACCTCGCCACCGTCGACCAGCTCGTCCTCGCCTGCGGGCGCTACGAGGGCATCGACGCCCGCGTCGCCGAGCACTACGCCGACGCCGGCGTCGAGGTGCGCGAGTTCTCCCTCGGGGACTACGTGCTCAACGGCGGGGAGGTCGCCGCGCTCGTCGTCGTCGAGGCGGTCGCGCGCCTGCTGCCCGGGGTCGTCGGCAACCCCCAGTCCCTCGTCGAGGAGTCCCACGGCGCGGCCGGGCTGCTCGAGTACCCGGTCTACACCAAGCCGCCCGCGTGGGCCGGCCGGGAGGTCCCCGAGATCCTGCTCTCGGGCCACCACGGCAACATCGCCCGCTGGCGCCGCGACCTCGCCCTGGAGCGCACCGCGGAGCGCCGGCCGGACATGGTCGGGACGCTGGACCCCGCGGACCTCGACCGCCGGGACCGCGCCGTCCTGGCCCGGCACGGCTGGTTCGTCCCGGCCGGCGGCGCCGCTCCGGTGCGCGTCGTCGTCCGTCCCGGCCGGCCGGAAGACGCGGCCGGCCTCGCCGACCTCGCCGCCGCCACCTTCCCGCTCGCGTGCCCGCCGCACATGGCCGAGGAGGACGTCGCCGCCTTCGTGGCGGCCCACCTCGGGCCCGAGCACTTCGCCGCCTACCTCGCCGAGGAGGAGCGGTACCGCGTGCTGGTGGCCGAGGGGCCGGCCGGGCCGGTGGGGTACACCCTGCTCGTGCTGCCGCTGACGGCTCAGGAGTCCCCGTACGCCGAGGACGTCGCCGCCCTGGTGGTGGCCCGGCCGGCCGCCGAGCTCAGCAAGTGCTACGTCCTGCCGGAGTTCCAGGGCTCGGGCGTGGCCGGGGCCCTGCTCGACGCGACGACGACGCAGGCCGCCGCACACCTGGTCGAGGACGAGCCGGTCGCCACGGTGTGGCTCGGCACGAACCGGGCCAACCGGCGCGCGCAGCGCCGCTACGCGCGCCACGGGTTCGTCACGCTGGGGACCCGCCGGTTCCGGGTGGGGGAGAGCCTGGAGGAGGACGTGGTCATGGCCGTCACGCTCGCGGACGTGCCGCAGACCACACCGCCGCCCGCCCCCGCGGGTTAGCCGCACGCGCGGACGCTGTGGCAGACTGGGACGGCCCTGCGTCCCGAACCAGCGCCGTCAGACCTGCCACAGGGGGTCCACGGCCCGCGGACGGGGGCGACCCGATGACGAAACGCGGCGAGCGCCGCCCGACATCGCGCGTGACCTGTGGCACGAGCGGGAAGAGATCACCATGCAGACCCTGGACATCGTCGACGGCGCCTCGCTGCGCGACGACATCCCCGCCTTCCGCGCCGGCGACACCCTCAAGGTGAACGTCAAGGTCGTCGAGGGTAACCGCTCCCGCATCCAGGTCTTCCAGGGTGTGGTGATCGCCCGCTCCGGCCAGGGCGTGCGCGAGACCTTCAAGATCCGCAAGGTCAGCTTCGGCGTCGGCGTCGAGCGCACGTTCCCCGTGCACTCCCCGTCGATCGACTCGGTCGAGGTCGTCACCCGCGGTGACGTCCGCCGCGCGAAGCTGTACTACCTGCGCAACCTGCGCGGCAAGGCTGCGAAGATCAAGGAGAAGCGCGAGACCACCGCGCGCTGACGTCCTTCACGGTGCCCGGCACACCTCGCGGTGTGCCGGGCACCTGCACGTCCCGGCCTTGTAAGGTCGACCCAGGTCCCTCTGGGCCGGCAGCGTCCTGGCTGAGCAGGGCCAGAGGGGAGCGGATCGCTTGACCACCGACAGCACCGACGGCGGCACCCGCCGGGGCGACGGCGCCCCGGGCGAGACCGGGGCCATGCCGCCGAGCTACCCGCCCCGGGCGACCCCGCGGGGCCGTGGGCGCCGGACCGCGCCGATCGGGGACGCGCCGACGGCCCGCCGCGGCGGATGGTTCCGCGAGACGCTCACCGTCCTGGTCTCCGCGCTCGTGCTCTCGGTGCTGATCAAGACGTTCCTCGCCCAGGCCTTCTACATCCCGTCCGGCTCGATGGAGGACACCCTCGAGCTCGGCGACCGCGTCATGGTCAACAAGCTGGCCCCCGGGCCCTTCGAGCTCGACCGCGGCGACATCGTCGTCTTCGTGGACCCGAACGACTGGCTTGGCGAGCTGCCGCCGGACACGCGGCCCGCGTGGCAGCGCACCGCCACGGAGCTGCTGACCTGGATCGGGCTCCTGCCGCAGGACGCGGGCCACCACCTGATCAAGCGCATCATCGGGGTCGGCGGGGACACGGTGGAGTGCTGCGACGCCGAGGGCCGGCTCATGGTCAACGGCGAGCCGATCGACGAGCCCTACCTCAAGGACGGCACGGTCCCCAGCGAGCAGGAGTTCGCCGTCACGGTGCCGGAGGACCACGTCTGGCTGATGGGCGACAACCGCTCGAACTCCGCCGACTCGCGTGCCCACCTGGGGGACCCCGGCGGTGGCGCCGTGCCCGTGAAGAACATCGTGGGGCGCGCGTTCGTGCTGCTGTGGCCTGCGGACCGCATCACGTTGCTGGACAATCCTGAGGAGACCTTCACCGACGTCCCGGAGCCCGCGCCGTGACCGCCACCGCCGCCGCCCGCCGCACCAGGCGGCCCAAGCCCACCCGTGTCCTCGAGAACGCGATCCTCGCCGAGCTCGGCGACGGCGCGCTCGTCGCCGGGATGGACGAGGTCGGCCGCGGTGCGCTCGCCGGGCCGGTGAGCGTCGGGGTCGCCGTCGTCAGCGCGGCCACGTCGCGCCGCATGCCCCCCGGGCTCGCCGACTCCAAGCTCCTCACCGCGCAGGCGCGCGAGGACCTGGTGGCGCCCGTGCGGGCCTGGTGCACAGCCTCGGCCGTGGGGCACGCCTCGGCGGCGGAGATCGACGAGCTCGGCATCATCGCGGCCCTCCGGCTCGCCGGACGGCGGGCGCTCGCCGAGCTGGCCGGCGCCGGCGTGGTGCCGGGGATGGTCATCCTCGACGGCGTCCACGACTGGCTGGCCGAGCCCGCGCAGCTCGAGCTCTTCGCCCCCCGGCCGCCGGCGGTGCTCGTGCCCGGCTCGGAGGAGGAGCTTCGCACGCCGCCGGTGCGCACCCAGGTCAAGGGCGACGCCCGGTGCGCCGTCGTCGCCGCCGCGAGCGTGCTGGCCAAGGTCGCCCGCGACGCCATCATGGTCGGGATGCACGAGGAGCACCCGCGGTACCACTGGGCGGGCAACAAGGGCTACAGCTCACCGGAGCACGTGACCGCGCTGAGCGAGCACGGGCCGTGCGAGCTGCACCGCCGCTCGTGGCGGCTGCCGGGCGTCGGGGCCGCGCACGCCGCCCAGAGCGGCGCCGACCTGGCCGCCGCGGCGCCCGACGCCGCCGGCGGCTGGAGCCCGGACGAGGCGGGCGGCGGCTGGGCCGTGAGCCTCGAGGACGACGGCGAGGGCTGGGCCGCGCGCCCCGACGAGGATGGCGACGGCTGGGCCGCGCGCCCCGACGAGGACGGCGACGGCTGGGGAACGACCGCGGACGACGCGGCGGCGGCTGGCGCGGGCGTGCTCGTGGGCGGGGCATGATGGTGCCGTGAGTGCCGAGGACCTGGAGAACTACGAGACCGAGCTCGAGCTGGACCTGTACCGCGAGTACCGGGACGTGGTGGGCCTCTTCAGCTACGTCGTGGAGACGGAGCGGCGCTTCTACCTCGCCAACAACGTCGACGTGCAGGTGCGCTCAGCCGGCGGCGAGGTCTTCTTCGAGCTCACCCTCAGCGACGCCTGGGTCTGGGACGTCTACCGCTCGGCCCGGTTCGTGAAGTCCGTGCGCGTGGTGACGTTCAAGGACGTCAACATCGAGGAGCTCGCCAAACGGGAGCTCGAGCTGCCGTAGCGGCCCCTCCCTCCACAGCCCGGCCGGCCGCCGCGCCGTCCACAGCGGGGCGGCAGCCCGCCCCGCCACCACCCGCTCCCGCGGGACGGTGCGGGTGGAGGTGGTCGCGATGCGGGCGAAGGACGCGGTGGGCAGGTACGGCGAGCGGGTCGCCGCGCGGTACCTGGGCGAGCACGGCATGGAGGTCCTCGAGCGGAACTGGCGGTGCCCGCACGGGGAGATCGACATCGTCGCGCACGACCGGGGGCCCGACGAGCTCGTCTTCGTCGAGGTCAAGACGCGCCGCGGCACGGGCTACGGGCACCCCGCCGAGGCGGTCACACCGGTCAAGCTCGCCCGGCTGCGCCGGCTCGCCGGCGTCTGGCTCGGCACCCACGGCGCCCGGGCGGACGGCATCCGCATCGACGTCGTCGCGATCCTCCTGCGGCCCGCCGGCCTCCCGCTCGTCGAGCACCTGCGGGCGGTGGGCTGAGTGGGGCTCGGGCGGACCTGGACGGTCTCCCTCCTCGGCCTGACCGGACACCTGGTGGAGGTCGAGGCACACATGAGCGCCGGGCTGCCGGCGTTCACCCTGGTCGGTCTCCCGGACACGGCGGTGAACGAGGCACGCGAGCGCGTCCGGTCGGCGGTCAGCAGCTCGGGGGTGACGTGGCCCGCCCGCCGGACGACCGTCAACCTCTCGCCCGCCTCGCTGCCCAAGTCCGGCACCGGGCTCGACCTCGCCCTCGCGGTCGCGGTCCTCGTCGCCGCCGGGCTGCCCGGCCGCGGGGCCGCCGAGCGCACGGTGCACCTCGGCGAGCTCGGGCTCGACGGGCGGCTGCACCCGGTGCGCGGGGTGCTCCCGGCTGTCGCCGCCGCCGTCGCGGCGGGCCGGTCGGAGTTCGTCGTCCCGATCGCCAACGCCGCGGAGGCCGCGCTCGTGCCGGGCGCCCGGGTGCGGGCGGTGGGCCACCTCGCCGAGCTCGTCCTCGCCTACGGCGGCGACGCGGCAGTGCCCGACGGCGTGACCGCGGTCCCCGCGGCGCCGGCGCCGGCCCCGACGACCGCGGACGCCGCCCGGGCCGCGGACCTGGCCGACGTCCGGGGGCAGGACGACGCCCGGTTCGCGCTCGAGGTCGCGGCGGCGGGCGGGCACCACCTGTTCCTCCTCGGCGCGCCGGGCGCGGGCAAGACGATGCTGGCGGCGCGCCTGCCCGGCCTGCTCCCGGACCTCGCCGAGGCCGACGCCGTGGAGGTCACCGCTGTGCACTCTGTCGCCGGCACCCTGGACCCCGCCGCGGGCCTGGTCCGCCGCCCGCCCTTCGAGGACCCGCACCACACAGCGACCCCGGCCGCCGTGATCGGCGGGGGCAGCGGCTTCCCCCGGCCGGGTGCCGCGACCCGGGCGCACCGCGGCGTCCTGCTGCTGGACGAGGCACCGGAGTTTTCCCCACGCGTCCTGCAGACGCTGCGCCAGCCGCTCGAGCAGGGCGAGCTGGTGCTCCAGCGCGCCGCGGGCTCCGCCCGTTACCCCGCCCGGTTCCAGCTCGTCCTGGCGGCGAACCCGTGCCCGTGCGGCAAGGCCGTGGGCAAGGGACTGTCCTGCACCTGCTCCGCCCTCGAGCGCCGGCGTTACCTCGGCCGCCTCTCCGGTCCGCTGCTGGACCGGATCGACATCCAGGTGGACGTGGGCCCCGTGACGCGGGCCTCGCTGTCGTTGGCGGGCGACCCCGAGCCGACGGAGGTGGTGGCCGCGCGGGTGGCGCAGGCCCGCGCCCGGCAGGCGTCCCGGCTGCGTGGGACGCCGTGGCGGACCAACGCCGAGGTCCCCGGCTCGTGGCTGCGGGGCAGCGAGGGCGGCCTGCCGGCCGACGTGCGCCTGGCCCTGGAACGGGCGATGGACCGGGGCGCCCTGAGCATGCGCGGCATGGACCGCGTGCTGCGGCTCGCCTGGACCCTCGCCGACCTGGCCGGCCGGGAGCGCCCCACCACCACCGACGTCGGCGCCGCGCTGGCGCTGCGCACCCGAGGAGGAACGGATGCCTGACCTGCCCTTCGACGCGACCGACCCCAGGCTGGCCGCCGCCGCGTGGAGCAGGATCGCCGAGCCGCCGGACGCCGCGGCCGGCGCCCTGGTCGAGAACCTCGGCGCGGTGGAGGCGCTCGGCTGGCTGACCTCCGTGGCCGGCGGTCGTGCGAGCGCCGGCGCGCAGGACTGGGAGAGAGCCGTCGCCGGCTGGGCCCCGCGGCTGGAGAACCTCGACATCCGGCGCGAGCTCGACACGCTCCACCGGCTGGGCGGGCATCTCCTCCTGCCGGGCGACCCCGGATGGCCCGCCGCCCTGGACGACCTCGGCGTCGAGCGGCCGCACGCCCTGTGGGTGCGGGGCGGTGCGGTCACCGGCACCCGCGCCGTCGCCGTCGTCGGGGCCCGGGCGGCCACCACCTACGGCCAGACCATGGCCGCCGAGCTCGGGACGGGTCTGGCGGAGGCCGGCGTGACGGTCGTCTCTGGCGGTGCCTACGGCATCGACGCCGCCGCCCACCGCGGCGCCCTCACGGTCGACGGGGTGACGACGGCCGTGCTCGCCGGCGGCGTCGACCGGCTCTACCCGGTCGGCAACACGAGGCTCCTCAACGCGGTCGCCGCCTCCGGAGCGGTGGTCTCCGAGGTGCCACCGGGCTCGGTCCCGTCCCGCAACCGGTTCCTGGCCCGCAACCGGCTGATCGCCGCGCTGGGGGCGGCCACCGTGGTGGTCGAGGCGGCGTGGCGCTCCGGCGCGCTGAGCACGGCCGCCCGCGCCGCGGACCTCTCGCGCCCGGTCGGGGCGGTGCCCGGGCCGGTGACGTCCATGGCCTCGGCCGGGTGCCACCGGCTCATGCGGGAGCAGGGGGCCGTCTGCGTCACTGACGTCGCCGAGGTGCTCGAGCTCGCCGGCGCGGCGGGGGAGCACCTCACCACCCCCGACCGGCCGGCCCCGCCGGGGCTCCTCGACGGGCTGGACCCTGTTGCGCGGCGGGTGCTGGACGCGCTCCCGGCGCGGGGCTCCGCCCCGGTGGCGAACGTCGCGCGGGCCGCCGGGCTGCCACCGGCGGAGGTCCGCGCGGCCCTGGGCAACCTCGAGCTCGAGGGACGGGCGCGGCGCACCGGCTCGGCGTGGGCACGTCCGCGGTGAGGACGCGTACGTTTGGGCCCGTGGACGCGACGGGGACGGTGCTCGAGGGGTTCGGCAGGCACCTGAGCCTGCA
This sequence comes from Georgenia daeguensis, assembly GCF_039537705.1. Lineage (NCBI taxonomy): Bacteria > Bacillati > Actinomycetota > Actinomycetes > Allobogoriellales > Allobogoriellaceae > Georgenia > Georgenia daeguensis. Next base: position 134,631 of record NZ_BAABBA010000004.1, read on the forward strand.
GCGCAACCTCAGCGCCCACACCGTGCGGGCCTATCTCGGTGACGTCACCTCCCTCCTCGAGCACCTCGACGAGCGCGGGACAGCCCTGGCCGACCTAGACCTGACCGCGCTGCGGTCCTGGCTCGTCGGGCAGCAGCGGCGGGGCATGTCCCGCGCCACGCTCGCCCGACGGGTCGCCGCGGTCCGGACCTTCTGCACGTGGGCCGCCCGTTCCGGTCATCTCAGCTCCGACGTGGGGGCGCGGCTGCGCAGCCCGCGGCCGGACCGGCACCTGCCAGCGGTCCTGGGCGTGGAGGACGCCGCGGGGCTGCTGCGCACGGCCGAGGAGCTGGCGGGCGACGACGACCCGTTGCACCTGCGGGACTGGGCCGCCCTCGAGCTGCTCTACGCCACCGGCGTGCGGGTCAGCGAGCTCGTCGGTGCGGACGTCACGGACGTGGACCTCGGCGAGCGCACCGTGCGGGTGACCGGCAAGGGCGACAAGGAGCGGGTGGTGCCGTTCGGCGTCCCCGCGGGCCGCGCCGTCGCCGCCTGGCTGGACCGCGGCCGGCCCCGCCTCGTCGGCCCGGGCAGCGGCGCTGCCCTCTTCCTGGGCGCGCGCGGCGGGCGCCTGGACCCGAGGACGGTGCGCGGCGTGCTGCACCGCCTCACGGCGGTGGCCGGCGTGCACGACCTCGCCCCGCACGGCCTGCGCCACAGCACAGCCACGCACCTGCTCGCCGGCGGCTCGGACCTGCGCACGGTCCAGGAGGTGCTGGGGCACAGCTCGCTGGCGACCACGCAGCGCTACACCCACGTGACCCCCGAGCGGCTGCGCGCCGCCTACACCCAGGCGCACCCGCGCGCCTGAACCACCGCGGGCTCACCCGGCGGTCACCCGGCGGCGTCCTCGCCGTCCGGCAGCAACCGGATGACGACGTCCGCCCCCAGCAGCCGCAACGGGTCGACGTAGGTCTGGGGGCCGGTGCGCGCGCCGAGGTGCAGGCACCCGCCCGGCGGAAGAACGAGACAGTGCAGGCCGTCGAGCCGGCCCACGGGCTCCCCGGCCGCCACCCGCTGGCCCGGCCGGACGGAGGGGCGCACCGGCTCGTACGTCGTGCGGATCCCGTCCGCGTGCTCGATCGAGACCACCGGCCGGTCCACCACGGTGCCCGCGAAGACGACCACGCCGTCCGCGGCCGCCAGCACCTCAGACCCGAGATCGAGCTTGAGGTCGACCCCGCGGTGCCCGGGCGCCCACGGTGCGGACGGCTCGTCGAAGGCGCGGAGCACGTCGGCCGGTCCGCCGGTCGGCCACACGTAGGACGTGGCGGAGCCGATGCGGGTCGGTCCGGCTGCCGGCCGCTCGCCGGGAGCGGCCCCCGCAGACGCAGCCTCGGCGGCGGGTGCGCCGGCGTCGGCGCTGGGCCGGGCCACCCCGGCGGGCGGGTGCGCGGACGCGGCCGCCGCCGTGGCGAGGCCGAGCGCCGCGAGCAGGGGGAGAAGGACCGCGTGGCGCCGCGCGAGCGCGCGGGCCCGGCCGCCCGGGCGCACCGTCGGCACGGGGCGGCCCGTCGTCGGGACCGGGCGGTGCGTCGTCGGGACCGGGTGGTGCGTCGTCGGGACCGGGTGGCGCGGCCCGGGGAGAGGGCGAGCAGTCGTCGGGAGGGCGTCTCGGTCGGGTTCGGCAGCCATGGCGGCAGGCTGCCGCCACGGCAGCCGCCGCCGCGGCGCGCCGCGGTCGCCCTGTGGACGGTGCGGCGCCGAGCCCGCCTGTGGACGAGCGACCGGGTGACCGCCGCCGCAGGCACGCGGGTGCGGAAACCGGCCGGTCATCGGCTAGCATGGACCCCGCAACCGGCACCTGTCGGTTGACATCGCGTGCCCGCACGTCGTCGCACCAGCCCGCCGCACGGCGAGCCTCGGTCGACGAGGCGAGAGAGCAGCGGTCCCGTTCGCGGGTCGCTCACTCGTCGCGGGCACCAGGGCACCGCGACCACCCGGCCGCGGGCGACAACCGGAAAACGGGCCACGGTGCCGGCGCAAGCCGGCCGACCGGGCCCACTTCGTGTGCGGGCCAAGGCCGGCACCAGGAAAGGACGTGGCATGGCCGTCGTCACCATGCGCCAGCTCCTCGAGAGCGGCGTGCACTTCGGGCACCAGACCCGCCGTTGGAACCCGAAGATGAAGCGGTTCATCTTCACCGAGCGCAACGGCATCTACATCATCGACCTCCAGCAGTCGCTGAAGGACATCGACCGCGCGTACGAGTTCGTCAAGGAGACCGTCGCCCACGGCGGCAACATCCTCTTCGTCGGCACGAAGAAGCAGGCCCAGGAGGCCATCGCCGAGCAGGCGCAGCGCGTGGGCATGCCCTACGTCAACCAGCGCTGGCTGGGCGGCATGCTGACCAACTTCGGCACCGTGCACAAGCGCCTGCAGCGCCTCAAGGAGCTCGAGCAGGTCGACTTCGACGACGTCGCCTCCTCCGCCTTCACCAAGAAGGAGCTGCTCATGCAGCGCCGCGAGAAGGAGAAGCTCGAGCGCACCCTCGGCGGTATCCGCGACATGGCCAAGATCCCGTCGGCCGTGTGGATCGTGGACACCAAGAAGGAGCACCTGGCCGTCGCCGAGGCCCGCAAGCTCAACATCCCGGTCGTCGCCATCCTCGACACCAACTGCGACCCCGACGAGGTCGACTACCGCATCCCGGGCAACGACGACGCCATCCGCGCCGTCTCCCTGCTGACGCGTGTGATCGCCGACGCCGCGGCCGAGGGCCTCGTCACCCGCCACGGTGGGGGCACCGCCGAGGCGGGCGCCGCCGAGGAGCCCCTGGCCGAGTGGGAGCGCGAGCTCCTCGAGTCGCACGAGGCCGAGCAGAGCACCAAGGCCTCCGTCGTCGCCGCCGACGCCCCGGACGAGGCCGTCGAGGCCGCGCAGCAGACCGCGGGTGCGACGCACGACGCCGAGCAGGTCGCCGAGGCCGCCGAGGCGGCCGAGGAGAGCGCCCCCGTGACCGACGTGGCCGGCCCCGACACCACCCAGGTGGCGGACAACTCCGCCGCCGCGCAGGACGCCCAGGCCGCCGAGTCCGAGCAGGCCTGACACACCACCGCTGATCTGGAGAGGATCGTCCATGGCGAACTACACCGCCGCTGACATCAAGGTTCTGCGCGAGAAGACCGGCGCGGGCATGCTCGACGTCAAGAAGGCCCTCGACGAGGCCGACGGCGACCAGGAGAAGGCGCTGGAGATCATCCGCGTCAAGGGTCTGAAGGGCGTGGCCAAGCGTGAGGGCCGCACCGTGGCCGAGGGCCTGGTCGCCGCCGAGGTCGTCCCCGACGGCGACGGCGAGACCGGCGTCATCGTCGAGGTCAACTCGGAGACCGACTTCGTCGCGAAGAACCAGACGTTCATCGACTTCGCGAACAGCGTCCTCGAGGCGGCGGTGTCCTCCGGCGCCGCCGACGTCGACTCGCTGCTGGCCGCACAGCTCGACGGCGCCACCGTCGCGGACAAGGTGGACGGCATCGCCGCCACCATCGGCGAGAAGATCGTCGTGCGTCGCGTCGCCCGCGTCAGCGGCGAGAAGGTCGCCCTGTACCTGCACCGCACCGCCAAGGACCTCCCGCCGTCGGTGGGTGTCCTGGTCGCCTCGGACGAGGCGGGCGCCGCCGTCGCCCGCGACGTCGCGATGCACATCGCGGCGTACTCCCCGTCGTACCTCAGCCGCGACGAGGTCCCCGCCGACCTCGTCGAGAACGAGCGTCGCATCGCCGAGGAGACCGCCCGCAACGAGGGCAAGCCCGAGGCAGCGCTGACGAAGATCGTCGAGGGCCGCATGAACGGCTACTTCAAGGAGAACGTCCTGCTCGACCAGGCGTTCGCGAAGGACCCGAAGAAGACGGTCGGCAAGGTCGTCGAGGAGGTCGGTGGCACCCTCACCGGCTTCGTCCGCTTCCGCGTCGGCAACTGACGCACCACCCGGTGGCCCCGGTCCGCGAGTCGGACCGGGGCCACCGTGCAACCCGGGCGCGTCCGGCGAGCGGCGCGCGCACCACCGCCAGTAACGTCACCGCAGGAGGCTGACACATGACCCACGACGCGACCACGCACCACCGACGGGTGCTCCTGAAGCTCTCCGGAGAGGTGTTCGGCGGGGGGAGCGTCGGTCTCGACCCGGACGTCGTGGCCGACGTCGCGCGTCAGATCGCGGCCGCCGTGGTCGACGGCGTCCAGGTGGCCGTCGTCGTCGGCGGCGGGAACTTCTTCCGCGGCGCCGAGCTCTCCCAGCGAGGGATCGACCGCTCGCGCGCGGACTACATGGGCATGCTGGGCACCGTGATGAACGCCCTCGCCCTGCAGGACTTCCTCGAGCAGGCCGGCGTGCGCACGCGCGTGCAGACGGCCATCACCATGGGGCAGGTGGCGGAGCCGTACATCCCGCTGCGCGCCATCCGGCACATGGAGAAGGGCCGCGTCGTCGTCTTCGGCGCCGGGGCCGGGATGCCCTTCTTCTCGACCGACACGGTCGCCGCCCAGCGGGCGCTGGAGACCCACTGCGACGAGGTCCTCGTCGGCAAGAACGGCGTCGACGGCGTCTACACCGCCGACCCGCGCACCGACCCGTCGGCGACCCGCCTCGACCACCTGACCTACGACGACGCCATCCGCCAGGGCCTGCGCGTGGTCGACGCCGCCGCCTTCAGCCTCTGCATGGAGAACGACCTGACCATGCGCGTCTTCGGCATGGGCGAGCCCGGCAACGTCACCCGCGCCCTGCGTGGTGAGAAGATCGGAACGCTCGTGACCGCCAACCCCCACAACACCAAGGAGTGACGCCGTGATCGACGACGCCCTGCTCGAGGCCGAGGAGAAGATGGACAAGGCTGTGGAGGTGGCCCGCGAGGAGCTCAGCCACATCCGCAGCGGCCGCGCCAACGCCGGCATGTTCAACAGCATCCAGGTCGACTACTACGGGGCCCCCACGCCGCTGCAGCAGCTCGGGTCCCTGACGATCCCCGAGGCCCGCACCGTCCTGATCTCCCCGTACGACCGGTCCGCCTCGAGCGCGATCATCAAGGCGCTGCGCGAGTCCGACCTCGGCGTCAACCCCAGCGACGACGGCAACGTCATCCGGGTGGTCCTGCCGGCCCTGACGGAGGAGCGCCGCCGCGACTACGTCAAGCTCGCCAAGACCAAGGGCGAGGACGCGCGCATCTCCATCCGCGCCATCCGGCGCAAGGCCAAGGAGGAGCTCGACCGCATCAAGAAGGACGGCGAGGCGGGCGAGGACGAGGTCGACCGCGCCGAGAAGGAGCTGGAGGCCCTGACCAAGAAGCACGTCGAGGTCGTCGACCACGTGCTCGAGGGCAAGGAGCGCGAGCTCCTCGAGGTCTGAGCCACCTGCCGCGATGAACGCACCGGACGAGTCCTCAGAACCGCTCGCGAGCGCGGTACGCAGGCTGCGCGAGGCGCGGCGCCGTGCCCGCACGGCCCTCGTCGAGCCGGCACCGCCCCGCCCGCGCCCGCTGCCGCCCACGGGCCGCGCCGGCCGGAACCTCCCGGCCGCCATCGGCGTGGGGCTGGGTCTGCTGACGGTCGTCGCCCTGAGCCTGTTCGTGCGCCGCGAGGCGTTCGTGGTCCTGGTCGTCCTCGCCGTCTGCGGGGCGCTCTGGGAGCTCGCGGCGGCGGTGGGCCAGCGCCACATCCGCATCCCGGTCCTCCCGCTGTGGGTCGGCGCCGTCGGCATCCTGGTCTCCGCCTGGGTGGCGGGGCCGGAGGCGATGCTCATGGCGTTCACGCTCACCGCGGGCGGCGTGTTCGTCTGGCGGGTGCTGGACGGCGGCGGCATGGACGCCGTGCGCGACGCCTCGGCCGGCATCTTCGCGGCCGCCTACGTCCCGTACCTGGCGGGGTTCGCGGTCCTGCTCCTGCGCGAGCCCGACGGGCCCTGGCTGGTGGTCGCCTTCCTGCTGGTGACCATCGCCAACGACACCGGCGGCTACATCGCCGGCGTCCTGTTCGGCAAGACCCCGATGGCGCCGTCGATCAGCCCCAAGAAGTCCTGGGAGGGCATGGCCGGTTCGTGGCTGCTCTCCACCGCCGTCGCGGTGGTGATGGTCACCCCGGTGCTCGGCGGCCCCTGGTGGGGCGGGCTGGTGCTCGGGACCGTCGCCGTCGCCGCCGCCACCACGGGGGATCTGGCGGAGTCCCTGCTCAAACGGGACCTCGGGCTGAAGGACATGGGCTCGCTGCTCCCGGGGCACGGGGGGATCATGGACCGCCTGGACTCCCTGCTCGTCTGCGCCCCGGTGTCCTACCTGGTGCTGCGGGCGGTGCTCGGAGGGTGAGCACCGGATGAGAGGATGTCCGACGTCATGACGCAGCCGCCCTCCGCCCAGCCGCAGGTCCGCCCCGCCCACGAGGGCCCCGGGGACCGCCCCACCCTGACCTTCACCGCGCGCCGGCGCGGCAAGCCGCCCCGCCACCTCGCGGACCTGACGACGGCGGAGCGCGCCGCCGCGGCCGTCGAGCTGGGGCTGCCCGCCTTCCGCGCCGACCAGGTCTCCCGGCACTACTTCGACCACCTGACCCGCGAGCCGGGGGAGATGACGGACCTGCCCGCCGCGGCGCGCGAGCAGATCGCCGAGACCCTCGTGCCCGAGCTCGTCACCAAGGTCCGCGACCTGACCGCGGACCAGGGGGCGACCGTGAAGTCGCTGTGGCGCCTCTTCGACGGCGCCATGGTCGAGTCGGTCCTCATGCGCTACGCCGACCGGACCACGCTGTGCGTCTCGTCCCAGGCCGGCTGCGGGATGGCCTGCCCGTTCTGCGCCACCGGGCAGCAGGGCCTGACCCGCAACCTCTCCACGGCCGAGATCGTCGAGCAGGTCCGCCTGGCCGCCCGGGCCTCCCGCGACGGCGACCTCGCCGGCGGCCCGACGCACCTGCGCAACGTCGTCTTCATGGGCATGGGCGAGCCCATGGCCAACTACAAGGCCGTGATCGGCGCCGTGCGCCGCATGGTCGACCCGGCGCCCGCGGGCCTGGGGCTCTCCGCCCGCCACATCACGGTCTCCACCGTCGGGCTCGTGCCGGCCATCGACAAGCTGGCCAAGGAGGGGATCCCGGTCACCCTGGCCGTCTCCCTGCACGCCCCCGACGACGGGCTGCGCGACGAGCTCATCCCGATCAACTCGCGCTGGAAGGTCGGCGAGCTCCTCGACGCCGCCCGCCGCTACTTCGAGGCCACGGGCCGGCGGGTGAGCATCGAGTACGCCCTGATCAAGGACATGAACGACCACGCCTGGCGGGCCCAGCTCCTCGCCGACGAGCTCAACCGGCGGGGGCGCGGGTGGGTGCACGTCAACCCCATCCCGCTGAACCCCACCCCGGGGTCGGTGTGGACGGCGAGCGAGCGCGCCGTCGAGGCGGAGTTCGTCGACACGCTGCGACGTGCCGGGATCCCGACGACGGTGCGGGATACTCGCGGCAGCGACATCGACGGCGCGTGCGGCCAGCTCGCCGCGGAGGTGCTGGACCAGCCGCGCGACGCGTCGACGGCCAAGGAGGAGCAGGAGCAGGAATGACGACGATGTTCCCGCCGGCGGGGCGCTGGCGCACCGGGTACGACCGTGAGCAGGTGGAGGAGTTCTTCACCCGTGCCCGCGCCGCGTACGAGAGCGGCGAGAACGGCACGCCGACCGACAGCCTCGACGAGAACGACGTCCGCACGGCCGCGTTCGACCTGGTGCGCGACGGCTACGCCACCTCCGCGGTCGACGCCGCCCTGGACCGCCTCGAGGCCGCGTTCGTCCAGCGCCGCCGCACCCGCTTCGTCGCCGAGCACGGGGAGGCGGCATGGATGGACCGCATCGCCGACCAGGCGACCACCCTCTACCCCCGGCTGCTGCGCCCGGCGGGCGAGCGGTTCCGGGCGCCGGAGCGTGGCCGCGGGTACGACCGCGACGCCGTCGACGCCCTGCTCGAGCGTCTCGTGGCCTACTTCGACGACGGCGGCGAGCTGACCTCGGGCGAGCTGCGCTCGACGACGTTCCCCAGCGCCCGCGCCTCCCGCGCCTACCACGAGGGCACCGTGGACGCCTACCTCGACCGCGCGGTCGAGGTGCTCGTCGCGGTCGAGTGAGCGTGGCCACCCCCACCGACGTCGTCATCCTCGGCTCCACCGGCTCGATCGGCACCCAGGCCCTCGAGGTCGTCGCCGCGGCCGGGCCGGAGGCCTTCCGGGTGCGCGCGCTGTCCGCGGGCGGGGCGAACCTCGAGCTGCTGGCCGAGCAGGCCCTGGCCTTCGACGTCCCCGTGGTCGCGGTCGCCGACGACGGCGCGGTGGGGCGCCTGCGCGACCTGCTCGCGGCGGCGGCACGGCGCGCCGGGCGGACCGGCAGCACCCCGGAGGTCCTCGCCGGGCCGCGCGCGGCCGCCGAGGTCGCCGGGGCGCTCTCCGGCGCACCGGGGCGCGCCGTCGTCCTGAACGGCATCACGGGGTCCGTGGGTCTCGCGCCCACCCTCGCCGCGCTGCGCTCCGGTGCCACGCTGGCCCTGGCCAACAAGGAGTCCCTCGTGGTCGGCGGGGCGCTGGTGCGCGCGGCGCAGACGCGGCCCGGCCAGGTCGTCCCGGTCGACTCGGAGCACTCCGCCATCGCCCAGGCGCTGCGCGGCGGACGCCACGAGAAGGGCATGACCAGCGAGGTCCTCACCGGCCGCAGCGAGGTGCGCCGGCTCATTCTGACCGCGTCCGGCGGCCCGTTCCGCGGCCGCGCGCGGGCCGAGCTGTCCGGCGTCACGCCGGAGCAGGCCCTGGCGCACCCCACCTGGGCGATGGGCCCGGTCGTCACGGTCAACTCCTCCACCCTCGTCAACAAGGGGCTCGAGCTCATCGAGGCCCACCTGCTCTTCGACGTGCCTGCCGAGGACGTGACGGTGGTGGTGCACCCGCAGTCGGTCGTCCACTCGATGGTGGAGTTCGTCGACGGCTCGACCCTCGCGCAGGCGAGCCCGCCCGACATGCGGCTGCCCATCGCCCTCGGGCTGACCTGGCCCGAGCGGGCGGCGGGCGTCGCGGCCCCCTGCCGGTGGGACGCCCCGACGGCGTGGACCTTCGAGCCGCTCGACGAGGAGGTCTTCCCCGCGGTGGCGCTCGCCCGCTCCGCGGCGGCCGCCTCGGCGACCCACCCGGCGGTGCTCAACGCGGCGAACGAGCAGTGCGTGGCGGCGTTCCTCGCCTCCCGGCTACCGTACCTGGGCATCGTCGACGTCGTCGCCGAGGTCCTCGCCGAGCACGACGGCACGGCCGACCCCTCCCTGGAGGACGTGCTCGCCGTCGAGACCTGGGCGCGGGCCCGGGCCGACGAGCTGGTCGCCGCGCGCGGCTGACGGGAACCTGCCCGGGCGGCCCCGCGTTGTCACTGCGCGAGGCATGATTGAGCTGGTCGTGGGGGTCAGCCTCCCCTCCGGACGCAGCGCCCGCCGCCGCGCCGGCCGTGCGAACCGTGAACAGCCCCCGACGGGGCGGAAGGGGGACGGACCGTGGACTTCGTCATCGGCGTCCTCATCGTCGCCGTCGGCCTGATCCTCTCGATCGCCCTGCACGAGGTGGGCCACCTCGTCCCGGCCAAGAGGTTCGGCGTCAAGGTGCCGCAGTACATGGTCGGGTTCGGGCGCACCCTGTGGTCGCGGACCGTGAACGGCACCGAGTACGGCGTCAAGGTGCTGCCCCTCGGCGGCTACGTCCGCATGGTCGGGATGTACCCGCCGGCCCGCGCGGGCGCCGTGCGCACCCGGCGCGACGGTCGCCCCACCATGGTCGAGGAGGCGCGGTCGGCCGCGCTGGAGGAGATCGAGCCGGGGGAGGAGCACCGAGCGTTCTACCGGCTCAGCGTGCCGAAGAAGCTGGTGGTCATGCTCGGCGGCCCCACCATGAACCTCCTGATCTCCGCGGTCCTCCTCGGTGCGGTCGTGACGGGCCTGGGTATGGGCCAGTACACCGCCACGCTCGGCACCGTGCAGCAGTGCCTGCCGTCGGACCCGGACGCCACCGAGTGCGCCGCCGGCGACCCCGCCGCGCCCGGCGCCCAGGCGGGCCTGCGGCCCGGTGACGAGGTCGTGGCGTGGGCCGGCACCCCCGTGGACGGCTGGGAGGACGTCACCGCCGCGATCGCCGCCAACGGCACCGGTCCCGCCGCGGTGGAGGTGCTGCGGGACGGCGCACCGGTCACCGTGTCCGTCACGCCCGTGCTCACCGAGCGGCCCGTCCTGGCGGAGGACGGCACCGTGGCCGTGGACGCCGAGGGCGACGAGGTCACCGAGATGCGGCCCTACGTCGGCATCGGCCCCACCTTCGAGCTGGTGCGCCAGCCGGTGACGGCGGTGCCCGGGCTGGTCTGGAGCACCTTCACCGGGACGGTCGAGGTGGTCCTCACCCTTCCGCAGCGCCTCGTCGACGTGGCCCAGGCCGCGTTCGGCACCGAGGAGCGCGACCCGTCGGTGGTCGGCCTCATCGGCGTGGGCCGCTTCGCCGGGGAGATCGCCTCGCTCGACGGTGAGGGGTACGGCCTGGCCGAGCGCAGCGCCGACATGCTCTCCCTCCTCGTCTCGCTGAACATGGCGCTGTTCGTGTTCAACCTCGTCCCGCTGCTCCCGCTCGACGGCGGACACATCGCCGGGGCCCTCTGGGAGGGCCTGCGCCGCCAGGTCGCCCGGTGGCGCCACGCGCCCGACCCGGGCCCGGTGGACACGGCCCGGCTGCTGCCGGCGACCTACGTCGTCGTCGCTCTCATGCTCGGGATGAGCGTCCTGCTCGCGTACGCCGACATCGTGCGGCCGGTGAGCCTCACCGGCTGACCGCCCGGCAGGAGCTCGGGCGGTCGGTGAGACGTCAGAACCTCACGGCCTCGGTGCGGAGTCTCAAGTCGTCCGTGACACCGGCCCGGGCATGGCGACGCTCACGCCGCCCCGGGGTGGGGCCTGGACGGACCGGGTGCGATACTTGCCCGGTGAGCACCCCCATCTCCCTCGGTATGCCGACCGTCAAGGAAGCGCCCCCCGTGCTGTCCCCGCGCCGGAAGACGCGGAAGATCCGGGTGGGCTCCGTCGAGGTCGGTGGCGACGCGCCCGTGTCGGTGCAGTCGATGACCACCACCAAGACCCACGACATCAACGCCACGCTGCAGCAGATCGCCGAGCTGACCGCGTCGGGCTGCGACATCGTGCGCGTGGCCTGCCCGACGGACAAGGACGCCGAGGCCCTGCCGATCATCGCGAAGAAGTCCCAGATCCCGGTGATCGCGGACATCCACTTCCAGCCGAAGTACGTCTTCGCCGCGATCGAGGCCGGGTGCGGCGCCGTGCGCGTGAACCCGGGCAACATCCGCAAGTTCGACGACCAGGTCAAGGAGATCGCCCAGGCCGCGAAGGACGCCGGGGTCTCCCTGCGCATCGGCGTCAACGCCGGCTCGCTGGACAAGCGGCTGCTGCAGAAGTACGGCAAGGCGACCCCGGAGGCGCTCGTCGAGTCCGCCGTGTGGGAGGCGTCCCTCTTCGAGGAGCACGACTTCCACGACTTCAAGATCTCCGTCAAGCACAACGACCCCGTGATCATGGTGCGCGCCTACGAGCTGCTCTCCGAGCAGGGCGACTGGCCCCTCCACCTCGGCGTCACCGAGGCGGGCCCGGCGTTCCAGGGCACCATCAAGTCGGCCACCGCGTTCGGCGCGCTCCTGAGCCAGGGCATCGGCGACACGATCCGCGTCTCGCTGTCCGCCCCGCCGGTGGAGGAGGTCAAGGTCGGTAACCAGATCCTGGAGTCGCTGAACCTGCGGCCCCGCAAGCTCGAGATCGTCTCCTGCCCGTCCTGCGGGCGCGCCCAGGTGGACGTCTACGAGCTCGCCGACTCCGTCACGGCCGGCCTGGAGGGCATGACCGTCCCGCTGCGCGTCGCCGTCATGGGCTGCGTCGTCAACGGCCCCGGCGAGGCCCGCGAGGCCGACCTCGGCGTCGCCTCCGGCAACGGCAAGGGCCAGATCTTCGTCAAGGGCGAGGTCATCAAGACCGTGCCCGAGGATCAGATCGTCGAGACCCTGATCGCCGAGGCCAACCGCATCGCCGCCGAGATGGGCGAGCCGGTCGACGGCCCCGCGCCCGGCGGTGCGCCGGTCGTCACCGTCGGCTGACGGCAGGGTCGCGCGTGGCGCTGTGGCGCCGGCACCCGGGCGCGGTCCGGGCGCTGGACGGGCGTGACCGGGAGGCGGCGCTGGAGCTGTGCCGCCGGGACCCGGTGGGCTCCGTGCTGGCCGCTGTCCAGGCGGAGCGGCTGGGGGAGCCCGGCCCGCCGGGCACGGAGATGCTCGGCGTCTTCGACGACGACCCGGGGACCCCCGAGGCGCTGTGCTGGGCCGGCGCCAACCTCGTGCCGGTCCAGCTGCGCCGCGGCGCCCTGGTCGACGAGGTCGTCGAGCACCTGCGCCGGCGCGGACGGCGCTGCTCCTCGATCGTCGGGCCCGCCGAGGAGGTCCTGCCGCTGTGGGAGAGCCTCGCCCCCGTCTGGTCCCCGCCGCGCGAGGTGCGCCCCGAGCAGCCCTCGCTCGTCATCGACGCCGACCCCGCCGTCGAGCCGGACCCGCAGGTGCGGCTCGCCACCCTGGACGAGGTCGCCCACGTGGTCCCCGCCAGCGTCGCCATGTTCACCGAGGAGGTCGGCTACGACCCGACCGCCGTCGGCGGCGCCTACGCCGCTCGCGTCGCCGAGCTCGTCGCCGGCGCCCGGACCTACGTGCGCACCGAGGACACGGGGGACGGGCCGGAGGTGATCTTCAAGGCCGACGTCGGCGCCCTGGCGCTCGGCGTGGCCCAGGTGCAGGGAGTGTGGGTCCACCCGGAGCACCGTGGCCGAGGGCTCGCGACGGCGGGCATGGCGGCCGTCGTCGCCGACGTCCGCGCGCGGCTGGCGCCCACCGTCTCGCTCTACGTCAACAGCTACAACGCCCCGGCGCTGGCCACCTACGACCGCGTCGGCTTCCGCCGGGTCGGCACGTACGCCACGGTCCTGTTCTGACCCCCGCCAGGGGTGCCTAGCCCCGGCGGGGCGTGGCCGCCTCGGCCACCGGCTCGCCGGCGACGACCGCACGCGCCTCCCGGCGCCGGTCCCACGCCCGGCGCAGGCGCCGCTCGAGCGGCTTCTCCACCAGGTGGTGCGCCAGGGCGGCCGCCAGCACCGACACCGCCAGGAACGGCACGTGCCAGGCCAGGTTCGCCCACGACGTCTCGGCCGGCCCGCCCGCGATCCCGCGGGCCAGGTAGATCCCGGTGGCGTGCAGCAGGTAGAACGCGTAGGACCACTCGCCGAGGCGCAGCATCGGTCCCGTGGTCAGGTGCGACCTCCGCCCGCGCAGCTCGTGGCCGACCGCGGAGACGATCACCACCGCGCACAGGACGCCGATGAGCACCGGGACGAGCCGGACGAACCGGTCGGCGCCGTTGAGGTGGGAGCCGAAGCGGGGCACCCACCAGATCGCGGCCGCGCCGAGCGCGAGCAGGCCGTAGGCGACCACGGGCCGCAGCCCCGGCCGCCAGCCGGCGAGCACCGCCCTCCCCAGCGCCATCCCGAGCACGAACTCCCACAGCCGCAGCACCGGCTGGGGCACCAGGTCGAGGCGCAGCGCGGGCGCCTCGACGCGCAGCAGGTAGAACACGGCCGCCCCCAGCACCACGGCCGCCGCCAGGAGCAGCGCCGCGCGGCTGCCCGCCCGCCGCAGCGGGCGGTTCAGCGCGGGGTGCAGCGCGTAGAAGAACGCCTCGCAGCTGAGGGTCCACGCCGCCGGGTTGCCCGAGAACAGGATCCCCGGCGACGTCGACCAGCCGTGGACGAGCAGCACCGACAGCGCCAGCACGCCGAGCGAGAGCGGCTTGACCCAGGTCATCGCGGGGTCGGGGTCGGGGGAGTGGAAGACCGGGACCGCGACGGCGAGGGCGACCGCGTGCAGGGGCCAGATGCGGGCGAACCGCCGCCACCAGAACGTCGTGGCGGGCACCCCGGGCCGGGAGGACCAGGTCAGCACGAAGCCGGAGAGCACGAAGAAGAACGTCACCCCCTGCGCGCCGAGGGCCAGCACGCTGTGCGCGGGCAGCGGGGCGATGTTCGTCATGTGGTGCAGGAACACCCCGAACGCCGCCCACCACCGCAGCCCGGTCAGCGAGTCCAGCCGCCGCGGAGCTGCGCCGGTCGCGGCCGGGTCGTCGGGCAGGGCGGGGGAGAGCACCGGCGCACTCTACCGACCGTGTCCCGGGCTGTGCGGCGCCCGGGGCGGCGCTGATGCCCCGGGTTACCGTCCCGCGCGGGCCGGCATGACCAACGCCTCCCTCGCCCTCGGCGTCACCCGTCGCCAGCAGGAGGGGGTCAGCGCAGCAGCTTGGACATCCGCCGGTCGGCGAGGATCTTGCCCTCCGTCTGGCACGTGGGGCAGTACTGCAGCGAGGAGTCGGCGAAGGAGACCTCCCGGACGGTGTCCCCGCACACCGGGCACGGCTGGCCGGTCCGGCCGTGCACCCGCATGCTGCGCCGCTTGCTGTCCTTCAGCTCCGCGGCGGGCTTGCCCGACGCCTGCTCGACGGCGGAGCGGAGCACCTCCTCGACCGCACGGTGCAGCCGCGCGACGGTCTCCTCGTCGAACGAGCGCGTGAGCGCGAAGGGGCTGATGCGTGCGGCGTGCAGGATCTCGTCGGAGTACGCGTTGCCGATCCCGGCGATGACGGACTGGTCCCGCAGCAGCCCCTTGACCTGCTGGTTGCGCGCCGCGAGCAGCTCCCGCAGCCGGTCCACGGTCAGCTCCGCCGGCTCGACCCCGAGGGTCGCGACGGCCTCCACGGCCTCCGGGCGCGGGACCACGTGGACGGCCAGGCGCTTGCGCGTGCCTGCCTCGGTGAGGTCGAAGCCGGCGCCGTCGTCCAGCCGCACGCGCAGCGCGATGGGGGAGCGGCCGGGCCGGACGGCGGTGCGGGGCACCTCCTCGTACCAGCGCAGCCAGCCGGCCCGGGCGAGGTGGAAGACCAGGTGGAGCGGTTCGCCGTCGCCGGTCGTGACGACGTCGAGCCACTTGCCGTGCCGTGCGACGTCGAAGATCTGCCGCCCCACCAGCTCGGCGGGCGCGGGGGCGAACGTCTTCAGGGCGCTGATCGCGCCCACCTCGACGGCCTCCAGGGCGCGGCCGACCGTGCGCTCGCGCAGGAACCGGGCGAGCCCCTCCACCTCCGGCATCTCGGGCATGGCCCCATCCTGCCCCCGGCGGCGCGGGGCCGCGGCCGGAAACGCCCCGCTCCGCCTCGGGAGCCCACCTGAGCTGCGTCCGGGCGGCGGGCGGGCGTCCTGGTGGGCGCGGCGGCGTCGGTAGGCTGGCCCGCGTGCTGATGAAGATGTCGTCCCTTTTCGTGCGGACCCTGCGGGAGGACCCGGCCGACGCCGAGGTCGCGAGCCACCGCCTCCTGGTGCGGGCGGGCTACATCCGCCGCGCCGCCCCCGGGATCTACTCCTGGCTGCCGCTTGGCCTGAAGGTGCTGGCCAAGGTCGAGCAGATCGTCCGCGAGGAGATGGACGCCATCGGCGGCCAGGAGGTGCACTTCCCGGCGCTGCTGCCCAAGGAGCCCTACGAGGCCACCGGCCGCTGGGTCGAGTACGGCCCGAACCTCTTCCGGCTGCAGGACCGCAAGGGGGCCGACTACCTCCTCGCGCCCACGCACGAGGAGATGTTCACCCTCCTGGTCAAGGACCTCTACAGCTCCTACAAGGACCTCCCGCTCGCGCTCTACCAGATCCAGACGAAGTACCGCGACGAGGCCCGGCCCCGCGCGGGGCTGATCCGCGGGCGCGAGTTCATCATGAAGGACGCCTACACCTTCGACGTCGACGACGCCGGCCTCGAGCGCTCCTACAACCTCCAGCGTGAGGCGTACCAGCGCATCTTCGACCGGCTCGGCCTGGAGTACGTCATCGTGCGGGCGATGAGCGGCGCCATGGGCGGCTCACGCAGCGAGGAGTTCCTGCACCCGACGGCGATCGGCGAGGACACGTTCGTGCGCTCACCGGGCGGGTACGCGGCCAACGTCGAGGCGGTCACCACCCCCGTGCCCGACCCCCTGCCCTTCGACGGGCTGCCCGCCGCCGAGGTGCTCGACACCCCGGACTCGCCGACCATCGACACCCTCGTCGACGCGGCGAACCGTCTGCACCCGCGGGCCGAGGGCCCCTGGACGGCCGCGGACACCCTCAAGAACGTCGTCCTGGCCCTCACCCACCCGGACGGCACCCGCGAGCTCGTGGCCGTCGGCCTGCCCGGCGACCGCGAGGTGGACCTCAAGCGGCTCCAGGCCGCCGTCGAGCCGGCCGAGGTCGAGCCCGCCACGGACGAGGACCTCAGGACCCGTCCGGAGATCGTCAAGGGCTACCTCGGCCCGGCCGTCCTCGGTCCCAACGGGGCGCCCCGCGAGCACGACGGCGACGGCCGCCAGGTCTCCGGCGCCATCAGGTACCTGCTCGACCCGCGCGTGGTGCCCGGGACCGCCTGGATCACCGGCGCGGACGAGGCGGGCAAGCACGTCTTCGGGCTCGTGGCCGGGCGCGACTTCACCGCCGACGGCACCATCGAGGCCGCCGAGGTCCGCGCCGGCGACCCCGCGCCCGACGGCTCCGGCCCGCTCGAGCTCGCGCGCGGCATCGAGATCGGCCACATCTTCGCGCTCGGCCGCAAGTACGCCGACGCCCTCGACCTGAAGGTGCTCGACCAGAACGGCAAGGCCGTCGTCGTCACGATGGGCTCCTACGGCATCGGCATCACCCGGGCGCTGGCCGCCCTCGCGGAGGGCAACAACGACGAGAACGGTCTCGTCTGGCCCATGCAGGTGGCGCCCGCGCACGTGCACGTGCTCGCCACCGGCAAGGGTCAGGAGATCTTCGACACCGCCGAGCGCCTGGCGCGCGAGCTCGAGGCCGTCGGCGTGGAGGTGCTGTACGACGACCGGCCCAAGGTCTCCGCCGGGGTGAAGTTCGCCGACGCCGAGCTGATCGGCGTCCCGCTCAGCCTCGTCGTGGGCCGTGGGCTCGCCGACGGCGTGGTCGAGATCCGGCAGCGCGCGAGCGGCGAGCGCGAGGAGATCGCCCCGGACCTGGCCGTCGCACGGGTGCGCGAGCTGGTCGACGACGCGCTCGCGGGCTGACGCTCGGCCCGGCGCCGGCTCGGTCCGGCGCCGCTCAGTCCAGGCCGGGCAGCGCGGGCAGCGTGCCGCCCGCGTCCACCAGGCGGCGGGCGCTGTCCGCCGCGGCGTCCACGAGCGCGCCGCGGGCGTCCGGGGCGACCAGCCCGAGGCTGAAGACCCAGTGCTCGAGCAGCCGGGACTCCGCGTCGACGACGGCGGCCTGCTCCGCGCTCAGGCCCGCCTCGTCGTCGGCGCCGGGAAGGTCGTAGACCCCCAGGCGCTCGTCCGGCGCGCCCTCCTCCAGGGCCACGTCCACCAGGGACTGCAGGTGGGCGGCTCGCGCGACGGCCGACTCGCGCGCCGCCCCCGCGGACCGCGCGGCCACGGTCTCGTAGGCGAACCGCGCCTGGTCCAGCACCCGCAGGGTCGGGCCGTCGACGCCGCGAACCAGCAGCGCCTCGCGGGTCAGCGGCGCGGCCGCGGACTCGGGGGCGGTGGCCCCCGTGGCGGCCGCGACCTCCGCCGCCCCGTGCGCGCGGGAGAGCGACACGGCGGCCAGGACGGCGGCCAGGTCGTCGGTGGGCGCGGCCACCGCCCCCTCGCGGGCGTCGGCGGCGCCCGTGGTCAGCAGCTCGAGGACGTCCGCGGCGTCGGGGTCGGGCACGGCGGACGTCGCCGCGGGCTCGGGCGTCACGGCACCCTCGGGTGCCCCGTCCGGCCAGGCGACCCACACCCCGCCCAGCGCGTCCAGGTGCGCACCGGCCTCCTCGCCGATACGGGCCAGCAGCTCCGCCGTCGCGCCCTCGGCCGTGACGTCGGACACGGTGGCGGCGATGACGGCGGCCTCGGCCGCGGCGTCCTGGCGCACCTCCTCGGCGGGGTCCGGGCTCGGCGCCACCGGGGGCGGGGTCTCCAGCCGGAGGCCGCACCCGGCCAGCGTCAGGGCCGCGAGCGCGCCGGTCACGGCGACCGCCGCGCGGCCGCGCGGAGAGCGGCGACGGAGGGGCGGGACCGGACAGGCGGCGGGGGCGTGGGAGGGCATCGGGGCCGATCCTCCCACGCCCCGCGGCGCGCGGGTGCGCCGCACGGTTGAGTAGAGTCGAGCCCTGTCCAGACCGTCCGACCAGGAGCGACACCCACGATGAGTCCTGCCCGTCCCACCGATCTGACCGACCGCCTGCGAGGTGCGCTCGGACCGGTCGTCGACGCCGCCGGCCTCTACCTGGAGGACATCACCGTCGCCGCGGCGGGCCGCCGGAAGATCGTGCGCGTCGTGGTCGACCTCGCTGACGGCCCGGGCGGGGTGGACTCCGACCGGCTCAGCGAGGTCTCGCGCCAGATCTCCGCCCTGCTCGACGACGTCGACCTGGTGGAGGGGGCGTACACCCTCGAGGTCTCCACCCCCGGTGCCGACCGCCCGCTGCGCGAGCCGCGCCACTACCGCCGCGCCGTCGGCCACCTGGTCCGTGCCCGGACCACGGGCGGGCGCGAGGTGACCGGCCGGCTGCTCGAGGCCGACGACGCCCTCGCCGTCCTCGACGTCGACGGTCACCGCCAGGAGCTTCCCTACGCCGAGGTCGCCGACGCCCGCGTCGAGCTCGAGCTCAACCGTCCCGACCAGGCCTGAGGAGCAGACCGTGGACATCGACATGACCGCCCTCCGCCTGATCGAGAGCGAGCGCGGGATCAGCCTGGACGTCCTCGTGCGCGCCATCGAGGAGGCCCTGCTCCTGGCGTACCACCGCACCCCCGGCGCGGTCCCCAAGGCCCGGGTCGAGCTCGACCAGCGCAGCGGCCGAGTCACCGTGCTGGCCACCGAGGTGGACGAGGAGGGCAACGAGATCGGCGAGTTCGACGACACGCCGTCGGGCTTCGGCCGCATCGCCACCGCCACCGCCCGCTCCGTCATCGTCCAGCGTCTGCGCGACGCCGAGGACGACCAGGTCATGGGCAACTACCGGGACAAGGCGGGGGAGATCGTCTCCGGCATCGTCCAGCAGGGCCGCGACCCGCGCGTGGTGCTGGTCGACATCGGCGACCTCGAGGCCGTCCTGCCCCAGCACGAGCAGGTCCCCACGGAGAGCTACGTCCACGGCGACCGGCTGCGGGCCTACGTCATCGACGTCTCCCGGGGTTCCAAGGGTCCCTCCGTCACGCTCTCGCGCACCCACCCCAACCTCGTGAAGAAGCTCTTCGCCCTCGAGGTCCCCGAGGTCGCCGACGGCAGCGTGGAGATCGTGGCCCTGGCCCGCGAGGCCGGGCACCGCACCAAGATGGCCGTGCGGGCCACCGTGCCCGGGCTCAACGCCAAGGGCGCGTGCATCGGCCCGATGGGCCAGCGCGTCCGCGCCGTGATGGCCGAGCTCGCCGGCGAGAAGATCGACATCGTCGACTACTCCGACGACCCCGCCACCTTCGTCGCCAGCGCGCTCTCGCCGTCGAAGGTCTCCAGCGTCGAGATCGTCGACGAGGCGGCCCGCGCGGCCCGCGTCGTCGTCCCGGACTTCCAGCTCTCCCTCGCCATCGGCAAGGAGGGGCAGAACGCCCGGCTCGCCGCCCGGCTGACCGGATGGCGGATCGACATCCACTCGGACACCGAGGACGCCGGCGCGTCGGACGTCACAGATGCCGCCGTCGAGCCGGGGAAGCACGCCGGCGGCCCGCAGGGGTAGAGTGTCCGGTGGGCACGTGCCCGGAATCCATGAGTGGACGCAGCGAGACACCCAGGCCCGACGGGCCGGTGCGGACCTGCGTCGGGTGCCGGGGCCGGGCCCCGAGGTCCGCCCTGGTCCGCCTGGTCCTGGACGACGTCACGCCCCGCGTGGCCGTCGACCCGGAACGCAGCGCTCCCGGGCGGGGCGCCTGGCTCCACCCGAGCCGGGAGTGCCTGGACCTCGCCCTGCGGCGCCGAGCGATCGGCCGGGCCCTGCGAGCAGCGGGGCCGGTCGGCACCGACGCGGTGGCGGCGTGGTTCGACCAGCACATCAGTCGCCGGACGCCCGATGCGCCCGGTGATCACGAGTCATCGACCGAGAAAGCGGGTTGGAAGCCGATGGGCACCCGATGAGTACCCAGCGATGAGCTGCCAGCACTAAAGACGGTCCTCCCTGTCCCGGGACGGACCGAGACAGGAGAGTTGTGGCAAAGGTCCGCGTCCACGAGCTTGCCAAGGAGCTCGGCGTCGACAGCAAGACGGTGCTCGCGAAGTTGCGCGAGCAGGGAGAGTTCGTGAAGTCGGCGTCGTCGACGATCGAAGCTCCCGTCATCCGTCGGCTGCGCGAGGCATTCCCCGCCGCACAGGCGGATGGCACCAGCCCGAAGAAGTCCGGGGGCACCCCCGCCCCCGCGAAGCCCGCCCCCAAGGCGGCACCGGCCCCGACGGCGGAGACCGCCGCCCCGGCCCCCAGGTCCCCGCAGGCCCCGTCCCCGGCGCCTGCCCCCGCTCCGACGCCCGCCCGGCCGTCGGCCCCAGCCCCGTCGGCGACCCCCGCCGCCGCGGCACCGGCACCCCGGGCGCCGCAGACCCCGGCGGCTCCCGAGGCCCCCGCGGCCCGTGCGCCGCAGGCTCCGGCACCGTCGGCGCCCGCCGAGCAGGCGCCCGCGCCCGCCCGTCCCGCCGCCGGCCCCAAGCCGGGGGCCCGTCCCGCGCCCGCGCCCGCGGAGAAGCCGGCCGACAAGCCCCGCGAGAGCGGTACCCGTCCGGGCGCGCCGCGTCCCGGTGGCGCCCGTCCGGGTGGTCCCCGTCCGGGCAACAACCCGTTCGCACCCTCGCAGGGCATGCCCCGCGGCGGGGGCAGCGGCGGCCCGCGCCCCGGCGGTCCCCGTCCGGGCAACAACCCCTTCGCGCAGTCCCAGGGCATGCCGCGCCCGGGCGGCTCCGGCGGCCCGCGTCCCGGTGGTGCCGGCGGCGCCGCCGGTCCCCGTCCCGGCGGGGCGGCAGGCCCGCGCCCGGCCCCGCGTCCCGGCGGTCCGCGCCCGAACCCGAACATGATGCCCGGGCACACCACCGTCGGCCGGCCGGGTGCTCCGGCACGCGGCGGCGGTCGTGGTCGTCCCGGCGGTGCTCCCGGCGGTGGTGGCGGCTTCGGCGGTCGTCCCGGCGGCGCTCCCGGCGGTGGCGGCGGCGGCTTCGCCGGTCGTCCCGGCGGTGGCGGCGGCCGCGGCGGTCGCGGCGGCACGCAGGGTGCGTTCGGTCGTGCGGGAGGCCGCCCGGTCCGCGGGCGGAAGTCCAAGCGCGCGAAGCGCCAGGAGTTCGAGCAGCAGTCCGCGCCGTCGCTCGGCGGCGTCCAGGTTCCCCGCGGGGACGGCAGCACCGTCGTCCGTATCCGCGCGGGCGCCTCGCTGGCCGACTTCGCCGACCGCATCGACGCCAACCCCGCGTCGCTCGTGACGGTCCTGTTCCACCTCGGCGAGATGGCCACGGCCACCCAGTCGCTGGACGAGGACACGTTCGCGGCGCTGGGCGCCGAGCTCGGCTACGTGGTCGAGGTCGTCTCTCCGGAGGAGGAGGAGCGCGAGCTCCTCGAGAGCTTCGACATCGACCTCGACGCCGAGATCGCCGGCGAGGGCGACGACGAGCTCTTCCCGCGTCCCCCGGTGGTCACGGTCATGGGTCACGTCGACCACGGCAAGACCAAGCTCCTCGACGCCATCCGTTCCACGGACGTCGTCGCCCAGGAGCACGGTGGCATCACCCAGCACATCGGTGCGTACCAGGTGCGCACCGACCACGAGGGTGACGACCGCGCGATCACCTTCATCGACACCCCCGGTCACGAGGCGTTCACCGCCATGCGTGCCCGTGGTGCCGAGGTGACGGACATCGCCATCGTCGTGGTGGCCGCGGACGACGGCGTGATGCCGCAGACGGTCGAGGCGATCAACCACGCCCAGGCCGCCGGCGTGCCGATCGTCGTCGCCGTGAACAAGATCGACGTCGAGGGCGCCAACCCCGCCAAGGTCCGCCAGCAGCTCACCGAGTACAACCTGGTGGCCGAGGAGTACGGCGGCGACACGATGTTCGTCGACGTCTCCGCCAAGCAGCGCATGGGCATCGACGACCTCCTCGAGGCCGTCCTGCTCACCGCGGACGCCGCCCTGGACCTGCGGGCCAACCCCGACAAGGACGCGCGCGGCGTGGCCATCGAGGCGAACCTGGACAAGGGCCGCGGCGCCGTCGCGACCGTCCTGGTCCAGTCCGGAACCCTGAACGTCGGGGACGCGATCGTCGCCGGCACCGCCCACGGGCGCGTGCGTGCGATGTTCGACGACCGCGGCCAGCAGGTGAAGGAGGCGGGGCCCTCGTTCCCCGTCCAGGTCCTGGGTCTGCAGTCCGTCCCGCGGGCCGGCGACAGCTTCCTCGTCGCGCCCGACGACCGGACCGCCCGGCAGATCGCCGACAAGCGTGAGGCCGCCGAGCGTGCCGCCACCCTGGCCAAGCGCCGCAAGCGCGTCAGCCTGGAGGACTTCACCAAGGCGCTCGAGGAGGGCAAGGTCGAGAACCTCAACCTCATCCTCAAGGGTGACGTCTCCGGTGCCGTCGAGGCGCTGGAGGACTCGCTGCTCAAGATCGACGTGGGCGACGAGGTCGCGCTGCGGATCATCCACCGCGGTGTGGGTGCCATCACGCAGAACGACGTGAACCTGGCGACCGTGGACAACGCGGTCATCATCGGCTTCAACGTGCGTCCCGCGGAGCGGGTCGCCGAGCTGGCCGACCGCGAGGGTGTGGACCTGAAGTTCTACTCGGTCATCTACGACGCCATCAACGACGTCGAGGACGCCCTCAAGGGGATGCTCAAGCCGGAGTACGAGGAGGTCCAGCTGGGCACCGCGGAGATCCGCCAGGTGTTCCGCTCCTCCAAGTTCGGCAACATCGCCGGGTCGATCGTCCGGTCGGGTCTCATCCGCCGCAACGCCAGCGCGCGCCTGCTGCGCGACGGCGTCGTGGTGGCCGACAAGCTCTCGATCGAGTCCCTGCGCCGCGAGAAGGACGACGTCACCGAGGTCCGCGAGGGCTTCGAGTGCGGTATCGGCCTCGGCGGTGTCAAGGACATCCAGGAGGGCGACGTCATCGAGACCTTCGAGATGCGCGAGAAGCCCCGGGCCTGACAGCCCTACCGGGACGGCCCCGCGGTGCACGGATACAGTGCCCGCGGGGCCGTCGCGGTCCCCCACCCGCGCGGCGGCGGTCATCCCGGCCGCCGCGCCCCGAGAGGAGACTCACCATGGCCGACGCACCCCGCGCCCGCCGGCTCGCCGAGCGCATCCAGCAGATCGTCGCCCGGATGCTCGACACCCGTATCAAGGACCCGCGCCTCGGGTTCGTCACCGTCACCGACGTCCGCGTGACCGGCGACCTGCAGAACGCCACGGTCTTCTACACCGTCCTCGGCTCGGACGAGGAGCGCGCCGCCTCGGCAGCCGCGCTCGCCTCCGCCAAGGGGCTCATCCGGTCGGAGGTCGGCAAGCAGACGGGCATCCGCCTGACCCCGACCCTGGAGTTCGTGCCCGACGCCGTCCCCGAGACCGCTGCGAGCCTGGAGGAGGCGCTCCGCGAGGCCGCCGCACGGGACGCCCAGCTGGCCGAGATGGCCGCCAGCGCCACCTACGCGGGCGAGGCCGACCCCTACCGCCGTCCGGGCGAGGACGAGGACCTCGGTGACGAGGAGTCCGGCGACGTCGACACCGGCGAGCTCGAGGACGCCCTGGGCGACGCCGTCGAGAGCCCGGACGAGGCCGTCGAGCGGCCCGGCGACGAGCCGTCCGCCGGCCGGTGACCGCACCCGCGCGCCCCGACATCCCCCGCGGCGCCGTCACGGCCGCGGACGGCCTGGTCGTCGTCGACAAGCCCCAGGGCTGGACGAGTCACGACGTCGTCGCGCGCACCCGGCGGCTCGCCGCGACCAAGAAGGTGGGCCACGCCGGCACGCTCGACCCCATGGCCACCGGTGTGCTCGTCCTCGGGGTGGGGCGGGCCACCCGGCTGCTGACCTACCTCGTCGGCGCCGACAAGGTCTACACCGCGACCGTCCGGCTCGGGCAGCGCACGGTCACCGACGACGCCGAGGGCGAGGTCACGGAGGCCCGGGGCGCGGGGGCGCTGCTGGACGGCGCCGGCGCCGCGGACCCGGCCGCCCTCGAGCCGGCGCTGGCCGGCCTGCGCGGCGTCATCGAGCAGGTGCCGAGCGCCGTGTCCGCCATCAAGGTCGACGGCCGCCGCTCCTACGCCCGCGTGCGGGCGGGGGAGGAGGTCGACCTGCCGGCCCGCACCGTCACGGTCCACCGGCTCGAGCTCACCGCCCCGCCGCGGACCACCACCGCCGACGGCACGACTGTCCTCGACCTCGACGTCGTCGTGGCCTGCTCGTCCGGGACGTACGTGCGCGCCCTCGCCCGCGACCTCGGCGAGGCCCTCGGCACCGGCGGGCACCTCACCGCGCTGCGGCGCACCCAGGTGGGCCCCTTCACGCTCTCGGACGCGCGCACCGTGGACCAGCTCGTCGCGGACGTCGTCGACGGCGCGGGCGCCCCCGAGCCAGGCGGGCTGCCTGTCATGTCCCTCACGGAGGCGGCCCGCGCCTGCTTCCCGGCCCGGCACCTGGACGACGGCGAGACCGCCGCGGTCCGGGTCGGCAAGATGCTGACGGCGAGCGACCCCGACGGCGGCGGCCCGGGCGGGCGCGCGCCCGTCACCGCCGCCTTCGCCCCGGACGGCCACGTCGTCGCCCTCCTCGAGGACCGCGGCGGGAGGGCCCGCCCCGTGCTCGTCCTCGACCCCGCGTAGCCCCGGGTCCGCCGGCCACGGCGCCCCCGGGCACGCGGCCGGGCGGTGGGCGCGTGCCTGGGGACGGGCCGTCGGGAGATACAGTCGACCTCGCGCGCCGGACGGCGCACGGAGGAGGACGACGCGTGCAGGTGTGGAGAGGAGCCGGGGAGGTCCCGGCCGACCTGGGACCCACCGTGGCCACCCTCGGGATCTTCGACGGCGTGCACCGCGGGCACCAGGTGGTGCTCGCCGCGACCGTCGCCGAGGCGGAGGCCGCGGGGCTCACCTCGGTCGCCGTCACCTTCGACCCGCACCCGGCCACCGTCCACCGGCCGGAGGAGCCCTTCGTCCTCATCAGCTCCCTGACCGACCGGCTGGAGCGCCTCGCGGGCACGGGTCTGGACGCCGTCCTCGTGCTCGACTACACGCTCGAGTTCGCCCGGGCCACCCCCGAGGAGTTCGTGCGGCGCTACCTCGTCGAGCTCCTGCACGCCCACGTCGTGGTCGTGGGGGAGGACGTGCGCTTCGGACGGGCCAACACCGGCGACCGGCGCACCATGGCCGAGCTGGGCCGGCGCCTCGGCTTCGGCGTGGAGATCATCGAGGACATCGCCCACCCGGGGACGGGGCGGCGCTGGTCCTCCACGTGGGTGCGCGAGCTGCTCGCCGAGGGTGACGTCGCGGGCGCAGCCCACGTCCTCGGACGGCCCCACCGCGTGCGCGGCGTCGTCGTCCACGGTGCCAAGCGCGGGCGCGAGCTCGGCTATCCCACGGCGAACCTGCACGCCGACGACCTCGGCGTGGTCCCCGCCGACGGCGTCTACGCGGGCTGGCTCATCCGGCCCGAGCACGCCCCGCACGACGGCACCTCCAAGCGGCTGCCCGCCGCCGTCTCCGTGGGCACGAACCCGACCTTCCACGGCGTCGAGCGCACCGTGGAGGCCTACGTCCTCGGCCGCACCGACCTCGACCTGTACGGCGAGGAGGTCGTGGTCGAGCTCGTCGAGCGGCTGCGGCCGATGGTCGCCTTCGACGGGATCCCCGCCCTGCTCGACCAGATGGCCGACGACGTCGTCCGCAGCGCGCAGATCCTTGGCGTGCCGGCCCCGCAGGTCCCGGGCCCGCAGGTCCCGGCCCCACCGGCTGCGGCGCCCCGAGCAGCCGACCGCCGCTGACGGACGCCTCCTGCGGTGCAGGCCCGCTCGCGGGGGGTCCCGCGGGCCTGATAGTCTGGCCCGTGCCGTCAAGCCGGCCACGGATGTGTCATGCCCGGGAGAACATGCCCCGGTGCTCCGTGCAACGACCTACCAGGAGAACCAATGGCCCTCGCTGCCGACGTCAAGCAGTCCATCATCACTGAGTACGCCACCCACGAGGGTGACACCGGTTCGCCGGAGGTCCAGATCGCCCTGCTCAGCCAGCGGATCAAGGACCTCACCGAGCACTTCAAGACCCACAAGCACGACCACCACTCGCGTCGTGGCCTGATGCTCCTCATCGGTCAGCGCAAGCGCCTGCTCGCCTACCTGGCCGCCGAGGACATCGAGCGCTACCGCAGCCTCATCGCGCGGCTCGGCCTGCGCCGCTGATCCACCGACCGGCTCGGACCCACGGGTCCGGGCCGGTCGTGCGTGCACACCGTGCACGGCACAACTGAACATCCACACCACCTCCGCCACGGGACGGCGCGTCCGGTCCTCGGTAGTGGCCTCCGGACCCCAGCCATCGCGGCGGGTCTTCCGTGGGCCTCGATCGAAGGCCGTCGGCCGACCGGGCGGACGACACGTAAGGAGGGCACCCATGGAGGGTCCCGAGATCACGTCCGCAGAAGCCGTCATCGACAACGGCGCCTTCGGCACCCGCACCGTCCGCTTCGAGACCGGGCGTCTCGCCCGCCAGGCCGCCGGCTCCGCCGTCGCCTACCTCGACGACGAGACGATGGTCCTGTCGGCCACCACGGTCGGCAAGCACCCCAAGGACCAGTTCGACTTCTTCCCCCTGACGGTCGACGTCGAGGAGCGCCAGTACGCCGCCGGCAAGATCCCCGGCTCGTTCTTCCGCCGCGAGGGCCGTCCCTCGACGGAGGCGATCCTCGCCTGCCGCCTCATCGACCGCCCGCTGCGCCCCACTTTCGTCAAGGGCCTGCGCAACGAGGTCCAGATCGTCGAGACCGTCCTGTCGATCCACCCCGACGACAGCTACGACGTCCTGGCGATCAACGCCGCGTCGATGTCCACCCAGATCTCGGGCCTGCCGTTCTCCGGCCCGATCGGCGGCGTGCGCATCGCGCTGATCGGCAACCAGTGGGTCGCGTTCCCGCGGTACAGCGAGATCGAGAAGGCCGTCTTCTCGATGGTCGTCGCCGGCCGCGTCGTCGGTGACGACGTCGCCGTGATGATGGTCGAGGCCGAGGCCACCGACAACGCCTGGACGCTCATCAAGGAGCAGGGTGCCACCGCCCCGACCGAGGAGGTCGTGGCCGAGGGGCTCGAGGCGGCCAAGCCGTTCATCAAGGCCCTTGTCGAGGCCCAGCAGAGCCTCGCCGCGGAGACCGCGAAGCCGACGGCGGAGTTCCCGCTGTTCCCGGACTACCAGGACGACGCCTACGCCGCCGTCGAGGAGCAGGTCTCCGCCGACCTCGCCCAGGCGATCACCATCGCGGGCAAGCAGGAGCGCGAGGCGCGCCAGGACGAGATCAAGGCCGCCATGCTCGAGGCGCTCGCCGGGCGCTTCGAGGGCCGCGAGAAGGAGCTCTCCGCCGCCTACCGCGCCGTGACGAAGCACGCCGTGCGTCAGCGCGTCCTCACCGAGGGCGTGCGCATGGACGGCCGTGGCCTGCGCGACATCCGAACCCTCTCCGCCGAGGTCGAGGTCCTGCCCCGCGTGCACGGCTCCGCCCTGTTCGAGCGCGGCGAGACCCAGATCATGGGCGTGACCACGCTGAACATGCTCCGGATGGAGCAGCAGCTCGACACCCTCAGCCCGGTGACGCGCAAGCGCTACATGCACAACTACAACTTCCCGCCGTACTCGACCGGTGAGACCGGCCGCGTGGGCTCGCCCAAGCGCCGCGAGATCGGCCACGGCGCCCTGGCCGAGCGGGCCCTGATGCCCGTCCTGCCCACCCGCGAGGAGTTCCCCTACGCGATCCGCCAGGTCTCCGAGGCCCTCGGCTCCAACGGGTCCACCTCGATGGGCTCCGTCTGCGCCTCGACCCTGTCGCTGCTCAACGCCGGCGTGCCGCTGCGCGCGCCCGTCGCGGGCATCGCCATGGGCCTGATGAGCGACCAGGTGGACGGTGAGACCCGCTTCGCGGCGCTGACCGACATCCTCGGCGCCGAGGACGCCTACGGCGACATGGACTTCAAGGTCGCCGGCACGCGCGAGTTCGTCACGGCCATCCAGCTCGACACCAAGCTCGACGGCATCCCCGCCTCCGTGCTGGCCGGCGCGCTGACCCAGGCCCGCGACGCGCGCCTGTACATCCTCGACGTGATGAACGAGGCCATCGACACCCCGGACGAGATGGCCCCCACCGCCCCGCGCGTGATCACCGTCAAGGTGCCCGTGGACAAGATCGGCGAGGTCATCGGGCCGAAGGGCAAGATGATCAACCAGATCCAGGAGGACACCGGCGCGGACATCTCCATCGAGGACGACGGCACCGTCTACATCGGCGCCGTCGACGGTCCCTCCGCCGAGGCGGCCCGCCAGGCCGTCAATGCGATCGCCAACCCGCAGATGCCCGAGGTCGGCGAGCGCTTCGTGGGCACGGTCGTCAAGACCACGTCCTTCGGCGCCTTCGTCTCCCTCACCCCGGGCAAGGACGGCCTGCTGCACATCTCGCAGATCCGTCGCCTGGTCGGCGGCAAGCGGGTCGAGAACGTCGAGGACGTCCTGGCCGTCGGGCAGAAGGTTCAGGTCGAGCTCGCCGAGATCGACCCGCGCGGCAAGCTCTCGCTGCACGCGGTCGTCGAGGGCGAGGAGAACGGCGAGGCCGTCGAGGACCAGGACGAGTCCGTCGAGGAGCGTCCGTCCTCCGACGAGCGTCCGTCCTCCGACGAGCGTCCCGCCCGCGAGGAGCGCCGAGGTGGTCGCGAGGGCGGCCGTGACGGCGGACGCCGTCGCGAGCGCACCCGCACCCGCCGCACCGAGGGCGGCGAGCAGGCCGAGCGTGAGCCGGCCGAGACCGGCGCCGGCGAGGCCGACGCCTGAGGATGCCCCACCCGCTGACCCTGGGCCCGGCCGGAGCGCCGGGCACCGAGATCCGCACCGAGCAGGACGGCAGCGTCATCCGGCGCTCCGTCCTGCCCGGCGGGATCCGGGTGCTGACCGAGGCCATGCCCGGCCAGCGCTCCACGGCGGTGGGCGCCTGGGTGGCCGTCGGCTCGCGCGACGAGACCGACGGCCACCACGGCTCCACCCACTTCCTCGAGCACCTGCTGTTCAAGGGCACCCCTAGCCGCTCCGCCCTCGACATCGCCGAGGCGTTCGACGCCGTCGGCGGCGAGGCGAACGCGGCCACGGGCAAGGAGCACACGGCCTACTACGCCCGCGTGCTCGACGTCGACCTGCCGATGGCCGTCGACGTCATCCTCGACATGGTCACCTCCTCCGTCCTCGACGCGGGCGAGCTCGAGACCGAGCGCGGCGTGATCCTGGAGGAGCTGGCGATGAACGACGACGACCCCGTCGACGTCGCCCACGAGCGCTTCACCCTCGCCGTCCTGGGCGAGCACCCCCTCGGCCGCCCCATCGGCGGCACCCCCGAGACCATCCGGGCCGTCCCGCGCGAGGCGGTGCTCGAGCACTACCGGCGCACGTACGTCCCCGCCGAGCTCGTCGTCACCGCCGCCGGGAGCGTCGACCACGACGTCCTGTGCGCGCAGGTCCTCGAGGCCGTGCGCCGCGGCGGCTGGTCGCTCGCCGAGGACGCCGTCCCCGCCGAGCGCCGGGTGGGCGCCGTCGCCGCGCGCGCCCGCGGCGTGGACGTCCCCGGGTCGGGCGCCGTGGTCGTCCCCGGCCCCGAGTCGGCGCTGCTGCCCGCCCACGGCTCTGCCGTCACCGTGCGGCGCCCCACCGAGCAGGCCAACGTCCTCCTGGGCGGCCCGGGGATCGCGGCCGGCGACGAGCGCCGCTACGCGCTCTCCGTGCTCACCACCGTCCTCGGCGGCGGCATGAGCTCCCGGCTGTTCCAGGAGGTCCGCGAGAAGCGTGGGCTGGCCTACTCCACCTACGCCTTCGCCTCCTCCTACGCCGAGGCCGGCACGTTCGGCCTGTACGCCGGGTGCGCGCCCGGGAACGTCGCGCAGGTGACCGAGCTCCTCATGGCCGAGTGGCGCCGGCTCGTCGAGGACGGGATCAGCGAGGAGGAGCTGCGCCGCGGCGTCGGCCAGCTGCGCGGCAACATGGTCCTCGGGCTCGAGGACAACGGCTCGCGCATGTCCCGCCTCGGCCGGGCGGAGATCGTCCACGGCGAGCTGACCAGCCTGGACGAGCTCATCGCCCGGATCTCGGCGACCACCGCCGAGCAGGTGCGCGAGCTCGCGGCCGAGCTGGCGGCCGGCCCCCGCTCGCTGGTGGTCGTCGGCCCGTTCGAGGACGACGTCGCCGCTCGCCTCCTCCCCGCCTGACCCACTCCCGGCCGCGGGTCGTCACTGCTGAGACGGCTTCCCGGTGAGACGTCATCTCTTCGACGACGTCTCACCGAGAACAGCAGAGGTCGCGCCAAGGAGGGGCTAGCCCGGGAGGACCTCCGTGAGCCACTCCTCGACCGCCGCCCGGACCGCGGGGACGTCCTTGGCGAGGCTGTGGTCGCCCGCGACCGTCACCACCTGGCGCCCCGGGCCCGGCGGCGGCATGCCGAACGGGTCGCGCTCACCCTGGACGACCAGCACCGGCACGGTGACCTGCTCGAGCTCGGGCAGGCGGCTGGGGCGGTCCGGCCGGCCCGGCGTCCGCAGCGGGAAGGCGAGACAGAGGACCGCCGCGGC
This sequence comes from Georgenia daeguensis, assembly GCF_039537705.1. Lineage (NCBI taxonomy): Bacteria > Bacillati > Actinomycetota > Actinomycetes > Allobogoriellales > Allobogoriellaceae > Georgenia > Georgenia daeguensis. The sequence continues at coordinate 165,576 of NZ_BAABBA010000004.1, forward strand.
ACCGACGTCGGCGGCGGTCCGGCACGCCACCCGGGCGCCGGAGGATCGTCCGCCCACCACCAGCGGGAGTCCCGCCAGCACGCTCGCCCGCAGCTCGGCCGCCACCGCGGTCCACGCGGCGTCGAGCTGGCGCGCCGGGGCCGGGGCGCGCCGCCCCGCCACCCGGTAGGGCTGCTCGACCAGGACCACGGCGAGGCCGAGGGCCTGCGCCACCTCCGCCGTCGCCACCAGGTCCTTCGCGCCCACGCCGCCGCCGGCGCCGTGCCCGAGCATCACGGCGGCGCGCGGTGACGCCGGCGCGCTCAGGTGCACCCGCGCAGGTCCGTGCGGGGTCCCTACCTCCGTCGTGGCCACGGCGCAGAGGCTATCCGAGGCGGACCCCGGGCTCGCGAGGCGGCCGACGGACGGTCCGCGTCCGTCGGGGGCAACGTTTGGCAACCGTTTGCCAGAGGCGTGAGGCAGGCAACACGCTGGCCGAGCGTTCGGGAGACCGGGCGTCCGGTGCAGACCGGGAACGGCCGGGGCGTGGACGCCCTGGACCGCAGGTACGAGCCGCAGGGGGCGGCTCGACACGTCGAGGGAGACAGTGTGAAGAAGACCAAGAGGAGCGGCCTGGTCGGCATGGCCGTCGCCGTGCCGCTCTCGCTCGGGCTGGCCGGGAGCGCCTTCGCCGCGCCGCCGGACCACGCCAGCAGCACCGACCGCGCGGCGGAGGCCTCCGCCGGCGACGAGGGCAACCACGGCCGTCCGCCCGAGCTCGAGGCTCGCGCCAAGGACGTCATCACCGTCAAGGGCCGCCAGTTCAAGGACCTCAACGACAACGGCACGCTCGACCCGTACGAGGACTGGCGCCTCTCGGTCGACGAGCGTGTCGATGACCTGGTGGGGCAGATGAGCCTCGAGGAGAAGGCCGGCCTCATGCTCATCGACACGCTCAACGCCGAGTGCATCGACGGCGACCGTGCGAGCGTGTCGGCCACCGGCAAGGACTACATCAACAACCAGCACATGCACCGGCTGATCTTCCGCAACGTCGTCACCGACAAGCCCGTGTGCGCCACCTCCGGCGGCGGGTTCAGCGCCTCGACGAGCGTCACGCCGGCCGAGGCCGCCACGTTCATGAACCGTGTCCAGGAGCTCTCCGAGGGCACCCGCCTGGGCATCCCGGTGCTGTACAAGTCCAACGCGCGCAACCACATCGACGCACAGGCGCGTGCGGGCATCAACGAGGCCGCCGGCGCGTTCTCCGCCTTCCCGAAGGAGGCCGGCATCGCGGCAGCCGCGCTGGGCGAGCAGGCCAGGCAGACCGGCGAGGCGACCGACGGTGACATGTCCGTCGTCGAGGACTTCGCCGGGGTCATGGCTGCCGAGTGGGAGTCCATCGGCCTGCGCGGCATGTACGGCTACATGGCAGACCTGTCCACCGAGCCGCGCTGGTACCGCACGCACGAGACGTTCACCGAGGACGCCGACCTGGGCGCCAACATCATGGGCGAGCTCGTCGAGACCCTGCAGGGCCCCGTCGGCGAGGACGGCAACTCCCTCAGCCCCGAGACCTCGGTCGCCCTGACGATGAAGCACTTCCCGGGCGGCGGGCCGCAGGAGCTGGGCCTGGACCCCCACTACGCCTTCGGCAAGACCCAGGTCTACCCGGGCGACGCCTTCGGCCACCACCTCAAGCCGTTCGAGGCGGCCATCGAGGCCGGCGTCTCCTCGATCATGCCGTACTACGGCGTGCCGATGGACGTCACCTACGAGGGCGTCGACTACGAGGAGGTCGGGATGGCGTTCTCCGACCAGATCGTCAACGGCCTGCTGCGTGACCAGATGGGCTTCGCCGGCTACGTCAACTCCGACACCGGCATCATCAACGACCGCGCGTGGGGCCTCGAGGAGGCCACCATCCCGGAGCGGGTCGCGGCAGCCATCAACAGCGGCACCGACACCCTCTCGGGCTTCCACGACGTCCAGACGATCACCGACCTCGTCGCGGACGGTCTCGTCACGGAGGAGCGCGTCGACCTCGCCGCCGAGCGGCTGCTCGCCCCGATGTTCGAGATGGGTCTCTTCGAGAACCCGTACGTCGACCCCGAGGTCGCCACGGCGACCGTCGGCAACGACGAGAACCGGGCGGTCGCCCTGGACCTGCAGCGCAAGTCCACGGTGCTCCTGCAGAACCAGGAGGTCGACGGCGACGCCGTCCTCCCGCTCGAGGGTGACGAGACCGTGTACGTGCTCGGCAACGTCGACGCCGCCGCGGTCGAGGCCGCCGGCTACGACGTCATCAACGGCAACGTCAAGGCCGGGGAGACCCGCCCGAGCGCCGCGGACGCCGACGTCGCGCTCATCTCGATGACGGCGAAGAACGTCGGCACCGGTGCCTACGCCAGCAACGACCCGGCCACGGGCCTCAACGAGGACCACATCAGCCCCATCGTCTGGGACGGCGCGAAGAACCTCGACGGCACCAAGCCGTACGGTGCTGCCGACGCGTGCGTCGCCTACGGCGCCACGGCCTGCACGGACAACGGCCTGCGCTTCGGTGGCTCCTTCCCCTGGGAGTCGAGCATCCTCGACTTCACCGGTATGGAGGAGGAGGCGGCCTCGTGGGAGGTGACCCCCTCGCTGGAGACCATCCAGGCCGTGATGGACGAGGTGGGCGCCGAGAACGTCGTTCTCGACATCTACTTCCGCCAGCCGTACGTGCTCGACGAGGCCAGCGGCCTCCTCGACGCGGGCGCGATCCTCGCCAACTTCGGCAACAGCACCACAGCGCTGATGGACGTCGTCTCCGGCGACTTCGCGCCGCAGGGCCGGATGCCGTTCGCGCTGCCGGCCTCGCGCCTGGCCGTGGAGCAGCAGCACAGTGACCTCCCCGGCTACGAGGAGACCACGGACGGAGCACTCTTCGAGTACGGCTTCGGCCTCACCTACGCGGAGTGACACCCGCTCCCTGAGGCCTGCGGCCCCCGCCCACTTCGGGCGGGGGCCGCAGTCGTCCGCGGCGTGGCGGCCAGTCCGCATGCCGCACGCCGGACGCCGCCGCCCCGCTCGCCCGGTTACGCTGCCGGACGTGACGAACCTGGGTGTGGCAGTGATCGGCGCCCACGGGCGCATGGGACAGGCGGTCTGCGCGGCGGTCGACGGCGCGGCGGACCTCGACCTGGTGGCCCGGCTGGGGGAGGGCGACGACGTCGCTGCCCTGGCCGCCTCGGGCGCGGGGGTCGGGGTCGACTTCACCGTCCCCTCCGCCACGGAGGCCAACGTCCACGACCTCATCGACGCGGGCCTGCACGCCGTCGTCGGGACCACGGGGTGGACCGAGGAGTCGCTGGGGCGCGTGCGGGAGCACCTCGACCGCGCGAACGCCGGGCGTGAGCACGGCCTCGGCGTCCTCGTGGCCCCGAACTTCGCCCTCTCCGCAGTCCTCGCCATGAGGTTCGCGCAGCAGGCGGCCCGCTTCTTCGAGTCGGTCGAGGTGGTCGAGCTGCACCACCCCGACAAGGTCGACGCCCCCTCCGGCACGGCCCTGACCACCGCCCGCCACATCGCGGCCGCCCGCGCCGAGGCCGGGCTCGGGCCGGTGCCCGACGCCACGGAGAAGCAGGTCGACGGCGCCCGCGGCGCCGTGGTGGACGGGGTCCACGTCCACGCGGTGCGGCTGCGCGGACTCGTCGCCCACGAGGAGATCCTGCTCGGAAACCCCGGCGAGCAGCTGACGATCCGCACCGACTCCTTCGACCGCTCCAGCTTCATGCCCGGCGTGCTGCTCGCGGTGCGCGAGGTGGTCCGCCGGCCGGGCCTGACGTTCGGGCTCGACCAGGTGCTCGACCTGGGCTGACTGCGAGGATTCCCCTCACAGCCTGTCGATGGCGGGCGAGCCCCGCCGGTGCCGGCTCGGTCTCAGAGGTCGGCGTACCAGCAGATCTCGACGACCTCCTCGCCGCCGACGTCGAGCGAGCGGCGCAGCCCGGCGGGCGCGAACCCGGCCTGGCCGAGGAACCGGGTGCGGGACTCGTCGGCCTGGACGGTCCACGTCTGCACGCGGGCGGCGCCCTGCTGGCGCAGCAGGTCCGCGCAGGCGGCCAGGAGGCGCGAGCCGTGCCCGCGGCGGGCGTGGGCGGCGGGCACCTCGAGAGCCAGGATCTCGGCGACGGCGGCACCCGGCTCGGCGCCGGCCGCCCCGTCGGCGACGCTCCCGTCCGCGACGGCGGCACTCCCGTCCGCGCCGGTCGCCGGGCCGCTCCCGTCCGCGTCGACCGCCTCGACCTCGACCGGCACCTCGGCGGGCGCGAAGGCGGCGAAGCCGACCACCTGTGCGCCGGCCAGCGCCGTCAGCACCCGGTGCCGTGGCGAGGGCGGCGCCTCGATCGCGGCGGCCCACGACGCGCCGAGCGCCGCCGGGTCGATCGCCGCGGCGATCTCGGGGCCGAGGTCGTGGCCGACGCCGGCCGCCAGCGAGGCCCGCAGCGTCCGGGCGTGCACGTCGCCGATGGCCCCGGCGTCCTCGGGGACGGCGGGACGCACCGAGAGGTCCGCCGAAGGCCGCAGCGGGTCGGCGTGCGCGTGCCCCGCGTGCGGGTCCGCGTCCGGCCCGGCGGCGAGCCCGCCGAGCACGTCCTGGTGGCCGAGGTCGTCCGCTGAGGTCATCGGCCCAGGCTAGCCGCCCGGCACCGCGGCCCCGCGCCGCGCTCCCTCGCCACGCTCCGGCGCCACCATGTGGAACGTCGCACCTGCGTCACGGGCCCGCCGCGTTACCGTCCTCCCATGGACTCCACCGCCTCCCCGCGCGTCCCCGCGCGCACGTTCGGCTCGGTCGCCACCGCGATGGTCACCCCGTTCCACGAGGACGGCTCGATCGACGTCGACGCCGGGGTGGCGGTCGCCGTCAAGCTCGTCGACGACGGCTGCGACGCCCTGGTCCTGCACGGCACCACCGGGGAGTCGCCCACCACGCACCAGCCCGAGAAGGACGACCTGATGCGGGCCGTCGTCGACGCGGTGGGGGACCGCGCCATGATCATCGGCGGCGCCGGCTCCAACGACACCGCGCACGCGGTCCGCATCGCGCAGGGGGCCGAGCGCTCCGGCGCCCAGGGCCTGCTGGTGGTCTCCCCGTACTACAACCGCCCGTCGCAGGAGGGCGTCTACCAGCACATCAGGACCGTCGCCGACGCGGTCGACGTGCCGGTGATCCTGTACGACATCCCGGGCCGCACCGGCGTCGCGATCGCCGACGACACCCTCGACCGGCTCGCCGAGCACCCCCGCGTCAAGGCCGTCAAGGACGCCACGGGGAACGTGCCGGCCGGGTTCGAGCGCATGGCCCGCACCGGGCTCGAGTTCTACTCGGGGGACGACGCCCTCAACTTCGACTGGCTCGCCCACGGCGCCTCCGGCGTCATCTCCGTCGTCGGCCACGTCACCGCCGGCGCCTACGCCGAGATGGTGCGCGCCGTCGACGCCGGCGACCTCCCCGGCGCGCGCGACGTCGCCGCCCGGCTGCGTCCCGTCGTTGCCGCGCTCATGGGCGGCGGGCAGGGGGCCGTCATGGCCAAGCACGCCCTCCACCTCCAGGGCGTCATCCCCAGCCCCGCCGTCCGGCTCCCGCTGGTCAGCGCCAGCGAGGCGGAGGTCGAGGCGCTCGCGGCGGTCCTGCGTGAGCAGGGACTCCTGGGGGCATAGGTCACGCAGCCCGCGCTGCGGTGTTCCGCCGGCCACCTGGCAAGATGGGCCCGTGAGCCATCCCCATCCTGAGCTGTCCGCGCCCGGTCCGATCCCGCAGGGAGGCATGAGGATCGTCCCGCTCGGCGGGCTCGGCGAGGTCGGGCGGAACATGACCGTCTTCGAGCACTCCGGCCGCCTGCTGATCGTCGACTGCGGCGTCCTCTTCCCGGAGGACAACCAGCCCGGCGTGGACCTGATCCTTCCGGACTTCGACTACATCGCCGACCGCCTCGACGACATCGAGGCCATCGTCCTGACCCACGGTCACGAGGACCACATCGGCGGCGTGCCCTACCTGCTGCGCCAGCGCCGCGACATCCCGCTGATCGGCTCCCAGCTCACCCTCGCCTTCATCGAGGCCAAGCTCAAGGAGCACCGCATCACCCCCGTCACCCTGGCCGTGCGCGAGGGCCAGACGGAGCAGCTCGGGCCCTTCGGGCTCGAGTTCGTGGCCGTCAACCACTCCATCCCCGACGCGCTCGCGGTCATGATCCGCACCCGGGCCGGCAACGTGCTGCACACCGGCGACTTCAAGATGGACCAGCTCCCGCTGGACAACCGGATCACGGACCTGCGCGCCTTCGCCCGGCTCGGCGAGGAGGGCGTGGACCTGTTCATGGTCGACTCCACCAACGCCGAGGTGCCGGGCTTCACCGCCCACGAGCGCAACATCGGCCCGGTGCTGGACAACGTCTTCGCCCAGGCCGAGGGGCAGATCGTCGTCGCCTCCTTCGCCTCCCACGTCCACCGCGTCCAGCAGGTGCTCGACGCCGCGGCCCTCCACGAGCGCAAGGTCGCCCTGGTCGGGCGGTCGATGGTGCGCAACATGGGCATCGCGGCCGAGCTCGGCTACCTTAAGGTGCCGCCGGGCACGCTCATCGACGTCAAGCACATCGACGACTTCGCGCCGCACGAGACGGTCCTCATGGCCACCGGCTCCCAGGGCGAGCCGATGGCCGCGCTCAGCCGCATCGCCAACCGCGACCACCGCGTGGCCGTCGGCCCCGGCGACACGGTGATCTTCGCCAGCTCGCTCATCCCGGGCAACGAGAACTCGGTCTTCCGCGTCATCAACGGCCTCATGCGCCTCGGCGCCAAGGTGGTCCACCAGGGCAACGCCAAGGTGCACGTCTCCGGCCACGCCAGCGCCGGGGAGCTGCTCTACTGCTACAACATCGTGCGGCCGAAGAACGTCATGCCGGTCCACGGGGAGATCCGTCACCTCGTCGCCAACGGTGCCCTTGCCGTGCAGACCGGCGTGCCCGCCGAGCGGGTCGTGCTCGCCGAGGACGGCGTCGTCGTCGACCTCGTCGACGGCAAGGCCCGGATCGCCGGGGCGGTCCCGTGCGGGTACGTCTACGTCGACGGCTCCTCCGTCGGGGAGATCACCGACGCCGAGCTCAAGGACCGCCGCATCCTCGGCGAGGAGGGCTTCATCGCCATCTTCGCGGTGGTCGACACCGCCACGGGCAAGGTGCTCACGGGACCGCACATCCAGGCCCGCGGCATGGCCGAGGACGACTCCGTCTTCGACGCGATCCTGCCGGACGTCACCAACGCGCTGAACGAGGTGGTCGGGCGCGGCAACGCCGACCCGCACCAGATGCAGCAGGCGATGCGCCGCGTGGTGGGCCGCTGGGCGGCCAAGCGCCTGCGCCGCAGCCCGATGATCATCCCGACGGTGGTCGAGGCCTGACGACGGCGTGAACCCCGCCGCCCGCGGCGGGTCGCTGTGGCGCTTCTCGCTCCATCGCGACCCGCCCCGGCGGCGCGGCGAGCGGGCCCGGGCGGCGTGCCGGGGCTAGTTTGGGCACCATCATGGCTACCCGTACCACTTCTCGCGGACGGTCGGCCTCGACAGCACGAGGGTCCCAGGCGCGCGGCTCCCGGAGCGGCAAAGGAACCCGTGGTGGCGGGCGGTCGACTGCACAGTCACGCCCGAGACGCAGGTCGCTCCCGGTGCGCGCGGTCCGAGGCCTCTGGATGGGAGGAGCGCACCTGGTGGGTGGCACCGCACGCAGCGTCGGATCCGGCGCCAAGGACCTCGACCCGGCCCTGCGCCGCGACGGGCTGGCGTTCCTGCTGCTCGGCGTCGCCATCGTCATCGCGCTCCGGGAGTGGTTCGGCCTCTCCGGCATCGCCGGGGACGTCATCCACCACGTCGCGGCCGGCGTCGTCGGCGTCCTGGGTGTCCTGCTGCCGCTGGTCCTCGTGGGCATGGCGGTCCGGCTCATGCGCCACCCCGAGCGGTCCCAGGCCAACGCCCGCGTCTCCATCGGCCTGACGGCGGTCATCGCCGCCGTCTGCGGCCTCATCCACATCGGCCTCGACCTGCCGAGCCCGCGGGAGGACTTCGCCGCCGTCGAGAGCGCCGGCGGGCTGCTGGGCTGGCTGTTCGGGACCCCGCTGACCATCCTCCTCTCGGAGTGGGGCGCCGTCCCGATCCTCGTCCTCGTCGGTCTGTTCGGGCTTCTCGTGGTGACGGCCACCCCGGTCGCCGCCGTCCCCGGGCGTCTGCGCAACGCGGGTGCCTGGCTGCTGGGCCGCCAGCCGGAGGACGGCGACGGCGGGGCCGCCACCACGGAGGTGGTCGCCGCCGACGGCACGCACCGCCCGCCCGCCCCGCGCCGCCGCCGGAAGAAGGCCGAGGGCGCCGAGGCCGTGGTCCCGGGGGAGTACGCCGCCGACGAGGCCTTCACCGCCGCGGCCGAGCTGGCGCCCGCGGAGGAGGGCGGCGCGACGGCGATGCCCAAGGGCCGCCGCAGGCGCGGCGCGCCCGCGACGCCCGCCACCGCGGCCACCGCGGACTCGACGGCGGAGGCGACCGCCGAGGAGAAGGCCGAGCTCACCGCCCCGCCCACGCAGGCGCTGCCGGCCCGGGCCGAGCAGCTCGAGCTGGCGCCCGACGTCATCTACACGCTGCCGGGCGACGAGATGCTCATCAAGGGCGCCCCGCACAAGGTGCGCTCCGCCGCCAACGACCGCGTCGTCGAGGCCCTGACCCAGGTCCTCACCGACTTCTCCGTCGACGCCAAGGTCACCGGCTTCTCCCGCGGCCCGACGGTGACCCGCTACGAGCTCGAGCTCGGGGCCGGCGTGAAGGTCGAGCGCATCACCGCGCTGAGCAAGAACATCGCCTACGCCGTCGCCAGCGCCGACGTGCGCATCCTCTCGCCCATCCCCGGCAAGTCCGCGATCGGCGTCGAGATCCCCAACGCCGACCGCGAGACCGTCGCCCTGGGCGACGTGCTGCGCTCCTCTGTCGCGCGCCGCACCGAGCACCCGCTCGTCGTCGGCGTCGGCAAGGACGTCGAGGGCGGCTACGTCGTCGCGAACCTCGCCAAGATGCCCCACCTGCTGGTCGCCGGCGCGACCGGTGCCGGCAAGTCGAGCTTCGTCAACTCGATGATCACCTCGATCATGATGCGCTCCACCCCGGAGGAGGTGCGGATGGTGCTGGTCGACCCCAAGCGGGTCGAGCTGACCATCTACGAGGGCATCCCGCACCTGATCACCCCGATCATCACCAGCCCGAAGAAGGCCGCCGAGGCCCTGGAGTGGGTGGTGCGGGAGATGGACGCCCGCTACGACGACCTCTCCGCCTTCGGCTACAAGCACATCGACGACTTCAACGCCGCCGTGCGGGCCGGCAAGGTCAGGCCGCCCGAGGGGTCCGAGCGCAAGATCGCCCCCTACCCGTACCTGCTGGTGATCGTCGACGAGCTCGCCGACCTGATGATGGTCGCCCCGCGCGACGTCGAGGCCTCGATCCAGCGCATCACCCAGCTCGCCCGGGCGGCCGGCATCCACCTGGTGCTGGCCACGCAGCGCCCCTCGGTCGACGTGGTCACGGGCCTGATCAAGGCGAACGTGCCCTCCCGCCTGGCCTTCGCGACCTCCTCGCTCGCGGACTCGCGCGTGGTGCTGGACCAGCCCGGCGCCGAGAAGCTCATCGGCCAGGGCGACGCGCTGTTCCTGCCGATGGGCTCGGCCAAGCCGATGCGCGTGCAGGGCGCCTGGGTCACGGAGTCGGAGATCCACGCGGTCGTCGACCACGTCAAGGCGCAGCTGCAGCCCACCTACCGCGACGACGTCGTCGCCACCGTCGCGAAGAAGCAGGTGGACGAGGACATTGGCGACGACCTCGACCTGCTGCTGCAGGCTGCGGAGCTCGTCGTCACCACGCAGTTCGGGTCCACCTCGATGCTCCAGCGCAAGCTCCGGGTCGGCTTCGCCAAGGCCGGCCGGCTCATGGACCTGCTGGAGTCGCGCGAGATCGTCGGGCCCTCCGAGGGGTCCAAGGCCCGCGACGTCCTCGTCCAGCCCGACGACCTGCCCACCACCCTCGCCATGCTGCGCGGGGAGGAGCCGGCCGAGGCGCCGTACGACCCCGCCGACGCGGCCGACGTCGTCCACGTCGACGAGGCACCGGTGGACCGCTACGCCGACGGCGTGGCGGGGCACCTGCCCGAGGCGGCGGTGGACTACGACGACGAGGACAGCGACGACGGCGAGGACGCCTGGCAGCTCACGGGCCGCTGACCGCCCGGAGCCCCCGGGGCACGACCTCCGGCTCCGGTCCGGTGGGGTCCGCCGCCTCGCGGCGGACCCGGTCGGCGCCCATCACCTCGGTGACCCGGGCCGCGCGGGAGGCGATGGTGGCGTCGTCGAGGCGGAGTCCCGACGGGCCGGCGCCCGCCGCGAGGTCGAGCAGCGGGTAGATGCGGTGCTCGCCGTCCCGGTCCACCGTGACCGGGGCCCAGCCGAGGCCGGTGACCCGGGCCGGCCCGTCGGCCGGGACCTCGACCGTCGTCGTCGTCATGACGCCGGTGGCCGTCTCCATCGTGCAGCACTCGTCGTCCTGGTTGGAGAGGAAGTTCCCCATCGACCAGGCGACCCACATGCCGGCCCCGTCGGGGCCGCCGGGCAGCTGCTCGATCGGCTGCGGGACGTGGGAGTGGTTGCCGAGGACCACGTCGATCTGCCCGCCGTCGGCCAGTGCGGCGGCGATCTCGAGCTGCTCCCGGGTGGGGGAGTGGACGTACTCCACGCCCCAGTGGAGGCTGGCGACGACGACGTCCGCGCCGGCCTCGCGCGCGGCGCGCGCCTGCTCGGTCAGGGCGCCGGCGTCGGCCCTCGTCACCGCCCACGGCGCGGCCGCCGGGGCGGCCGGGCCGTTGAGGAGCGTCGTGGCCGCCAGGTGGGCGACGACGATCTCGCGCTCGCCCCGCCGCAGGACGTACAGCTGGGGCTGGGCCGCCTCGCCGGCGTCCCGCGCCGTGCCCACGTGGCCCAGGCCCGCCGCGTCCAGCATGTCGAGGGTGTGGCTCACGCCCGCGAGGCCGCGGTCCAGGGCGTGGTTGGTGGCCGTGGCGCAGCCGTCCCAGCCCAGCTCGGCGAGCGCCGTGACGAGCTCGCCCGGGGCGCCGAACGCCGGGTAGGCGCTGACCTCCTCGCCGGGCGGGGCGAGCGGCACCTCGAGGCTGCACAGCGCCAGGTCCGCGCCGGCGGTCCACTCCTCGACCCCGGCCATCAGGGGGACGAAGTCGTACCCGCCGCCGGGCAGCGCGGCGCTGCGGTTGACGCTGGCGTGGGGCAGGACGTCCCCGGCAGAGAGGATCGTGAAGGTGACGTCGGGAGCCGGCGTCGGGGTGGACGACGGCGCCGGCCCGGGGGTCGGCGCCGGGGTGGGGGTGAGCACCGGGGCGGGGGTGGCCGCCGGCGGGGCGTCCGGCCCGCCGTCGGGGAGCGGGCGGGCCCCGGCACCCAGCCCCGCGACCGCCGAGGCGAGGGCGACGCCGGTGAGCGCCGAGGCCAGCACCTGCTCCCGGCGCCGACGGCGGTGCGCCTCGCGCTGGCGGCGTGACGCGGACCTCATGCGCGAAGCGTATTGCGCCGCGGGGCCCGCCCGGACCACGGCGGTGACCCCGCGGCGCGGCCGGGTGCGTCCGTGCAGCCGAAGGGGCGCGCGGGTCATAGGGTGGGGGCGTGACGACCGACCCCGCGACGACGCCGGCCGGTGCCGGGCAGCCCGCCCCCGTACCGCTGTGGAACGTGGCCAACATCCTCACGATGGCCCGCATCCTCATGGTGCCCGTCTTCGTGTACCTCTTCCTGCAGGACACCACCGCCACCAGGCTGTGGGCCACCGCCGTGTTCGCCCTCGCGGCGGCCACGGACAAGCTCGACGGGTCCCTGGCCCGCAGCCGCGGGCTGGTGACCGACTTCGGCAAGATCACCGACCCCATCGCCGACAAGGCGCTGGTGATCTCCGCGCTGGTGCTGCTCTCCGCCGACGGCCTCCTGCCCTGGTGGGTGACGGTCGTGATCATCGTGCGCGAGCTCGGCATCACGGCGCTGCGCTTCTTCATGATCCGGCGCGCCGTGATGGCCGCGAGCAAGGGTGGCAAGCTCAAGACGACGCTGCAGATCGCGTTCATCCTGCTCCTGCTGGTGCCGTGGGACGGGATGCTGTCCAACGGCGTCGTGGACGCCATCGCGGTCGTGACCTGGATCGTCGTCCTCGTGGCCGTGGCGGTCACCGTGATCACCGGCATCGACTACGTCGTCCAGGCGGCCCGCATCTCGGCGGCCGCCGAGGACGACGACGCCGCGCGCCCCTGATGCGGGCGGCGGTGGCGCCGTCGCGCGGGGCCGGCGTCGGGCGCGTCGTCGCCGCGCTCCGGGGGTGCGGCGGCACGCTCGCGGTGGCCGAGTCCCTCACCGGGGGCGCCCTGACCGCCCTGCTCGTCACGGTCCCCGGGGTCTCGGCGGTGCTGCGCGGCGGCATCGTCGCCTACGCGACCGACCTCAAGCACGACCTCCTCGGCGTCGACGCGGACCTGCTGGCCGCCGAGGGGCCGGTCCATCCTGAGGTGGCCCGGCAGATGGCGCTCGGCGCGGCGCGGCGGCTCGGGGCGACCCACGCGCTGGCGACGACGGGGGTGGCGGGTCCCGGGCCCGCGGACGGGCGCGCCGTGGGGACGGTGCACGTCGCGGTGGCCGCCCCGGGCGTCGTCCGGGTCCGCTCGCTTCGGCTGGCCGGGGGACGCGCGGCCCTGCGCGCGGCGACCGTCGACGTCGCCCTCGCGCTGCTCGCCGGCACCCTGGCCGGCCCGGGCCCGGAGGGCGGGGAACAACCCGGCCCGCCCCGGCGTTGATCCGGGTGATGACCACAACCAGGTACACCTATCGGGGTGCGGAGCAGAAGCTGCGCCGCCCGCAAGGTCGTCCCGCAGCTCGATCCGGGCAGCGCCCTGCGCCCGGTGCAGGGTACGGTAGGACGACATCGCCCAGCCGGGCAGGGGAGGAGGGCAGCACGATGATCCTGCTTCGACGTGAGATCGGTGACGTGCTCCGTGACGCCCGTCAGCGCCAGGGCCGGACCCTGCGCGAGGTGTCGTCCGCCGCCCGCGTGTCGCTGGGTTACCTCAGCGAGGTGGAGCGCGGTCAGAAGGAGGCGTCCTCCGAGCTGCTCGCCTCCATCTGCGAGGCCCTGAACGTGCCCATGAGCTTCGTGCTGCGCGCCGTCTCCGAGCGCGTCGCCGTGGCCGAGGGCGTGCACGTGCCGGACACCGTGCCGGACGAGCTGCTGCGCCGGGAGAACCTCCTCACCCCGGTGGCCTGACCCACAGCCTCACGCGGCCCTCGGCCGTCCCCGCGAGCCCCGGAGAGATCCGGGGCTCGTGGTCTGTCCGGCTCCGGGCCTCACGGAGCGCGCTGGCACGACGGGCAGTAGAAGACCCGTCGCGCCGTCGGCGCCGTGCCCACCTCCGCACGGAGCACCGGGGTGCCGCACCGCGGGCACGGGCGCCGCTCGCGCCCGAAGACGTTGCTGGTACGGCGCACGTCGCCCGTGGCGGTCGGTGTCCGAGCCGCCACGGAGCGCAGCATCAGCGCCCGGGAGGTCCGCACCAGGCTCTCGGCCACGTCGTCGCCCAGCTCCCCGGCCGGCGTCCACGGCCACACGCGGTGCGCCCACAGGGTCTCCGTCATGTAGATGGTGCCCAGGCCCGCGACCACGGTCTGGTCCAGCAGGACCTCCCCGATCCCGCGGGCGCCCTGCGCGAGGATCCGGGCCCCGGCGGCGGGCGCGTCGAGCTCGGCGGCCAGGACGTCCGGACCGAGGTGGCCGATCACCAGGTGCTCGTCGCGGGTGGGGAGGAGGTCCATCAGGCCCAGGTCGAAGCCCAGGCACGTCCACCGCGCCGTGGCCAGGACCGCCCGGACCTGGGGCGAGCGGTCCGCCCGGCTGGTCCCGCCCGGGGCGAGGTCGGCGGTCCGCACCACGCGCCAGCGTCCTTCCATCCGCAGGTGCGTGTGCAGCGTGCGCCCGTCCGCCAGCCGGGTGAGGAGGTGCTTGCCGTGGGTGGCGTTGCCGACGACGGCGGCCCCGGCCAGGTCGGTCCCGCCCAGGCTCGGCCAGCGCAGCTCCCCGCGCACGAGCACCTGGCCGGCCAGCGCCGCGTCCAGGCGCCGGGCGACCCGCACCACGCTGTCGCCCTCAGGCACCTCCGGGCTCCAGGGTGGCCGGCAGCGCCGCCGGGCGCCGGGTCATGCCCCTGCGTCCGGCACGTGGGCCGCGCTGTGCGGCGCGGGTGCGGCGTCGTCCGGCACGGGTCTCGCGCCGGCGCGCTCGAGAATCTCCAGCACGGTGCGGACGTCGTCCACGTCGAGCTGACCGGGCGCCGAGGCCGTGCCCGCAGCGGCGAAGGTCGCCGCGGAGCCGAAGAGGTGACCCGCGATCCTGGACACCGCACCCAACGGTCCCATCGCCATCGTGACGATCGGGACGCGTGCGTGCTCCTCCGACATCACGCGGGTGGCGTCGAGGAGGGCGAGCACGTCCGCGAGGTTGCGGGGCATGACGGCCATCTTGGCGACGTCGGCACCGAGATCCTGCATCGCGCACAGCCGGGCGACGATCTCGTGCGCGGGCGGCGTGGCAGTGAAGTCGTGGTTCGAGGCGATCACCGGGACCGCGTGGCGGTGGGCCGTCTCGACGACGGCGCCCGCGACGTCGCCGCGCAGGTACTCGACGTCGAGGAGGTCGACCGCGCCGGACGCGGCCAGTGCGGCGAGGAGATCGCGGTACGCGCCGGGCTCCAGCTCGGCGGCCCCGCCCTCGGCGCTCGTGCGGCAGGTGACGAGCAGAGGCGTGGCGGAGAGCAGCCGGCTCAGCTCGTGCGCAGTGGCGACGACGGCGGGGGTGTCCGTCAGCGTGGCGAAGTGGTCGACGCGCCACTCGACCACGTCGGCCCGGTGCCGGCCGAGACCTGCGACCTCCTCCTGCAGCTCGGCCACGCTCGCTCCGAGGACGGGCACGATCACGGCCGGGATGCCCCCACCGATCGTGACGTCGCCGATGCTGACCGTCCGCACCGTGCTGCTGCTCACCGCTGACGCTCCTCGCCGCCGAGTCCCGTGCCCGGCTCCTCCGGGCAGCGTAGACGCCCGGCCTCAGCGCGGGCGTCTCCGGCGGCTGCGGGACCGGGTGCCGTCGCCGCCGGCGCTGCCCCGCCGGCCGCCGGTGCTTCGGCCGCCGGTGCTGCCCTGCCCGCCGCCGCTGCCCCTCCGGCCGCCGGTGCCCTGCCCGCCCCGGCCCGTGTCCTGCTTGCCGCGGTCCCCGTCCACCGCCGGGGAGCTGGCCGACGTGCCGCGGGAGCTGCGTGCGGTCCGGCCGCGGACGACGCCGACGAAGGCCTCGATCCGTGGGTCGTCGTCGTCGCTGCACCATGCGAGCCCGATGCGGGAGCCGGCGACGCCGGTCACCGGCCGGTGCACCACGTCCTTGCGGTGGTGCAGCCGCGCGACGGAGAGCGGGACGATCAGGACGCCCGACCCGGCCGCCGCCACGGCGACTGCCTCCGGCACGCTCATCCGCGGCAGCACGGGTCGCGGACGGTCGGTGGCCACGGCCTCCCACTCCGGGACCGCGCCCGGGTCCTGGAGGAGGTCCTCGTCGGCGAGATCGGCGACGTCGACCTCCTCGAAGGCCGCGACCGGGTGCTCCCTGGCCGCCACGACGACCGGGATCTCCTCGTAGAGCGGGATGACGTGCAGCCCGGCACGGTCCACCGGCAGCCGGAGGAACGCCATCGAGCACTCGCCCGCGCGCAGGGCGGCAGCGGGGTCGTCGTCCTCCTCGACCACCCGCGCGTCGATCGGGCTGTCCGGCATGCGGGCCGCCCACGTGCGCAGCCACTTGTCCGGGGTCACGCCGGGGACGAACCGGACACGGAACTCGTCGTTCATTCGGGCCCCTGGACCGCCCTGGCGGCCGCCCTCTCCGCCTCACGGATCCACCGCGTCCGCTCCTCGGTGCGTGCACGAGAGCGCTGCGCCACGGCCCGACGTTCCTCGCTCATCCGGCCATTGTGCCCCGCACGTCCTCGAACCTCTGATCCTCGCCCCCGTCGGGCGGCACGGCGGCCGCCTGAGGGCGGGCTGTTCGGTCAGAGCGCCGTCGCCGCCTACGCTGGGGCGCATGAGCGCGCCGAAGCAGCAGACCATGAAGCCCCAGACCGCGGCACGCAAGCTCGGTGTGCTGCTCGATGCCACCCCGGAGGAGTTCCGCGGCCGGGACATCAGCCGCGAGGAGTTCAACGAGCTGCAGAGCAACCCGCCCGAGTGGCTGACCGAGCTGCGGCGCAACGGGCCGCACCCGCGGCAGGAGGTCGCCCGAAGGTTGCGGGTCTCCACCTCCGGGCTGGCCCGCGGGGGCCTCACGCAGCCGCTCACGACCGAGCAGATCAAGGCGCTGCTCGAGGAGATGCCCGCGTGGCTCGAGAGCGAGCGGGCGACGGCGGCGCGGGTGCGCGCCGAGGAGGCGCGCCTGCGGGGCCGCGCCGACGAGCAGCCGAGCGACTGACGGGACCTGCGGCGGTGACCGGCGCGCCCCGGCCCGCGCGCCGCGAGCCGGCGGCGAGGACGGATGAGCCCGGCCCGGCGTGGGTCGTCCGGGCGCTCCGGTCGGCCGGCTGCGTGTTCGCCGAGGACGAGGCACGCCTGCTCCAGGCGGCGGCGCGCACGCCGGCTGAGCTCGAGGCGCTCCTGGAGCGCAGGGTCGCCGGCGTCCCCCTCGAGCACGTGCTCGGCTGGGTGGAGTTCTGCGGGCTGCGGATCCTCCTCGACGACGGCGTCTTCGTCCCGCGCCGCCGCACCGGGCTCCTGGTGCGCGAGGGTGTGGCCCACCTGCGTCGGTCCGGTGGGGCCGGGAGAGCTAGGCGCCCGGTGGTCCTCGACCTGTGCTGCGGGTCGGCCGCGGTCGGCGCCGCCGTCGCGGCCTCCGTGGGGGGCGTCGAGCTGCACGCCTCGGACGTGGACGCCGCGGCGGTCGCGTGCGCACGGCGCAACGTCGCCGGCGTCGGCGGTTCGGTCCACCGCGGGGACCTCTACGCGCCGCTGCCGAGGTCGCTCGCCGGCCGCGTGGACCTGCTGGTCGTCAACGCGCCCTACGTGCCCTCGGACGCGATCGCTCTCATGCCGCCCGAGGCCCGCCTGCACGAGCCGCGGGCCGCGCTCGACGGCGGGGCCGACGGGCTGGACGTGCACCGCCGGGTCGCCGCCGGCGTACCCACCTGGCTGAGGCCGGACGGCATCCTCCTCATCGAGACCAGCGCGGTGCAGGCCCCTGCGACCGTCGAGGCGGTCGAACGCCACGGGCTCTCCGCCACCGTGGTCACGGACGACTCGCTCGACGCCACCGCGGTGCTCGGGCGGGTGCCGGAGGACGGGCGCGGTACCGCTCCGGACCTGTCGCCCCGGTGACGGCTAGCGCCGCTGCGGCGAGGTCACGGACGTCCCGGGGTGAGCGGGCCGCAGCCGGAGCCCCCGCGGCGTGGGCCCGAACCCGGCCGCGCGAAGGGCGTCGGCCAGGGGGCCGTCCGCCTCGAGCGCGGGCAGGCCGTCGATCCGGTGCAGGGTCAAGGGCCCGAGGTCGCCCGTGCCCGCCCGCCCGGCCAGCGCGGACGCGGCCGGGCCGAGCACCGCGGCGTCGTCGCTGAACGACAGCAGGGTCCTGCCGCCCCGCTCGACGTAGAGGACGAGGTCCCCCTCCACGAGGACGACGACGGCGCCCGCCTTGCGGCCGGGGCGATGGCCCTCGCCCGCTGTGGTGGGGGGCCAGGCGAGCGCCGCACCGTACGGGTTCGCAGGGTCGGTCGCGGCCATCAGGTGCACGCGCGCCGTGGACGCCTGCCCGTGCGGCGCGGCCTGTCCGTACGGCGAGGTCTGCCCGTACGGCGAGTCCTGCCCGTACGGCGACGGCGGCGCATCACGCGCCGCGGACCGGCGCGACGCCAGATCGGCCGCGTCGGCCCGCAGGCGGTCCACCACCTCCGGCAGCGCGAACTGGGCGGCGCCGAGCCCCTCGACCAGGTAACCGCGCCGCACCTGCCCCGACTCCTCGAGGCGGCGCAGCACCTGGTAGGCGGCGCCGAACCCGCCCGGGAGGTCCTCGAGCCCCGCGGCACCGCGGACCAGCACCCCGTGGCGCTCGAGCAGCGCCGCGGTGAGCACGGCGGTCCTCGTGGTGCGCTCCTCCACCTGGTCGGCGGACGGGACCTGCCCGTCTCTCGGCAGCAGCGACCACCGGCCAGCGGCCGCGGGGAGGTTCACGTTCGTCGCCGACCGCACAGCCCCGGCGAGCCCCGCGCGCGAGAGCGCGCCTCGCCGCAGGCCGGCGCCGGTGCGGAGGGACCGCGGGCGTGCCGACGGTGCCCGCGAGGCGTGCGCCGGGCGGCCGCCCCCGAGGCGGGCACGCACCGGCGCAAGCGTGTCGTTGGTGACCAGGCCCGCCCAGACGAGCTCCCAGAGGGCCTCGAGCACCTCGGGCGGCGGCACGCGGCGGGTGGGGCGTCCGGCGTCGTCGACCTCGTCCGGCGGCAGCAGCTCGCGGAAGAACCGGCCACCGCCGCCCGCGAGCGCCTCGAGCAGGTGGGTGTGGACGGGCCCCGGGGCGTGGTCGCCGACCGGCGGGGCGAGGTCCGTGACGGCGTCGGCGGGGAGCAGGGTGACCAGGCCGTCGACACCGGGCAGGGCGCCGCCCCCAGCCCAGACGACCTCGCCGGCGGCCGTGAGCTCGTCGAGCAGACCTGGCCGGTAGTCCCGCACCCGGGCCGGCAGCACCAGCGACTCGAGCGCGGAGGCGGGGACGAGCGCACCGGCGAGCTGGTCCACGACGGTGAGCACACCGTCGGCGCCGCGCAGCTCCGGGCGCGACCCGACGGGTGCGACGTGCTGCCAGCGCGGGGTGAACACCCCGAGCGTGCGGGGCGGGACGGGCTCGACCTCGCTGCGCAGGTGGGACAGCGAGCGACGCCGGATCCGCCGCATCACCTCGGCGTCGCAGTACTCGACGGCGCCGTCGGCCGGCGGGGGACCGGGGCTCAGCCGGCCCTGGACGAGCAGGCCCGTGCGGACCAGGTCGGCCAGCACGGCATGCACCGCGCCCACGGCCAGCCCCAGACGGTCGGCGACGTCGTGCGCGGTGAACGGGCCGTGCGTGCGGGCGTGCCGCCTCACGAGGTCGCCGAGCGGGTCGGTCACCGGCTCGAGCACCGCCTCCGGCAGGCCCACCGGCAGCGCCGTGCCGAGGGCGTCGCGCAGCCGGGCGGCGTCCTCCAGGACGACCCACTGCTCGGTGCCGGCGACCCGCACGCTCAGCACGCGGCGGCTCGCCTCGAGCTCGTCCAGCCAGGCCGGGACCAGCTCGGGCGAGGTGCAGCGCTCGGCGAGCTCCGCCGTCGTGACCGGGCCCAGGCGTCGCACGAGGTCCACGAGGCCCTCGGCGTCTCTCGCCCGGGTGCTCTCGGTGCGCAGTCCCACCGCCGCCGCGACCTCCGCGAGCGCCTCCGGGTCCAGCAGGTCGGCGAGGTCCCCGAGGTCCGACCCGATCAGCTCGGCCAGCAGTGCGGGGTCCAGCGCGAGGGCGGCCGCGCGACGCTCGGCGAGCGGGGCGTCGTTGGCGTAGAGGAACTGGGCCACGTAGCCCATCAGCAGGGAGCGGGCGAACGGCGACGGCGAGGTCGTGGAGACCTCGACGATCCGGATGTCGCGCCTGGCGATCTCCGTCATGAGCCCCGTCAGCGCGGGGACGTCGAAGTCGTCCTGGAGGCACTCGCGCACCGCCTCGAGCACCACGGGGAAGTCCGGGAAGGCGGATGCGACGGCGAGGAGCTGGGCGGAGCGCTGCCGCTGCTGCCAGAGCGGCTGGCGACGGTCGGGCCGGCGCCGGGGCAGCAGCAGCGACCGCGCCGCCGCCTCCCGGAACCGGGCCGCGAAGTGCGCCGAGCCCGCCAGCGCCTCCACCACGAGCCCGGACACCTCGGCGGGCTCGAGCAGCAGGACGGCCGGGTCCAGCGGCCCGGTGCCCTCGCCGTCGGCGCCCTCGACGTCCGGGAGGCGCAGGACGATCCCGTCGTCGCTCGGCGCGGCGTGCACGTCCATCCCGGTCAGCTCGCGGAGGCGGTCGGCGAGCACCAGGGCCCACGGGGCGTGCACCCGCGCGCCGAAGGGCGAGTGCAGGACCACCCGCCAGTCACCCAGCTCGTCACGGAACCGCTCGAGGACGATGGTGCGGTCGTCCGGCAGGCGCCCCGTCGCCTCGCGCTGCTCGGCGAGGTAGGCCGTGACGTTCTCCACCGCCCACGTGTCGAGTCCCGCCGCCCCCAGGCGCTCGGCCGCGGACCCGTCGTCGAGGCCGGCGAGCAGCTCGCGCGTGGCCCGCCCCAGGGCCCGTCCGAGCTCGGCGGGGCGGCCGGGGGAGTCGCCCTTCCAGAACGGCAGGCGGCCGGGCTGCCCGGGGGCCGGGCTGACGAGGACCCGGTCGGGCGTGATGTCCTCGATGCGCCAGGTGCTGGTCCCGAGCGTGAACGTGTCGCCGACCCGCGACTCGTAGACCATCTCCTCGTCGAGCTCGCCCACCCGTCGCCCCCCGCGCCCGCGGGCGCCCGCGGTGACGCCGCCGGTGCCGCGGCCGCCGTCGTCGGTGGTCGGCCCGCCGGCGAGGTAGACGCCGTACATGCCCCGGTCCGGGATGGTGCCGCCGGAGGTCGTCGCCAGGCGCAGGGCGCCGGGGCGGGCGCTCAGCACCCCCGACGTGCGGTCCCAGACGATCCGTGGCCGCAGCTCGGCGAAGTCCTCGCTGGGGTAGCGCCCGGCGAGCATGTCGAGGACCGCGCCGAGCGAGCGCTCCCCGAGCGAGACGTAGGGGGCCGAGCGGCGCACGACGGCCGTGAGCTCCTCGACGCCGAGATCCTCGACGGCGAGCATCGCCACGATCTGCTGCGCAAGGACGTCGAGGGGGTTGGCTGGGACGTGCACCTCCTCGATCAGGCCCTCCTGCGCCCGGACGGAGGCCACGGCGGAGGGCATGAGGTCACCGCGGTGGGTCGGCAGGACGACGCCGTGGGACACCGCGCCGACCTGGTGACCTGCGCGCCCGATGCGCTGCAGCGCCGACGCCACCGACGGCGGCGAGCCCACCTGGACGACCAGGTCCACCGCGCCCATGTCGATGCCCAGCTCCAGGGACGAGGTGGAGACCACCGCGCGCAGCTGCCCGGACTTCAGGGCTGACTCCGTGCGGACCCGCTCCTCCCGGCTCATCGAGCCGTGGTGGGCGCGGGCCACGACGTCCTCGACCCCCAGCGCGGTGCCCGCCTGGCCCGGCAGGGCGGCGGACCACGTGCCGCCGGCCTCGTCGAGGACCGCGGCGCCGCCGACGCCCTCGTGGCGGGCCTGCCACTCCTCGTTGATCCGCGCGGTGAGCCGCTCGGCTGAACGGCGGGAGTTGGTGAAGACGATCGTCGAGCGGTGCTCGGTGACCAGGTCGACGATGCGCTCGGTGATGTGCGGCCACACGGAGGGCTGGCGGGGTTCGGGCGACGCGCCCGAGGCGTCCCCGGACAGGTCGAGCTCCGCGCCGTCCGCAGCCTCGCGGTCGGCGGCGCGCAGGGGCGTCGCGGAGGGGTCGGAGAGGTCCTCGACCGGGACGACGACGTCGATGCGCAGCTCCTTGCTGCTCTCCGGCTGGACCACGCGCACGTGCCGTCCGCCGTCGTCGAGCGTGCGGTGCCCGGCGAGGAACGTGGCCACCGTGGGGACGGGACGCACGGTCGCCGACAGGCCGACGCGCTGGGCCGGCCGCGGCAGGAGGGCGTCCAGCCGCTCCAGGCTCAGGGCCAGGTGGGCGCCGCGCTTGGTTCCCGCGACCGCGTGGACCTCGTCGACGATCACCGTGCGGATCCCGCGCAGCCCCTCCCGCGCGCCGGAGGTCAGCACCAGGTAGAGCGACTCCGGGGTGGTGATGAGGATGTCCGGCGGGTGGGTGGCGAACCGGCGGCGCTCGTTCGCCGGGGTGTCGCCGGTGCGCACGCCGACGCGCACGTCGTTGACCGGGGTGCCGAGGCGGGCGGCCGCCCGGGAGATCCCCACGAGCGGCGAGCGCAGGTTCCGCTCGACGTCCGCGGCCAGCGCCTTGAGGGGAGAGACGTAGAGCACCCGGCAGCGGTCGAGCGGCTCGGGCACCTCGCCGGTGAGCATCTGGTCGACGGCCCACAGGAAGGCGGCGAGCGTCTTGCCGGACCCCGTGGGCGCGACGACGAGCGCGTGCTCGCCGGAGGCGATGGCGTCCCACGCGCCGGTCTGCGCGGCGGTGGGCGCGGCGAAGGCACCCTCGAACCACGACCGGGTCGCCTCGGAGAACGGGAGCACCCTCGACATTCTGCCGCCAGCCACGGACATCCGCCCCGCGCGGGGCGGAGGGCGCCCCGGCCGTGGCACTCTTGGCGGGTGAAGCACTCGGAGTTCTGGCAGGTGCTGGAGGAGACCTTCGGGCCGGGGTACGGCCGCTCGGTCGCCGAGGACCTCGTCCTGGGCTCGGTCGGGGGGCGCACCGCCGTCCGCGCGCTCGCGGACGGGGTGCCGCCGCGCCAGGTGTGGGACGCCGTCTGCGACGAGATGGACCTCGACGAGGCCACCCGCTGGCGGCACCGGATCGATCCCCGGGAGCGCCCGCAGGGCCCGCGCCGTTCCTAGCACGGCGGGGTGCGGCGTCGTCCGGCGGACCCGTGCAGGGTGGCCCGGCGTGTCGGTGGCCGTCGAACACCCGTTCGTCGTAGTGTCATCCTCAGGCGACGACGTCGGCACCTTTCCACAGCTGTGCGGGGGGCGTCGGACGGATGTCAGTGGTCGGGCATAGCGTCGCCTGCAGGTAGCCGTCCGGCGAGGGCGGGCCCTGCCAAGACCTGCCCTGACCGATCCGAGGGCCGCACCTGCGGCCCGCCTGCCGAAAGGTGACTGACATGCCCGCTCCCGTAGCAGACCGCAGCAAGGCCCTGGAGGCCGCGCTCAGCCAGATCGACCGCCAGTTCGGCAAGGGGTCGGTCATGCGCCTGGGCGACGACACCCGGCCCAAGGTCCAGGTGATCCCCACCGGCTCCGTCGCGCTGGACGTCGCGCTCGGCATCGGCGGCCTCCCGCGCGGCCGCGTCGTCGAGATCTACGGCCCGGAGTCCTCCGGCAAGACGACCGTGGCGCTGCACGCCGTCGCCAACGCCCAGCGGGCCGGCGGGATCGCGGCCTTCATCGACGCCGAGCACGCGCTCGACCCCGAGTACGCGAAGAAGCTCGGCGTGGACACCGACGCGCTCCTGGTCTCCCAGCCCGACACCGGCGAGCAGGCCCTGGAGATCATGGACATGCTGATCCGCTCCGGCGCCCTCGACATCGTGGTCATCGACTCCGTCGCCGCGCTGGTGCCCAAGGCGGAGATCGAGGGCGAGATGGGAGACTCGCACGTGGGTCTGCAGGCCCGTCTGATGTCTCAGGCCCTGCGCAAGATCACCGGTGCGCTCTCGGCCTCGGGCACGACCGCGATCTTCATCAACCAGCTGCGCGAGAAGATCGGCGTCTTCTTCGGCTCGCCCGAGACAACCACGGGCGGCAAGGCGCTGAAGTTCTACGCCTCCGTCCGCCTGGACGTGCGCCGGATCGAGACGCTCAAGGAGGCAGGCGACGCGGTCGGGAACCGTACCCGCGTCAAGGTCGTGAAGAACAAGATGGCCCCGCCCTTCAAGCAGGCCGAGTTCGACATCCTCTACGGGCAGGGCATCTCCCGCGAGGGCGGCCTGATCGACCTCGGGGTGGAGAACGGCATCGTGCGCAAGTCCGGCGCCTGGTTCACCTACGAGGGCGACCAGCTCGGCCAGGGCAAGGAGAAGGCCCGCCAGTTCCTCCGGGACAACCCCGAGCTGGCCGAGGAGATCGAGAAGAAGATCCTCACCAAGCTCGGCATCGGCGAGGCCGCGGCCGAGGCGGAGGCCACCAAGGCTGCCGCCGACGGCGAGGTCCCGGTCGACTTCTGAGCGGCATGACACAGCCCGGAACCGGTCGGCGGCGCGGGGGGCGCCGGCGCGACGAGCTCGAGCCGCCGCCGACCGGTGCGGCCGCCCAGGACACCGAGCCTGACGCTGAGGAGGTGGCGCGCACCATCGCCCTGCGCCAGCTCACGGCGGCGCCCCGCAGCCGCGCCCAGCTCGAGGAGGCGATGGCGCGGCGCGACGTGCCGGCGGACGTCGCCGGACGCGTCCTCGACCGGTTCACCGAGGTGGGCCTGGTCGACGACGCCGCCTACGCCGAGATGCTGGTGCGCACCAGGCACGCGGAGCGTGGGCTCGCCCGGCGCGCCCTGGCGCAGGAGCTGCGTCGCAAGGGCATCGAGCCCGAGGTCGCTGCGCTCGCCCTCGAGCAGGTGGACGAGAGTGACGAGCGTGCGGCGGCCCGCCGGCTGGTCGAGAAGAAGGCACGCTCCACGCGCGGGCTCGACCCGCAGGTCCGCCGTCGCCGCCTCGCGGGCATGCTCGCCCGCAAGGGCTTCTCCGGCGGCGTGGCCATGCGCGCCATCGACGACGTGCTCGCCGAGGAGGGGGTCGACCCGCTGGCCGGGCCCGGCGACTGGGACGCCCTCGACTGACCCCTCAGGTGATGTCGCGCCGCAGGGTGGTGAGGCGCCCGGCCAGCGCGAGGACCAGCGCGTACCCCAGGAGGACCAGCAGGCCCGCCCACGACGGCAGCAGCCCCGCGGCCATGCCGGAGTCGGCGTAGAACGAGCTGCCCGTGATGGCCTCCCCGGCGGCGCCCGGAAGGAACTTCGAGACCCCCTCGAGCAGCTCCACCTGTCCGAGCACGATCCGCAGGACCGGCTCGACGAACTGGGTGAACGCCAGCAGCACCACCACGGCGGCGACCTGGTTCGTCAGCAGCGTCCCGAACCCGACGCCGACCACGGTCCACACCGTCAGGGCGAGGACGGACAGGCCGGCGCTGCGCAGCACCGTGGGCTCGGTCAGGTACGACGGCTCGCCGAGCAGCGCGAGGACTGCCGCGCCGGCACCGACGGTGGCGAGCGTCCCGACGACGCCGAACAGCAGGCCGACCGCGACGCTGGAGAGCATCTTCGCGGCGAGGAAGACGTTGCGCCGCGGCTCGGCCAGCAGGCTCGGCGTGATCGTCTGGTGCCGGAACTCGCCAGTCATGGCGAGCGCGCCGACGATAACGGGGAAGACGTAGCCGAGCGAGGTGGCGAGGGTGTAGACGGTGCTGGCCACCTGCTCCGGGGACATCGGCGGGGCCGGCTCGGACGCCGGCACCCCGGTGCCCATCGACCCCGGCGCCTCCGCCAGCACGAACGCCATCACCCCGGCGAGAAAGGCCATGTACCCGGCCATCGTCAGCAGCAGCACCCACCACAGCCGTGTCGTGACGAGCTTGCGGTGCTCCGTCCGCAGGGCGTCGATCAACGGGCACCGCCCTGCGTCGCCCCGCCGGCGGGCCCTTCCCCGACGAGCCGGAGGAACGTGTCCTCGAGCCCGGCCTCCCGCGTGGCGAGCTCGTGGATCTCCAGCCCCGCGGCGAAGGCCCGCGCGCCGATCTCCGCCGCGCTCACGCGCCGCAGCACCGCGACGCCCGGCGACCCGTTCCGGGCCACGCGATCGGTCCACCCGGCCGAGGCGATCAGCTCGTCCAGGCGTGCGGCGTCGGGAGAGACCACGCGCACGCTCGGTTCCGACAGCGCCGCGAGCTCGGCCAGGGAGGACTGGTGCACCAGGGTTCCGCGGGCGATGATCACCACGTCGTCGACGGTCTGCTGGACCTCCGAGAGCACGTGGCTCGAGACCAGCACCGTGCGCCCCTCGCCGGCGAGGTGCCGCAGGAGAGCCCGCAGCCACGCGATGCCCTCGGGGTCCAGGCCGTTGGCGGGCTCGTCGAGGATCAGCACGCCGGGGTCGCCCAGCAGCGTGGTGGCCAGGCCGAGCCGCTGGCGCATGCCGAGGGAGAACCCGCCGACACGGCGGTCCGCGACAGGGCCGAGACCCACCAGGTCGAGCACCTCCCGGCACCGGGCGTCGTCGACGCCCACCTGGGGGGCGTACACACGCAGGTGGTCCAGCGCGCTGCGGCCCGGGTGGAAGCTTGCGGCCTCCAGCGCCGCCCCGACCGAGCGCATCGGCCGGGTGAGCTCGCCGTAGCGCCGGCCGCCGACGGTGGCCGTGCCGGACGTCGCCCGGACCAGCCCGAGGAGGATGCGCAGGGTGGTGGTCTTGCCGGCCCCGTTGGGGCCCAGGAAACCGGTCACGCGGCCCGGGCGGGCCGTGAAGGACAGGTCGTCCACCGCCCGGACCGCGCCGAACGTCTTGGTGAGGTGGTCGACCGCCACCACCGCACCCTCGTGCGTGCCGCTCACTCGCCGGCGTCCGCGGTCGCGGGGCCGGCCGGGCGGGTCGTGCCCGCGGTGCGGGAGCTGAGGCGCCGGGCCACGCGCTCGGCCACCCAGGTGAGGGTGTAGTTGATGACGATGAAGATCACGGCTGCGACGATCAGGGCAGGGATGTAGTTGGCGAAGGTGGACCCCACGAGCCGCGCGGACCGGAGCAGCTCGCTGTAGGTGATGATGTAGCCGAGGGCGGTGTCCTTCAGGATCACGACGAGCTGGCTGATCATCGACGGCATCATCGCGATCAGCGCCTGCGGCACCTCCACGAGCCGCAGGCTCTTGGACGGGGTCAGGCCGATCGCCAGGCCGGCCTCCCGCTGCCCGCGCGGCAGGTTGTGCACGCCCGAGCGCACGAGCTCCGCGATGACGGAGCCGTTGTACAGCGTGAGGCCGACGACGACGCCGTAGAACGGCGCCTGCCCCTCCCACGGTCCCGGGACGTAGGAGAAGACGTTCCAGAAGAAGATCATCATGATCAGCACCGGGACGGCGCGGAAGAACTCCACCACGGTGCCGCTGACCCCACGCACCAGGCGTGACTGAGCCAGCCGGCCCAGGCCGAAGAGCAGGCCGAAGACGTTGGCTGCGACGATGGAGACGGCGGCCGCGCGGAGCGTGTTCCACAGGCCGACGAGCAGGTAGTCCACCCACACCGACTCGGTGACGAAGGGATTCCACTTGGCTGCGGCCAGCTGGCCTTTCCCGGCCAGGCCCCAGAGCACCCACGCGAGGACCCCGAGGACGATGACGGCGCCGACGACGTTCACGGCGGCGATGCGGCGACGGGTCCGGGGACCCGGCGCGTCGAAGAGGACGGAGCTCATCGGGCGACCCCCAGGCGGCGGGAGAGGTAGGTGGTCACGAGGCCGATCGGCAGGACGATGACGACCCAGCCGAGGGCGACCACGAGGAAGATCGCGACCATGAGGTCGGGCCGGAACTCGATCATCGTGAGCATCACCGAGGCGGCCTGGACCACGCCGGCGGCCTGGGCGACCGTCGTGTTCTTCGCGAGCGCGATGAGCGTGTTGCCCAGCGGGGCGATCGCCCCGCGGATCGCCTGCGGAAGGATGATCATCCGCATCGACTGCCCGAAGCCGAGGCCGATCGCGCGGGCGGCCTCGGCCTGGCCCGCCGGGACGGTGTTGACACCGGAGCGCAGCGACTCGCAGACGAACGCGGCGGTGTAGACGGACAGGCCCAGGACCGCCAGGCGGAAGCTGTTGGCGGTGATGTCGACCCGCCCGGCCTCGTTGCTCGCCAGGATGACCCCCAGCTGGCCCCACAGCCCGAGGGAGCACCCGAGGATGATGAGCGTCAGCGGCGTGTTGCGCACGATGTTGACGTACATCGCGCCCGCCCAGCGCAGGCTCGGCGCAGGGGAGACGCGCATGACGGCGAGCACCGTGCCGATGATGAACGCGAGCACGGCCGACCAGAAGGTCAGCTGGATGTTGACCCAGAACGCTCCGAGGATGTTGTACGTGCCGAGGAGCTCGGCCATGTCGGCCAGGTAGCCGCTCACTCAGGTCTCCTTCCTGCCGCTCGGGCGCGGCCGGACGCGCGGTGCCCGGGGCCGTCGGCCCCGGGCACCTGACGAAGCGCTCAGGCGCAGGGCTGGGGCTCCGGCGGGTTGAGCTCCTCGTTCCACTTGAAGTTGTCGCCGACGTTCTTCTTGATGAGTTCCTCCCAGGTGCCGTCGTCGACCATCTCGGTGATGGCGGCGTTGACGTCCTCGCAGACGTCGTTGTCCTTGGGGAGGCCGACGCCGTAGTTCTCCTCGGAGAACGGGTTGCCGACGACCTTGAACTGACCCTCGTACTCCGGCTGGGCGGCGTAGCCCGCGAGGATGACGTCGTCCGTGGTCACCGCGTCGACGTTGCCCGCGGAGAGCAGCTCCACGCACTCGGAGTACGTCTGTGCCGGGTAGAGCTCGACACCCTCGGAGTGCTCGTCGCGGATGCGCTCGGCCGACGTCGAGCCCTCCACCGAGCACAGCACCTTGCCGTCCAGGGTGTCGGGGCCGGTGATGTCGGAGTTGTCGGCGGCAACCAGCAGGTCCTGGCCGGCCACGAAGTACGGTCCGGCGAAGGCCACGCGCTCCTTGCGGGCGTCCGTGATGGAGTACGTCGCGAAGATCATGTCGACCTGGCCGTTCTCGAGCAGCGTCTCGCGCTGGGCGGAGACGGACTCGACGAACTTGATGTTCTCCTCGGCGTAGCCGAGCTTCTCGGCGACGTACTTGGCGACGTCGACGTCGAAGCCGGTGTACTCGGAGCCCTCCTGGAGGCCGAGGCCGGGCTGGTCGAACTTGATGCCGATGGTGATGGTCTCGCCGCCACCGCCCGCGGTGCCGGTGCCGTCACCGCCCGGCTCCTCCGTGTCGCCCGGCTCGCCGGCCGAGCAGGCGGTCAGGGCCATCGCGGCGGCCAGGGTCATGGCGGCGAATCCGGCCTTGCGTGTGGCTCGCATGTCGTCTCCTTCGGGTTGGTCCCCCGCCCGGGGGATCGGTCTGGTGGTGCGCTTCAGTGGCTGAGCAGCTTGGAGAGGAAGTCCTGGGCCCGCATGGACCGGGGGTTGGTGAAGAACTCCTCGGGCGAGTTCTCCTCGACGATCTGTCCGGCGTCCATGAAGATCACGCGGTCGGCCGCCTTGCGGGCGAAGCCCATCTCGTGGGTGACGACGACCATCGTCATGCCGTCGCGGGCGAGCGCGGTCATGACGTCGAGGACCTCGGTGATCATCTCGGGGTCCAGCGCCGAGGTGGGCTCGTCGAAGAGCATCACCTTGGGCTGCATCGCCAGCGCTCTCGCGATCGCGACGCGCTGCTGCTGGCCGCCGGAGAGCTGCGCCGGGTACTTGCCCGCCTGGTTCGCCACCCCCACGCGCTCCAGCAGCGCCATCGCACGGTCCTTCGCCTCGGACGGCTTGACCCCCTTGGCCTTGATGGGCCCCAGGGTGACGTTGTCGAGGATCGACTTGTGCGCGAAGAGGTTGAAGGACTGGAACACCATCCCGACGTCGGCCCGCAGCTGGGCCAGCTGCTTGCCCTCCTCGGGGAGCTTCTGGCCGTCGATCTCGATGGTGCCGCGGTCGATCGGCTCCAGCCGGTTGATCGCCCGGCACAGGGTCGACTTGCCGGACCCGGAGGGCCCGATGACGACGACCACCTCGCCGCGCGTGACCGTGAGGTTGATGTCCTTCAGGACGTGCAGCTCACCGAAGTGCTTGTTCACGTCGGTCAGCACGACCAGCGGCTCGCCCCGGGCAGCCCCCGGACCTCCCGCCGGCGTTGTGAGGGAGGTCTCGTTCGGTTCCGTCATGGAGGTCAACCTAACGTGCCGAGGCCCCCGCAGCGGCCCGTGCCGGTAACAGAGTGGAAACGAACGGGCGTGAACGGGCGTCTTTCGGCCCGCCTACACTTTGTCCACCATGTCTCTCACCTCCGCCGTCGCCCCCGTGCAGCAGGCCGACCGCCGCACCTATCTGGTGCGGACGCTCGGTTGCCAGATGAACGTCCACGACTCCGAGCGCCTCGCCGGCATGCTCGAGGAGCGGGGCTACGTCCCGGTCGCCGACGTCCCCGAGGCCGCCGCGCGGGCGACCGAGGCGGGAGACGGAGGTGCCGACGTCGTCATCATCAACACCTGCTCCGTGCGCGAGAACGCGGCCACCCGGCTGTTCGGCAACCTCGGCCAGCTCGCCTCGGTGAAGCGGACCCGGCCCGGGATGCAGATCGCCGTCGGCGGATGCCTCGCGCAGCAGATGCGTGAGGGCATCGTGGAGAAGGCGCCGTGGGTCGACGTCGTCCTGGGCACCCACAACCTCGACGTGCTGCCCGCGCTGCTGGAGCGCGCCCGCCACAACGCCGAGGCGCAGGTGGAGATCGAGGAGTCCCTGAAGGTCTTCCCGTCCACCCTGCCCACCCGCCGCGAGTCCGCCTACGCGGCGTTCGTCTCCATCTCGGTGGGCTGCAACAACACCTGCACGTTCTGCATCGTCCCGCACCTGCGCGGCAAGGAGCGCGACCGCCGGCCGGGCGACGTGCTGGCCGAGGTCGAGGCCGTCGTCGCCCAGGGGGCCATCGAGGTGACCCTGCTGGGCCAGAACGTCAACAGCTACGGCGTCGGCTTCGGGGACCGCGGTGCGTTCGCGAAGCTGCTGCGTGCCTGCGGCCGGGTCGAGGGGCTCGAGCGGGTCCGGTTCACCTCGCCGCACCCCGCTGCGTTCACGGACGACGTCATCGACGCCATGGCCCAGACGCCCAACGTCATGCCGAGCCTGCACATGCCCCTGCAGTCCGGCTCCGACACCGTGCTCCGGGCGATGCGCCGCTCGTACCGCCAGGCGAAGTACCTCGGCATCATCGACCGGGTGCGCGCCGCCATCCCCGACGCCGCCATCACCACGGACATCATCGTCGGTTTCCCGGGGGAGACCGAGGAGGACTTCCAGGCCACCCTCGACGTCGTCGAGGCGTCCCGGTTCTCCTCCGCGTTCACCTTCCAGTACTCCCCGCGGCCGGGCACCCCCGCAGCGGACCTGCCGCAGGTGCCCGCGGAGGTCGTCACCGAGCGCTACCAGCGGCTCGCGGCGCTCCAGCAGCGGATCTCCACCGAGGAGAACGAGGCTCAGGTCGGCCGTACCGTCGACGTCCTGGTCGCCGAGGGCGAGGGTCGCAAGGACGGCGCCACCCACCGGGTGACCGGCCGCGCCGCCGACAACCGCCTGGTGCACGTGGCGCTGCCGGCAGGGCTGCCGGAGAGCGAGCGTCCCCGACCGGGCGACATGCTCACCGTCGACGTCACCCACGGCGCCCCGCACCACCTCGTGGCCGACTCCGCGCTCACCGGCGGGACCTACGCGATGCGCCGTACCCGTGCGGGTGACGCGTGGGCACGGCGGGCGGGCCTGGTCGAGGAGGCCCACCCCCACGGCGAGCCCGCACCCGCCGGGCCCGTCACGCTGGGCATGCCCACGCTGCGCCGCTGAGCCGCCGCGCTCAGATCTCCGGCGACGGCTCGTGCGGCGGGGGCATGGAGCCGCCCAGCGCCTGGAAGAACTGCACCCCCGCCGAGAGCCCCGCCTCCACGAGCTCGACGAGCTGGCGGTCGGTGGAGCCCCCGCCGACGTCGGCGAGGATCTCGGTGCGCACGGTCGTGCCGGACTCGTCCGTGAAGGTGAAGACGGTCGGCCAGATCTTGTCGCGGTTCCAGTCGTTGACCGCCTGGGCGACGGCGCCGCGCATCTCCTCGGGCACCTCGCGTCCCCAGGTGCCCAGCACGCTGAGATAGTCCTGCGACGCGCCCGTCAGGCGCAGCTGGAACGGGTAGCCGTCCCACAGCCCGGTGAGCGAGGCGTCCGGTTCCACCCGCACGTGGTAGCCGCGAGCCACCACCACGTCCCGCAGGCGCCCGGGCGTGACCGGCTCGGTGGTCTCGGCGCGCCGGCGCAGGAGGGCCGGCGGGCGGGTCGTCGTGTCCGGCCGGGCGCCGCGCGGTGCGGTCCGGGGCGCCGGTGCCGGCCTGCGCCGGCGGCGCAGCCAGCTCATCATGACGCCCCCGGGGCGCGCGCGGCGGGGTCGGGGTAGAGCTCCTCGAGGTCACGCATCACCCGCATGCCCTGCCCCACGCCGCGTTCGATCAGGCGGACGAGCTGGTTGTCGCTGACCCCCGAGGCGAGCGGGACCGAGGACTCGGCGACGACGGAGAGCAGCCCGTCGTCGAGCACCCGGACGTAGCACTTCGGGCCCACGAACTCCCGGTTCCAGGAGTCCAGCAACGTCAGCACCTCGGGCAGGCGCTCGATGGCCAGGCGCCGGTGCCAGGAGCCGCGCACCTGGAGGACGGACTCGTCCTTGCCCAGGAGGTATAGGTGGAAGACGGCCTGCGCCCACATGGCGCCCAGGTCGCCCGCGGCGTCCCGGAACAGCGGGTAGCCCAGCTCGGTCAGCGCGTCCGCCACCCGCGTGCGGGTCAGCGGCAGCACCACGTCCCGGGCCGCCCGCGCCCCCGCCACGCCGTCCGCCCGCACGGGGCCGAGCGGCGTCCGTCCGTCGTCGAACGTGCCGGGCGGTGCCATGTATCGAGACTAACCGCGCGAGGTGCCTGCCGTCGCTAGCAGCGCCGCCCCCGGGTGCGCGGCCGGCCGCCGTCCGGGGCGGTAGGTTGGCGGACGTGCAGGTCAGCGGAGCGCGTGAGCCGGAGGTGCTCGCCGTCGTCGGCATGACTGCCACCGGCAAGTCCGCCCTCGCCCTCGACCTGGCGGAGGCGCTGGGCGGTCCGGACGCCGTGGAGATCGTCAACGCGGACGCGATGCAGCTCTACCGCGGCATGGACGTCGGGACGGCGAAGCTGCCGCCGGGGGAGCGGCGCGGCGTCGTCCACCACCAGCTCGACGTCCTGGACGTCACCGAGGAGGCGCGGGTGGCCGCCTACCAGGAGGCCGCGCGCGCCGACATCGCCGCCGTCCGGGGCCGGGGGAAGGTGCCGGTGCTGGTCGGCGGATCCGGGCTGTACCTGCGGGCCGTGCTCGATCACCTCGACTTCCCGGGCACCGACCCCGCGGTGCGCGCCGAGCTGGAGGAGCGGGCCGCGCGCCTGGGCACCCGGCCGCTGCACGACGAGCTCGCGGCCCGGGACCCGGAGGCCGCCGCCCGCATCGACCCGCGCAACACCCGGCGGGTGGTCCGCGCCCTGGAGGTCATCGCCCTCACGGGCCGCCCCTACTCCGCCAGCCTGCCGGAGCACGTCTACGCCGTCCCCGCCGTCCAGCTCGCGATCGCCGTCCCCCGCCCCGAGCTCGACGCCCGGATCGCCGCCCGCACGGAGCAGATGATGGCCCAGGGGCTGCTGGAGGAGACCGAACGGCTGCTGGGCCAGGGGCTCTCCGAGGGCGTCACCGCCCGCCGTGCCGTCGGCTACGCGCAGGCTGCGGACGTGCTCGCGGGGCGTATGACCAAGGAGGAGGCCGTGAGCGCGATCTCGGTCGCCACCCGCCAGCTCGCCCGCCGCCAGGAGAAGTGGTTCCGCCGCGACCCCCGCATCCACTGGCTGCCGACGGCGGACGCGGAGGGCCTGCGCGACGCCGCCCTGCGTACCCTGCACCTATGACCCCCACGTTCGGCGTGCTCGCGGGCCGCGCCCTGACCACCGGCCACGGCACGGAGAACGACTTCGTGCTCGTCCCCGACCCCGACGGCGAGCTCGCCCTCGGTGCGGCGGAGGTCGCCGCGGTGTGCGACCGGCACGCCGGCGTCGGGGCGGACGGGCTGATCCGGGTGGTGCGTTCCCGCGCCCTGCCCGAGGGGGCCGCAGTCCTCGCCGAGGAGCCGGCCGCCGAGTGGTTCATGGACTACCGCAACGCCGATGGCTCGCTGGCCGAGATGTGCGGCAACGGGGTGCGGGTCTTCGCCCACTACCTGCGGGTCTCCGGGCTCGTCGACCTTCCCGACGGTGCGAGCGTCGTCGTCGGCACGCGCGGCGGGCCGCGCCGGATCACGCTCGAGGGAGAGCTGTACACGGTCGACATGGGCGTGTGGACCATGCCCGGCGGCCCCCAGGCCGAGGCGGAGGGCTACGACGTCGTCGTCGACGTGCCCGGGCTCGAGGGCCCGCGGGCCGGCCTGCGCGTCACCGTGCCGAACCCGCACACCGTCGTCGCCCTTCCGGACGAGGCCTCGCTCGCCGCCGCGCAGCTCACGCTGCCACCGACGTACGACCCGGTGCCGCCCGAGGGCACGAACCTCGAGCTCGTCGTCCCGCTCGGCGAGGACGACGGCGCCGGCACGTCGGTCGGCACGGTGCGGATGCGGGTCCTCGAGCGTGGCGTCGGGGAGACCCGGTCCTGCGGCACCGGCACGTGCGCGGCCGCGCTCGCGGTGCGGGCCTGGGGCGGGGCGGGCGCACCGGACGTGTGGCGTGTGCTCGTGCCGGGCGGTGAGGTGACGGTGCGGGTCGCCGGCGACCGGGTGTGGCTCACCGGACCGGCGGTCCTGACGGCCGACGTCGTCCTGCGCGGGGACTGACGCCCACCACGGCGGGCGGACCGCCGCCCGCGTGCCGTGCCGACGGGCTCAGGCGCGGGGACGCACGGTGAGCACCCGGAACCCCTTCGCGCTGGCGGTGCGCACGACGTCGGTCCCGAGCTCCTCCGCGAGCCAGCGGTGCAACGAGTCCGCGCCGAGGTTCCGCTGCACGACCAGCTGGGCGTGCCCGTCGGGGCGCAGCCGCCCCAGCCACTCCCGGAGCAGCTCGTGGAGCGGGCCCTTGCCGATCCGGATCGGCGGGTTGGACCAGATCTCGTCGATCCCGTCGACCAGCAGGGCCGGCGCCTCGTCGGGATGCACCACGGTGACGTTGTCGAGCCCCAGGGACCGGGCGTTGCGGGCGGTGAGGTCGCGGGCACGGGCGTTGACGTCGACCGCCACCACCCGCGCGGCAGGGGACGCCTGGGCCATGGCGATCGTCAGCGGGCCCCACCCGCACCCGACGTCCACGAGAGTGCCGGTGGCAGGCGGGTCCTCGACCGCGTCGAGCAGGACGCGGGTGCCGAGGTCGAGCCGGTCGCCCGAGAAGACGCCGCCAGCGACCTGGACGGTGACCTCGCGCCCGCGCAGTCGCACCCTGAGGGGGCGCAGCTCGCCCGGGGAGGCCGGCTCGGCGGAGAAGTAGTGGTCGGGCGCGCTCATCGCGGAAACGCTACCGGCTCGGCGGGCGGGCGCGCCGCACGGCAGCCCGCCGGTCGTCGGCTGCCAGTCCGCCGGCCGCCGGCCGCCCGTCCGCCGGCGGGCCTGCTGCCCGCCGTCCACGCCACGCCGCTGGACCCGGTGGGCGTGCGCCCCGTGTGGAAAGGGATGGCTCCGCCCCGCGCGCCGTGGGACCCTTGAGGGGTACCGACGGAAGGACACCATGACCCGCACCGACCACCACCTCCCGACCGCTGCGGAGCGGGAGCCGAACCCCGGCGACCAGCAGGCGGCTGAGGACGTGGTCGCGCGCATCCTCGCCCGCGCCGGCTCGCTGCGCTCCACCGAGGGGACCGCCCTGCAGGCCGACGACGCCGCCGAGGCCGGGTCCGACCACGACGGCGACCAGCTCGAGCGCGAGGAACGTGCGGCGCTGCGCAGGGTCGCCGGCCTGTCCACCGAGCTCGAGGACGTCACCGAGGTCGAGTACCGGCAGCTGCGCCTCGAGCGCGTCGTGCTCGTCGGCCTCTGGTCGACCGGCACCGCCGAGATGGCGGAGGTCTCGCTGCGCGAGCTCGCGGCGCTCGCGGAGACCGCCGGCTCGGAGGTCCTCGACGGCCTGCTGCAGCGCCGCGTGACGCCGGACCCCGGCACCTACCTCGGCTCCGGCAAGGCCGCCGAGCTCGCCGAGCTCGTGCGCTCCGTCGGGGCCGACACGGTCATCGTCGACGGCGACCTCAGCCCCTCCCAGCGCCGCAGCCTGGAGGACATCGTCCAGGTCAAGGTCATCGACCGCACCGCCCTCATCCTCGACATCTTCGCCCAGCACGCGAAGTCACGGGAGGGCAAGGCGCAGGTGGAGCTCGCCCAGCTCGAGTACCTCCTCCCGCGCCTGCGCGGCTGGGGCGAGTCCATGTCCCGGCAGGCGGGTGGACGCGTCGCCGGTGGTGAGGGCATCGGCTCCCGCGGGCCCGGTGAGACGAAGATCGAGCTCGACCGCCGCCGCATCCGCACCCGCATGGCACGGCTGCGCCGGCAGATCAAGGAGATGGCGCCGGCCCGGGAGACCAAGCGCGGCTCCCGCCGCCACCACCAGATCCCCTCGGTCGCCATCGCCGGCTACACCAACGCCGGCAAGTCCTCGCTGCTCAACCGCCTCACCGGCGCCGGTGTGCTGGTCCAGAACGCCTTGTTCGCCACCCTGGACCCGACCGTCCGGCGCGCCACCACCCCGGACGGGCGCGTCTACACCCTCACCGACACCGTCGGCTTCGTCCGCTCGCTGCCGACCGAGCTCGTCGAGGCGTTCCGCTCCACCCTGGAGGAGGTCGCCGAGGCGGACCTGCTGCTGCACGTGGTGGACGCCGCGCACCCCGACCCCGAGGGGCAGGTGCGGGCCGTGCGCGCCGTCGTCGCGGACATCCCCGGCGGCTCGGACGTGCCCGAGCTCATCGTGCTGAACAAGGCGGACCTCGCCGCGCCGGAGGACCTCGCCGCGTTGCGGACCCGGTACCCCGGCTCCGTCGTGGTGTCCGCCCGCACGGGGGAGGGGGTGGAGGAGCTCGCCGAACGTGTCGCCGAGCTGCTGCCCCGGCCCACCGAGGAGGTCGACGTCGTCGTGCCCTACTCGCGCGGCGACCTCGTCTCCCGCGCGCACACCGACGGGGAGATCAAGGCCGAGCACTACGTCGCCGGCGGCACCCGCCTGCACGCGCTGGTGGACCCGGACCTGGCCGCCGACCTCAGGGCCGTCGCCGTGGCCGACGGCGGGGAGGCGCCCGCCGCCCGCTCGGCGTCCTGACGTGGGCGCCCCTGACACCGACGCCCTCCTCGCCGACGCCGTCGCCGCCCTGGGCGGCACCCCGCGAGAGGGTCAGCAGCGCATGGCCCGGGCCGTGGCCGAGGCCCTGGAGGAGGAGCGGCACCTGCTCGTCCAGGCCGGCACCGGCACGGGCAAGTCGCTCGCCTACCTCGTCCCCACGCTCGCCCACGCGGTGACCACCGGCCGGCGGGCCGTGGTCTCGACGGCGACCCTCGCGCTCCAGCGCCAGGTCCTCGTCCACGACGCGCCCCGGGTCGCGGAGGTCGTGGCCGCGCGGACCGGTGCACGGCCCGACGTCGCCCTCCTCAAGGGGTGGCACAACTACCTGTGCCGGCACAAGGTGGCCGGCGGCTACCCGGTGGACGAGGAGCCCGGCCTCTTCACGGTGTCCGCGGCCACCGGCGTCGACCCCGCGGCGCCCCCACCACCCGCCGGCGGCGCGGACCCGGGCCCCGCCGCCGGGCGCTCGACCCTCGCCGAGCAGGTGCTCCGGCTGCGGGAGTGGGCCGAGGAGACCACGACCGGTGACCGCGACGACCTCGTGCCGGGGGTGAGCGAACGGGCGTGGCGGCAGGTCTCCGTCACGAAGATGGAGTGCCTCGGCGGAAGGTGCCCGATGCTCTCCGAGTGCTTCCCCGAGGCGGCCCGGCAGGCGGCCCGCGACGCGGACGTCGTCGTGACGAACCACGCGATGCTCGGCATCGCGGCGTCGGGCTCCCCGAACGTCCTGCCCGAGCACGACGTGCTCGTCGTCGACGAGGCGCACGAGCTCGCCGACCGGGTCACGGCCCAGGCGACGGGCGAGCTCAGCGCCGGCGTCGTCGAGCGGACCGCGCGGCTCGCGCGCCGGCACGCCGGGGTGAACCTGGACACCCTGGACGCCGCCGCGGCCGCGCTGCGGGCACGGCTCGAGGTCGTCCCCGAGGGCCGGCTGCCGGACGGCCTGCCCGCCGAGCTGCGGGACGCCGTCGTCCTCGTCGAGGCCGGGGCGCGCGAGGCGGTGAGCGCGATGAAGCCCGACGCCGGGGCCCAGTCGGAGGAGGCCGGCGCGCGTGCGATGGCACGCTCGGCGATGGTGGTCCTGCTCGAGGTCGCCGAACGTCTGCTCGGCGACGGTGTCGCCCAGCGCCGGGACGTGCTGTGGTGCGAGCGCCCGCGCGGCGGCCTGGAGCAGCCGCGGCTGCGGCTCGCCCCCCTCGACGTCGCGGGCTCCGTCGCCACGAACCTGCTCGCGGGCCGGGCCGCCGTCCTCACCTCGGCGACGCTCACCCTCGGCGGCACCTTCGACGCGATGGCCCGCTCCCTCGGCCTGACGCTGGACGGGGAGACCCCGTGGCAGGGGCTCGACGTCGGCTCCCCGTTCGACTACCCCCGGCAGGGGATCCTCTACATCGCCCGTCACCTGCCGCAGCCGGGCCGGGACGGCACGTCCGAGCAGGCCCTCGCCGAGCTCGTCGAGCTGGTGCGCGCCGCCGGCGGTGCGACCCTCGGACTCTTCTCCTCCCGGCGGGCGGCGGAGGCCGCCGCCGAGCGCCTGCGCGAGGAGCTGGACACGCCCGTGCTGTGCCAGGGCGACGACCAGCTGCCCACGCTCGTGCGCGCCTTCGCCGCCGACGAGGCCACCAGCCTGATGGGCACGCTCTCGCTGTGGCAGGGCGTCGACGTGCCGGGGCCCACGTGCCGGCTGGTCGTGATCGACCGCATCCCGTTCCCCCGGCCGGACGACCCGGTGAGGTCGGCGCGGTCCGAGGTCGTCGCGGCCGCGGGCGGCAACGGCTTCATGACGGTCGCCGCCACCCATGCCGCCCTCCTCCTCGCCCAGGGGGCCGGGCGGCTCGTCCGCACCACCGCCGACCGCGGGGTGGTCGCGGTGCTCGACCCGCGCCTCGCCACGGCCCGGTACGGCACCTTCCTGACGCGCTCGATGCCGCC
Source organism: Georgenia daeguensis (assembly GCF_039537705.1). Taxonomy (NCBI): domain Bacteria; kingdom Bacillati; phylum Actinomycetota; class Actinomycetes; order Allobogoriellales; family Allobogoriellaceae; genus Georgenia; species Georgenia daeguensis. The sequence continues at coordinate 204,519 of NZ_BAABBA010000004.1, forward strand.
CCTGTGGCGCACCCACGACGGCGAGGTCACGCGTGCGGCGCTGCGACGCCTCTCTGCCGGAGCGCCGGCACTCGCCTAGGGTGTTGCCGCAGGGACCGGCACGAAACCCGACAGACGCTGGGAGATGAGCATGAGCGAGCAGGCCGACGTGGGCGGACGCAGCGAGCTGCTGGGCGAGGCGCGGCCGGGGGACCGGCGCCCGAGCAAGGTGGCGATCGTCGGCGCCGGAGCGGTCGGGTCCACGCTCGCCTACGCCTGCCTGCTGCGTGGCGCCGCCCGCGAGGTGGTGCTTTACGACGTGAACAAGGAGAAGGTCAAGGCCGAGGCGCTGGACATCGCCCACGGCATCGCCTTCACCCCGATGGGTACCGTGGCGGGTTCCGACGACATCGAGATCTGCGCCGACGCCGACATCGTGGTCGTCACCGCAGGCGCCAAGCAGAAGCCCGGCCAGTCGCGGCTCGAGCTCGCCGGCGCGACCATCGGCATCATGCGCGATCTTCTCCCGCGCGTGACCGCTGTCGCCCCGAGCGCGACCTACATCATGGTGGCCAACCCGGTGGACGTGGTGACGTACGCGGGGCTGAAGATCTCCGGCCTGCCCGAGAACCGGTTCTTCGGCTCCGGCACGGTGCTCGACACGTCCCGGCTCCGCTACCTCGTGGCCCGGGAGTGCGGCGTGGCGGTGCAGAACGTCCACGCCTACATCGCCGGCGAGCACGGCGATTCCGAGATCCCCCTGTGGAGCTCGGCCATGGTGGGCGCCGTGCCGCTGCTGCAGTGGGGCTTCACCGCCGACGGCCGCCTGCTCGACGAGGCGGTCCGGGCGCGCATCGCCGAGGAGGTCGTGACCTCGGCCTACCGCATCATCGAGGGCAAGGGGGCGACCAACTACGCCGTCGGCCTCGCCGTCGTCCGGATCATCGAGGCGGTGCTGCGGGACGAGCAGCGCGTCCTGTCCGTGTCCTCCCTGCTCGAGGACTACCTCGAGATCTCCGACGTGTGCCTGTCGGTGCCCAGCATCGTCGGCAAGGACGGCGTCGGGCGCCGCCTCGTGCCCGTCGTGACCCCGCACGAGCGCGACGGCCTGCGCCGCAGCGCCGAGTCGGTGCGGGCGGTCATCCGCGAGTTCGGGCTCTGACCTCCTAGAGGCTGCGCAGCACCGTCACGACGCGGCCGAGGATCTGCGACTCGTCGCCGGGGATGGGGGAGAAGGCCGGGTTCTGGGGCAGCAGCCACACGTGGCCGTCCTTGTGCTGGAAGGTCTTCACGGTCGCCTCGCCGTCGATCATGGCGGCCACCACCTCGCCGTTCTCCGCCACCGGCTGACGCCGCACGACGACCCAGTCGCCGTCGCAGATGGCGGCGTCGATCATGGACTCGCCGACCACCTTGAGGAGGAACAGCTCGCCGTCCCCGACGAGCTGACGCGGGAGCGGGAAGACGTCCTCCACGCTCTGCTCGGCCAGGATCGGCCCGCCGGCCGCGATGCGCCCGACGACGGGCACGTACGTGGGCGCTCCGGACGTGAGGCCCTCAGAGTCCACCGAGCCGATCGGGCCTGAGAGGGACGGGACGCCGCGGGCGGTCAGCTCCAGCGCGCGGGGCCGGTTCGGGTCGCGCCGCACGTAGCCCTTGCGCTCGAGCACGCCCAGCTGGTGCTTGACGGACGACGGGCTGGTCAGGCCGACCGCCTCGCCGATCTCGCGCATGCTCGGCGGATAGCCGTGCGCGGCGACCGCCTCGCGGATCGTGTCGAGGATCATGCGCTGGCGGTCCGTCAGCTCCTCGGCGGTCGCTGGCTCCGGCTGCTCGGTCTTCTTCTCGACGCTCACGGCGGCGGTCCTTCCTGGCTCGGCACCCGGCGGCGGATCGGTGCGTACCCGCCGATGTCAGTGGTCGGTGATGGGCTTTCCGAGGTCAGCCTAGAAGGCCTCGCGCCCGATATCAAACAATTGTTCGACGGTGTGTCGACATCGGACGGGTCGGCGGCTAGTCTGCGTACAGACGTTCTACGAACAGCAGTTCGAGGGAGAAGATGATGAGCGCACTCGTCGCACAGCCCGCATGGTCGGCGCCGGCGCGTCCGGCACGCCGCCGGGTCGGCACCCGGCCGGCCGGCCGGGGCAGTCTTCAGCTCGTCGGCCCCGGCTTCGTCCCGCCCGTGGTCGCGCCGGCGGCGCCGGTGCGGCCGGTCGTCTCCCGCCCGCCGCGGGAGGAGGCCCCCGGCCTGCGGCTGACGGCCCGGGGTCGCCGGGTCCTCACGACCCTCGCCCTGCTCGCGGCGACCGGAGCCTCCGTCGGGCTGGGCGCTCTGGTGGGCACCGCCGCAAACCCGGCGTCGTCGTCCGCGACGACGACGGTGACCGTGGCCCCGGGGCAGACGCTGTGGTCGCTGGCGAGCGCCACCGCGGCGCCCGGTGAGGACCCGCGCGACGTCCTCGCGGAGATCACCGAGCTCAACGGCCTCGCCTCGTCGGAGCTGGCCGTCGGCCAGGAGCTGCTGGTGCCGGTGGACTGACCGGGCAGCTGCGGACGGGAGCCGCATGTCGACCGGCGGGGGGTCGGTGGGGCGTGGTTGCGTCGGGGGTCGGCGCGGTCCTACGGTTCCTCAGGTGCCCGTGCCGCCGGTACGTGCGGTCCTCGCAGCGACGGCCGCCCAGGCCGACGCGCGTGGGACGGGCGCAGGGAGGAGCTCCACCGTGCACTGTCCGTTCTGCCGTCACGCCGACACGCGGGTGATCGACTCGCGCACGGCCGAGGACGGCTCGGCCATCCGTCGGCGTCGCCAGTGCCCCTCGTGCGGGCGGCGCTTCAGCACGGTGGAGACGTCGAGCCTGACGGTGGTCAAGCGGTCGGGCGCGAGCGAGCCCTTCAGCCGGGACAAGGTGGTCGCCGGCGTGCGTAAGGCCTGCCAGGGACGTCCCGTCTCGGACGACGACCTCGCGCTGCTCGCCCAGCAGGTGGAGGAGTCACTACGGGCGGCCGGCGCCGCGCAGATCGACGCCCACGAGATCGGCCTGGCCATACTCGGGCCGCTCCGCCAGCTCGACGAGGTCGCCTACCTGCGGTTCGCGAGCGTGTACTCCTCGTTCAGCAGCCTGGAGGACTTCGAGGACGCGATCGCGATCCTGCGGGCCGAGCGCGCAGAGCGTTCGGCGGCTGGGGCGAGGGCGGGGCAGCGCGACGAGGACCTGGGCTCCGCGGAGCGGCCCGACGACACGTCGGCCGACGGACCGCCTCCGGCCGCCGACGCCGCGGCGCCTGCCGTGGCCGACGACATGGCCAGCCTGGGCCCGGGCGGGGCCGCCCAGGAGGCCCCGGCCCGCTGACCGCCGTCGGCGGGGCGGAGGGGAAGCCGCCCGCCGACGACGCCGCGCCTACAGGTTCGACGAGCGCGGCGCCCAGATGTTGATGCCGGCGTCGACGGCGTGCCCGTCGATCCGGGCCAGCTCCTCCTCGCTGAACGCGAGGTTGTCCAGCGCCTGCACCGAGCTCTCGAGCTGAGCCACGCTGGAGGCGCCGACCAGCGCCGTGGTGACGCGCGGGTCGCGCAGCACCCACGCGATGGCCATCTGGGCGAGAGTCTGGCCCCGCTCCGCAGCGATCTCGTTGAGCGCACGGACGTGGGTGAGCGTGGTCTCCTCGAGGAACTCCCGCCGGAGCGAGCCGCCGCGCGCGGCCCTCGAGCCCTCCGGGATGCCGTCGAGGTACTTGTCCGTGAGCATCCCCTGGGCCAGCGGGGAGAAGACCACCGCGCCCATGCCGGCGTCGCCGAGGACGTCGAGCAGGCTCGGCTCGCCCTCCTCCACCCACCGGTTCAGCAGCGAGTACGAGGGCTGGTGGACGAGGATGTCCAGCCCGATCTCCGCGGCGATCTCGAGCGCCTCACGGGTGCGCTCGGCGGAGTAGGACGAGATGCCGGCGTACAGGGCGCGGCCGGAGTCGACGGCCGTCTTGAGCGCGCCCATGGTCTCGCGCAGCGGCGTCGTCGCGTCGAAGCGGTGCGAGTAGAACAGGTCCACGTAGTCCAGCCCCATGCGCTCGAGCGAGGCGTCGAGGGAGGCCAGCAGGTACTTGCGCGAGCCGCCGTTCCCGTAGGGGCCGGGCCACATGTCGTACCCGGCCTTGGTCGAGATGACCAGCTCGTCCCGCAGGCCGGCGAGGTCCTCGGCGAGCATGCGCCCGAAGTGCTTCTCCGCCGAGCCGGGGGGCGGCCCGTAGTTGTTCGCCAGGTCGATGTGGGTGATGCCCAGGTCGACCGCGCGCAGCACGATGTCGCGCTGGGTGGCGTAGGGGTTCGCCTCGCCGAAGTTCTGCCAGAGCCCGAGGGCGATCGCGGGCAGGTCGAGGCCGCTGCGGCCGCAGCGGCGGTAGGTCATGGTGTCGTAGCGCTCGGGCGCGGGGGTGAACATGCCCCCGACGGTACTGCGAGCAGGGCGGGGGCCGCCGCCTCGCCCGGGAGGGGCGGCCGAAGATCCGGCCCGGCCGCCGGCGCGGCCCGGCCGTCAGGCCTCGCCGCCGTCGGCGTCCTCGTAGCCCGGCCGGACCATGACCCGCAGCCGCAGCGTGTCCTCCATCTCGCGGACCGCCTCGATCGCCTCGCGGGGCAGCTCCGAGCCGATGTCCGTGACCACGTACCCGATCTCGCCGAGCGTGCCGAGGATCTGCCCCTCGATGTTCGCGCCGTGCTCGGCGAAGGTCTGGTTCACCAGCGCGAGGACGCCGGGGGTGTTGCGGTGCACGAACGCCACGCGGTAACGGGCGGCGTCGGAGGGCTGGAGCGTGAGGCGCGGGAGGTTCACCGACAGGTCGGTGGACCCGGCACGCACGTACTTGCTCAGCTTGTTCGCCACGAAGTGCCCGATGTTCTCCTGCGCCTCCTGGGTCGACCCGCCGACGTGCGGGGTCAGGATCACGTTCGGCAGCCCGCGCAGCTCGGAGTCGAACGGGTCGCCGTTCTTGCGCGGCTCGCTGGGGAAGACGTCGACGGCGGCGCCGGAGATGGAGCCGTCGAGGATCTTCTCCCGCAGCACGGAGTAGTCCACGAGGAACCCGCGCGAGAGGTTGAGGAACGAGGCGCCGTGCTTCATCTGCTCGAACTGCTCGCGGCCGAACATGCCGGCGTTGCCGGCCCGACCGTCGACGTGGAGCGTGACGACGTCGGACACGGCGAGCACCTCGGCCAGCGAGCCCATGCGGTGCGCGTTGCCGAGCGCCAGCTTCTCCGCGGTGTCGAAGAACACCACGCGCATACCGAGGGCCTCGGCGACGACGGAGAGCTGGGTGCCGATGTTGCCGTACCCGACGATGCCCAGGGTGCGTCCGCGCACCTCGTGCGAGCCCGACGCGGTCTTGTCCCAGACGCCGCCGTGCAGGGCCTTGTCGCGCACCGTCAGCCGGCGGGTCAGGGCGATGATCTCGGCCACCGCGAGCTCGACGACGGAGCGGGTGTTGGAGAAGGGGGCGTTGAACACCGCGATGCCGCGCCGGGCGGCCGCGCGCAGGTCGATCTGGTTCGTGCCGATGCAGAACGCGCCGATCGCCGTCAGACCGGGGTGGGCCGCGAGGACCCGCTCGGTCACGTGGGTGGTGGAGCGGATCCCGAGGAGGTCGACGCCCTCGAGGGCCTCGATCAGCTCGTCCTCCTCCATGGCGCCGGCGTGCCGGACCACCTCGAACCCGGCATCGGCCAGGATCGGGTCGGCGTCGGGGTGCGGGTTCTCGAGAAGCAGTGCGCGGGCCACCGACCCATGGTCCGCCTGTCTCGGGATGCGGAGCAAGCCGGTCCACCACGTGGGCGCGTGGTGTTGCTCACCACGGCGCTCGGCGCTCGACGCGGGGCGCTCGGCGCCCGCCGCCGCCCCGCGTCAGGCGCCGGAAGGGAACCCCGCCGGCAGGTCGGCCGAGTGGACGACGTGCAGGCGCCGGGTGGGGCGTGTCATCGCCACGTACAGGTCCCCCGTGCCGCCCTCGAGCACGGCGGCCGGCTCGGCGAGCACGACGACGTCGTACTCCAGACCCTTGGCCTCGACCGGGTCGACGACGGCCACGCGCGCACCCAGCGGGTCGCCGTGGCCGGACGTCAGCGCCTCCCGCAGGTCGTGCTCGGCGAGGAGTGCCGCGCCCACGGCGCGCTCGGAGCCCGGGGGGACGATGACGGCGACGCGTCCGGCTCCGCGTCCGGCCCCGGCGTCGAGGGCAGCGAGCTCGTCGCGCAGCACGGCCGCCGTGACGGCCGCGAGCTCGGCGGGCTCGGCGCGGGTGGTCGCCAGGGAGTCCGGCAGGTCGCGGGCGGCGCGCACCGGGTACGCGGGCTCGGCGCCGAGCGCCGTCATGACCGCGGTGGCGGTGTCCATCACCGTGGCGGGCGTGCGGTAGCTGACGGTCAGGACAGCCTCCCGGACATGCTCGCTGCCGGCCGCGCCGAGCACCTCCTCCCAGGAGCGTGCCGGCCGGTGCCCGCTGCGCTGGGCGAGGTCGCCCACGACCGTCATCGACCGGGACGGGCACCGCCGCAGCAGCGCGCGCCACGCCATGGGGGAGAGCTCCTGCGCCTCGTCGACCACGACGTGCCCGTAGGTCCACGTCCGGTCGGCGGCCGCGCGCTCCGCCGTCGTCAGCCGCGGGCCGGTGGCGGCGAAGCGCTCCGCGAGCATCTCGGCGCTGACCATCCCCATGCCCAGGCCCTGGGAGGTGATGGCCTCCTGCGCGTAGCGCACCTCCTCGGCGGCCTGGAGGCGGGCCTCCGCCGCCGCGCGGGCCGACTCCGCCTGCTCGTGGTGGCCGAGCAGCTCGGCGAGCTCGTCCAGCAGCGGCACGTCCGCCACCGTCCACGGCGAGCCCTTCTCGCGCCGCAGCAGCTCGCGGTCACGCGGGGACAGCCCGCGGGCGTGGGGGGCGAGCAGGTCGGGGCGCGCGTACAGCCGCTCGAGCAGGCCGTGCGCGGTGGTGGGCATCCAGCACAGGTTCACGGCGCGGCGCACGTCCCGGGCGGTGCGCACGTCCTCACGCAGCCACGCGCGGTCCTCGGGGTCGTCCCCGTCGTTGCCCCGGGCGGCGGCGTACTCGCGCACGAGCGTGTCGAGGATCGTCAGGGCGAAGGTCTCCCGAGCCTGGTTGTGGGGCAGACCGCTGCGGCGGGCCCGCGCCATGGCGGTGCGCACGTCCTCCGGGCGCAGGTGGAGCGTCACGCCCTCGACGTCGAGCTCCTGCACCTCGCCGGGGACTCGCTGCAGCGCGCGTACGGCCCGGCCGAGGACGTGCGCCATGGTGGTGCGGCCCTTGACCTCGGCGACCTCGGCCCGCTCCGGGGCGGTCGCCGTCGTGCCCGGGAGCAGCTCGGCCATGGTGGTCGCGACGACGTCCGTCTCGCCGAGGGACGGCAGGACCTGCTCGATGTAGCGCAGGAACACCCGCGAGGGTCCCACGAGCAGCACGCCGGAGCGCTCGAGCCGCTCGCGGTGGGCGTAGAGGAGGTAGGCGGCGCGGTGCAGCGCGACCGCCGTCTTGCCGGTGCCCGGCCCACCCTGCACCACCAGGACGCCGTCGAGGGGGGAGCGGATCACCGCGTCCTGCTCGGACTGGATGGTGGCGACGATGTCGCTCATCCGGCCCTCGCGGGCGGCCGACATCGCCGCGAAGAGCGCACCCTCGCCGGTGAGGCCGTCGGCCACGTCCTCGTCGAGGTGCGCGTGGTCCAGCAGCTCGTCCTCCACCCCCACCACCGTGCGGGCGCGGGTCATGAGGTGGCGACGGCGCACGACGTCGCCGGGGTGGGCGGCGGTCGCCTGGTAGAACGGGCGTGCGCTGGGCGCGCGCCAGTCGATCAGCAGCTGGTCGTGCTCGGCGTCCGACATCCCGATGCGCCCGACGTAGCGCGGGTCCCGCCCGCCGCGCAGGTCGAGCCGGCCGAAGACGAGCCGGTTCTCCACGTGGTCCAGGCGCGCGACGGTGTCCTCGTAGTGCGCCGCGAACGCGTCACGCTCGGAGCGGTTCTGCGGCGAGCCGGACGGCCCGCCCCGGCGTACCTCCGCCAGCCTCCGGCGGTAGGCGGCGCGCAGCTCGTCGAGCCTGGCGTACACGACGTCCAGGTACTTCTGCTCCTCGGCGACGGCCGCCTGGGCGGTCGCGGCGGGCACGGCCTGCTCGGGCGTGGTGGCCTCTCGTGGCACGCAAGCTCCTCGTGGTCTGCGGTGTGTGACGGCGGCACGGGTGTGTGACAGCGGCACACGGCCATCCATTATCGGCCACGAAGCCACGCGCCGCAGGCGGTCCGCCAGCTGGACCGCACCTTTCGGACCGTTCCCGCCCGCCCGGGCCCGTGCGTGGAATGATGCGGACGCCCCCGACGTTAGGAATGGCAGAGACCGACCGACGTGACGAAGAGGAGAGGAGCGCCGAGCATGCGCGATCCCCAGGAGCTGTACTCCGTGAGCCCGGAGGCGTTCGACAACGGGCCCGTGCCGGTGCTCGTCCACGCCCTTCGCGGGGCGCTCGACGCCGGGCACGCCGGTGAGATGGTGGCTCGTCACCTGCTCGAGTCCCTGCCCGCCGAGCGCGTGGTGACCTTCGACTCCGACGCCCTCGTCGACTACCGCTCGCGCCGGCCAGCCATGACGTTCGAGGACTGGCGCTACACCGACTACGACGAGCCCGTGATCGCGCTGGACCGCCTGCGCGACGACGAGGGCACCGAGCTGCTGCTCCTGCACGGCCCGGAGCCGGACCTGCAGTGGGACCGGTTCACGGCCGCGGTGGTCGACCTCGTCGAGGCCCTCGGCGTGCAGCGGACCATCGGCCTGCAGGGCATCCCGATGGCCGTCCCGCACACCCGCCCGATCAGCGTCACCGCGCACGCCAGCCGCGACGGCCTCGTCGACCCGCAGCGCCACCTCATGGGCCGCGTGCAGATCCCGGGCAGCGTGGCCGGGCTCCTCGAGCTTCGTCTCGGGCGAACCGGGCACGACGCGCTCGGCTTCGCCGCGAACGTCCCGCACTACCTCGCGCAGTCCGAGTACCCGCAGGCCGCCGCGGAGCTCGTCCGGCAGGTGGCCGCGAGCACCGGGCTCGCCCTGCCGGTGGGCGAGCTCGAGGCGGCCGCGGCGGAGACCGCCCGCCTGATCGAGGCGCAGGTCTCCGCCTCGGCCGAGGTCGGCGCCGTCGTGCACGCGCTCGAGCAGCAGTACGACGCCTTCATGGAGGCGGCGGCGCAGCCGACGCACAAGACGCTGCTGGCCGAGCCGGACTCCATCCCGACGGCGGACCAGATCGGCGCCGAGCTCGAGGCCTTCCTGGCCGAGCAGCAGGGCGACGACGGCGGGCGGCCCGAGCAGGCCTGACCCCGCCCGGCCGCGGGCTGTGAGCAGACTCATCACCCGCGGCCCGTGCCCTGGCCGCGCCGTGCGCGCCTGCCTGGGACAATGGCAGCCGTGTCCCCGTTCCAGGCCCCTGCCCCCTCGCGAGTGGCCGCCACGGTGTGGGGGGCCGGCCTGGCGGCCTACATCGTCGCCACCACCGGTCGTACGTCCCTGGGCGTCGCCGGCCTGCAGGCCGTGGAGCGCTTCGACATCTCGGCGTCGGTGCTCTCCCTCTTCGTGGTGGTCCAGCTCGGCGTCTACGCCGCGGCCCAGGTCCCGGTGGGGATCGTCCTGGACCGGGTCGGCAGCAGGAAGGTCATCTTCACCGGTGCGCTGATCCTGGCCGCCGGCCAGCTCATGCTCGGACTGGTCGACACACTCCCGCTCGCCCTCGTGGCGCGGGTGCTGGTGGGCGTCGGCGACGCGACCGCGTTCGTCTCCGTCCTCCGGCTGGTCCCCGCGTGGTTCCCCAGCCAGCGCGTCCCGCTGCTCACCCAGATGACGGGGATCATCGGGCAGACCGGTCAGATCATCTCCGCCGTCCCGTTCCTGGCGCTGCTGCTGGGAGCCGGCTGGACGACCGCCTTCGCGTCACTGGCGGCCCTGGGCGTCTTCGTGGCGCTGCTCGTCCTCGCCGTCGTGCGTGACCATCCGGCGCGCCCGTCGCGCCCGGCCCGCCGGTCCGAGTCGGTGCAGCCGGTGGGGACCGGCGCCGAGGTGCCCGCCGCGCCGGTGGCGGCCGAGCCCACCCGGGTGCCGATCTCCGCCGTCGTCCGGGAGCCGGGCACCTGGCTCGGGTTCTTCACCCACTTCGTCTGCCTGTTCCCCACGAACACCTTCCTGCTGCTCTGGGGCGTGCCCTTCCTCACGGCGGGGCAGGGGGTGAGCACGGCCGGCGCGAGCTCACTGCTGACGCTCGCCGCGCTCGCGGGCGTGGTCACGGGTCCCGTCACCGGCTACCTCCAGGGCCGGCACCCGCTGCGTCGCTCCTGGCTGGTGCTCGGGGCGGTCGTCGCCACGATCGTGGTGTGGGCCTCGGTGCTGGTCCCGACCACCCCGCGCCCGGTGTGGCAGCTGGCGCTCCTCGTGGTCGTCCTGACCGTCTCGGCCACCGCGTCGAACATCGGCTTCGACTTCGCCCGCTCCTTCGTCCCCGCCGCCCGGCTCGGGACGGCGACCGGCCTGGTCAACGTCGGCGGCTTCGTGGCCTCCCTCGTCTCGATCTTCCTCGTCGGGAGCGTTCTCGACGTCGTCCGCCCGGACGGCGCCTACACCCTCGCCGACTTCCGGCTCGCCATGTCCTCCCAGGTGCTCCTGTGGGCGGTCGGTCTCGCCGGGCTGCTGGTCTGCCGCCGGGCGACCCGGCGCCGCATGGCCGAGGGGGGCGTCGTCGTGCCGCCGGTGCGCGAGGTGCTGGAGCGTCTACGGCGGCCCCGGCGTCGTCACGGCTGACCGCTCCCGGGAGCCTCCGGCCGGCCAGGACGACCCTCGATCCGCAGGTTCCGGCGACGGTCCGGAATTCGTCCCCAGATCCCTGGTCCGCCGACGTGACTTCTGCCATGCTGTGGCCGTTGCAACGGCGTTTCCCTGACGTGCGGTCCGGGGCGGGTCACGGCCAGCCCCACGGGCACCGTCCGCTCCGCGGGTCGGTTCCCGGGCAAGGAAGTGGGACGAGGTGCGGCGAGAACGGGGTCCGGCACAGGGCTGGCCCACGACGTCCCGGAAGGACACAGCAAGATGGCACAGGGAACCGTGAAGTGGTTCAACTCCGAGAAGGGCTACGGCTTCATCGAGCAGGACGGTGGCAACGCCCCCGACGTGTTCGTCCACTACTCGGCGATCCAGTCCGACGGCTACCGCTCCCTCGAGGACGCCCAGCGCGTCGAGTTCGAGATCACCCAGGGCCCCAAGGGGCCGCAGGCTGAGAACGTCCGCGCTCTCTGACCTCCGGGTCGGTCATGCCGGCCCACCCGCACGGGCCCGCACCTGAGGGTGCGGGCCCGTCGTTCTTCCCGGGTGACTCATCGCCCCGGCGGGACGGCCTCGGCTGCGGGCGGGGCAGGGTTGGTTGCCGGCGGCGCGGCGTCGGGCCCCGGCCGGTCCGGTCCTTCGGTCCCGGGTCCCGGGTCGTCCCGCACCGGCGGCACCGTGCCACGGAAGCTGTCGAGCTCCGCCCCGTGGAGCAGCCGGACCGGCAGCGGAAGCCGGCGCAGCCCCCGCTCGACCGCGGTCACGGGCAGCGGCACGTCCGACGCCGCGAGCACGACGTTCCCGTACCGCCGGCCCCGCAGGATGGCGGGGTCGGCCACCAGCTGGACGTCGGCGAAAACCTCCTGCAGCGTCGCGACCTCCGCGCGTGCCTTGTACAGCGGCGGATGGTCGGTCAGATTGACCAGGTACAGCCCCCCGGGCACGAGGGCGCGGCGGACCTCGGCCGCGGCCTCCAGCGTCCGCACGTGACGGGGGACCTCGGCGTGGGCGAAGACGTCCCGCACGACCACCTCCCAGGACGCGGGTCGCTGCGCGGCCGTCACGGCGCGGGCGTCGCCCGTCCGGATGCGCAGCCGGGGCGCCCGCGGCAGGTCGAACCACTGGCGCACCAGGGCCGCGAGCACCTTGTCGATCTCGACGGCGAGCTGGGTCGAACCCGGACGGCGGGCCTCGAGGGCGCGCGGGAAGGCGCAGCCGGCGCCGCCGAGGTGGAGCGCACGGACGGGCCCGGCAGGACGCGAGGCGTCGAGGAGCACCGCCATCTGCTGCATGTACTCGAACTCGAGGTACCCGGGGTCCTCGAGGTCGAGGTGGGAGCTCTCCGTGCTGCCGAGCAGCAAGGTGACCCTGTTCGGGGCGCCGGGGTCCCGGCGCAGGCTCGCCGTGCCGAGCGAGGTCTGCACCGGTTCGGTGGGCAGGTCGTGCACCTTCGGTGCGGAGGGGGCGGGACGACGACGGCGGTCTGGCACCCAGCCACGTTAGCCTGGGCCCGGACCGGAGCCTGGGCCCGGACCGGCGAGAGGGGTGGTGAGGGTGAGCAGAGCCCCGCGCAGCGCCGCCGCGCGCCGGTCCTGGGGCGAGGACGACACGGGCTGCACCATCCTCCACGTCGACATGGACGCCTTCTTCGTCTCCGTGGAGATCCTCGACCGGCCCGAGCTCCGCGGGCTGCCCGTCATCGTCGGCGGGGAGCACCGCGGTGTGGTGGCCGCCGCGAGCTACGAGGCTCGTGCGTTCGGCGTCCACTCGGCGATGCCCGCCAGTCGCGCCAAGGTGCTGTGCCCGCAGGCGGTCGTGCTGCCCGGCCGGCACGCGCGCTACGCGGAGGTCTCCCGCGAGGTCATGTCCGTCCTGGCCGACGTGACACCGGTCATGGAGCAGGTGAGCATCGACGAGGCCTTCCTCGACGTCTCCGGGGCTGTGCGGCGGATGGGGTCCCCGGTCGAGATCGCCCGCTGGATCCGTGCCGAGGTCCGCCGACGCTCGGGCGTGCCTGCCTCCGTGGGCGTCGCGTCCAGCAAGCACGTCGCGAAGCTGGCGTCGACGCACGCGAAGCCGGACGGCCTGCTTCTCGTGCCGGCCGACGCCACGGTGCCCTTCCTGCACTCCCTGCCCGTCGGCGCGCTGTGGGGGGTGGGGGAGAAGACGCAGCAGGTGCTCGAGCGGCACGGCATCGACACGGTCGCCGAGCTGGCCGCCACGCCCCTGACGGTCCTTCACCGGACGCTGGGGGTGGCCGCCGGTCAGCGTCTGCACGAGCTCGCCTGGGGCGTGGACGCGCGCCGGGTGGAACCGACCCGCGTGGAGAAGTCGGTCGGCACGGAGACGACCTTCGCGGAGGACATCGCCGACCGGGCGCAGCTCGAGCGGGTGCTTCTCCGTCAGAGCCACGAGTGCGCCGCCCGGCTGCGGGCCGACGGCATGGTCGCGTGGACCGTGGCCATCAAGGTCCGGCACGCCGACTTCACCACGCTGACACGATCGCGGACCCTGGCGGTGCCGACCGACCTGGCGCACGACGTCCACTCGGCTGCGCGCGACCTCCTGGCCGGCGTCGAGATCCCGCAGGCGGGCATCCGCCTGCTGGGCGTCCGCGCCGAGCGGCTGACCGCTGCCGCCACCACGGGCGTGCAGTCGGCGCTGGACGATGACCCGCAGCAGGCGCGCGCCGAGCGCGCGATGGACGGGGTCAGGGCCCGCTTCGGCTCGCAGATCCTCCGGCCGGCATCCCTGCTGGGCAACAATCGGCACTCCGCTTTCAAGAGCGGGTCGGGGGACCTATCCTGATCCATACACCGTCGGTGCGGCGGGACGTGGCGAGACTGGAGGTCCGATGCCTCTCTCCGAATATGAGCAGCGCATGCTTCAGCAGATGGAGCAGCAGCTGCGCTCTGATGACCCCCGGCTCGCCAACACGCTCGCTGACCGGCCTCGGCCGAACGTGCGCCGGCTAAGCCTGGGCATCCTGCTCTTCCTGCTGGGCCTCGGCGGTCTGATCGGTGGTGTCGCCACCGGTTACATCTGGCTCGGGGTGCTCGGTTTCGTCGCGATGCTCGGGGGCGTGCTGCTCGCCATCACCGGGCCGCGCGGTGGTGCGTCCCGCGGCGGTGGCCGAGGTGGCATCCGTCGGCCGGGTGGGAAGGTGCCGCCCTCGGGCGGGTTCATGCAGCGTCAGGAAGACAGGTGGAACCGGCGTAACGAGGAGCGAGGGCGCTGAGGCCCACGCATCGAACGAAACGCTGAAGCAGCCCGTCGCCGATCGGTGACGGGCTGTGTGCTTTCCGGGCCGACCGCGAGCCGGGCCGCCCCGGCGCCGGTGGCAGCCGGCGCCATGACACCCGCCGTGGCTCGTCGCCGCTGAGGTAGCGCACCCGATCCCGGACCCCGGACCGATCTGGTTGGGCCCTCCACCTCGCTCCACGCGGTGTCCTCCATCTCGTTCCACGCGGCGTCCTCCACCCCGCTCCATGCGGCGTCCTCCACCCCGCTCCACGCGGCGTCCTCCACCCCGCTCCACGCGGCGTCCTCCACCCCGCTCCACGCAGCGTCTCCGTCCCGAACCGCAGGGCCTCTCCACTTCGCTCCACGACGGCTCGCCGCCGCCGCTCCACGCTCGGCGCACGGCTGCGGCGAGCGGCCTGCCCGAACCGCCGATCGGTGGCACTACGCCGTTCCCACCGGTGTCGCGACCAGGAGCACACAGGTCGGCAGGGGAGGTGATGGTGCGCGGTTCGTCCGCACCGGCGTACCCACGACGCAGAGGGCGGAATTTCCCTCCACCGGCCACTCCCCGCGCTGATCTGCGGATTCAGGCGGGTCGCTGCCCAAAATACCCGCGCTAAACCCTGCGCAGGGGAGGGAAGTGGAGTAATGTGGGGCTCACTGGTGGCGAGCGGAGAAGGAGGGGGGTGCAGATGTGTTCCTGGGCACCCACGCGCCCCGCCTCGACGACAAGGGCCGGCTCATCCTTCCCGCGAAGTTCCGCGACCAGCTGGCGGCCGGCATCGTGCTCACCCGCGGTCAGGAACGTTGCCTCTACGCCTTCCCCATGCGGGAGTTCGAGGAGATGCACACGAAGCTCCGCCAGGCGCCCGTCACCAGCAAGCAGGCCCGGGACTACCTGCGCGTCTTCCTCTCCGGCGCCGCCGACGAGGTCCCGGACAAGCAGGGCCGCATCACGGTCCCGCCGGCGCTGCGCCAGTACGCGGGCCTCACGAAGGACCTGGCAGTGATCGGCGCGGGCACCCGCATCGAGATCTGGGACGCGGCGGCCTGGGAGACCTACCTGGCCGAGCAGGAGCAGGCCTTCGCCGAGACCGCGGAGGAGGTGGTCCCCGGACTGTTCTGAGCGCCACCCGTTCCGTTCTCACCCCGACCCGGCCCGACCCCCCGCACGACGAGGTCTCTCACCGCGACTCTGGCGCACTTCCCCGGCGCCAGAGCAGGCGGAGGGAGTCCTGGTCGGGCGGCGGAGGGCCCCCGACCAGCAACCACCAGCAGTGCACAGAACCCGAACGGACCAGGAGCCCCGCATGAGCCAGGCGGACGCGGACGCGTTGCACGTCCCCGTGCTCGTGGGCCGCTGCCTCGACCTTCTGGCCCCCGCCGTCGACGCGCCCGGCGCCGTCATGATCGACGCCACGCTGGGCATGGGCGGGCACACCGAGGCGGCGCTGCGCCGGTTCCCCGGCCTTCACGTCGTCGGCATCGACCGCGACCCCAGGGCCCTGGAGCTCGCCGGGGCGCGTCTGGCCCCCTTCGCCGGTCGCTTCACCCCGGTCCGCGCGACGTACGACCACATCGACGACGTCGCGGCGGAGCACGGACGCGACGGGCACGTCCAGGGCGTCCTGATGGACCTGGGGGTCTCGTCCCTCCAGCTCGACGACGCCTCTCGCGGCTTCTCCTACGCGCAGGACGCCCCGCTGGACATGCGGATGGACCAGTCGAGCGGCGTCTCCGCCGCCGAGCTGCTCGCCACCGCCGACGAGGCCGAGCTGCGCCGCATCCTCCGCGTCTACGGCGAGGAGAAGTTCGCGGGACGGATCGCCGCCGCCATCGTGCGTCGCCGCGCCACGGCCCCGCTGGAGCGCACGGGCGAGCTGGTGGAGATCGTCCGCGAGAACATCCCCCAGGCCGCCCGCCGGACGGGCGGCAACCCGGCCAAGCGCACGTTCCAGGCGCTGCGGATCGCCGTCAACGGTGAGCTCGAGGTCCTGGAGCGCGCCCTGCCCCGTGCGGTCGAGGCGCTCGCCGTCGACGGCCGGATCGTCGTCGAGTCCTACCACTCGCTCGAGGACCGCGCCGTCAAGACCGTCCTGGCCCGCGGGGCGCGCAGCTCCGCCCCGCCGGACCTGCCGGTGGAGCCCGAGACCCACCGTCCGTACCTCGAGCTGCTGACCCGAGGGGCGGAGGAGGCGGACGACGAGGAGCGCGCGCGCAACCCGCGCGCCGCCTCGGTCCGGCTCCGCGCCGCCCGACGAATCCGCCCGACCCCCGACCACCTGCTCCCGCCCCCCGACCGGAGCACCAGGAGGAATGCCGCATGAGCGCTGCACCAGCACGCGTGACCAGAGCGACTGCGCCACGAGTCTCGTGGCGACCCCGCCTGGAGGTGGTGCCCAGCCCGGCCCCCGCGCGCAGCGTCGTCCCCTTCATCGTGCTGTGCGTCGGGATCCTCGCCGCGGCGCTCCTCGGGGTCCTCCTGCTCAACACGCAGATGGCCGCCACGGCCTATGAGATCCACGACAAGCAGATCGCCCTGAACCGCCTCGACGAGGGCGAGGCGTCCCTGCGCGCCCAGGTGGAGGAGGCCGGCTCGCCGGCCGCCCTCCAGACCAGGGCCACCGAGCTGGGCATGGTCCCGGCCGAGGACATCCGCTTCGTGCTCCTCTCCGAGGGCAGCATCCTGGGGGCGGAGGCCGAGGGATGAGCGCACGGACCGTCGCGGAGCGCGGCCAGCGGGTACGCCTCCAGGCCATCCTCGTCCTCGTCCTGACGGTCCTGCTCGTCTTCGGCGGACGGCTCGTC
Organism: Georgenia daeguensis; assembly: GCF_039537705.1. NCBI lineage: Bacteria > Bacillati > Actinomycetota > Actinomycetes > Allobogoriellales > Allobogoriellaceae > Georgenia > Georgenia daeguensis. The sequence goes on from NZ_BAABBA010000004.1 coordinate 221,399, forward strand.
TACGTCCAGGCCTTCCAGGGGCCCGAGCTCGCGCAGCAGGCGCGGGAGGACCGCACGCGCACCTCGGCGATCCGCGCACCCCGCGGCGACATCGTCGACAGCGACGGCGAGATCCTCGCCACCTCCGTCGAGCGGTACAACGTCGGCGTCAACCAGCTGCTCGTGCGCAACTACGAGCTCGAGGACGAGAAGACCGGCGAGGTCGTCTCCACCGGCGCGGCCGCGGCCGCCGAGGTCCTCGCCCCCCTGCTCGGCCGCGACAAGGCGGAGCTCGGCGCGCAGATGGTGGGTGAGTCGACCTTCGTCTACCTCGCCAAGGGCCTCACCCCGGAGCAGTGGCGCGAGATCGACGCCCTGAACATCCCCGGCATCGAGCCCGAGGAGACCACCCAGCGGATCTACCCGAACGGCACCACCGCGGGCAACGTCATCGGCTACGTCGGCCGCGACCGGCAGGGTCTGGCCGGGCTCGAGCTCACGATGGACGACGTCCTCACCGGCAAGGACGGTTCGCTCACCGTCGAGATCGGCGGCACGGGGCAGGTCATCCCCACCGGTCACCGCGAGGAGGTGCCCGCCGTCCAGGGGCACACCGTGCACACGACCATCGACCGCGATCTGCAGCACGTCGCCCAGACCAGCATCGACGGTGCCGTCGAGAAGTTCGGCGCGGCGTGGGGCGCCGTGGTCGTCGAGGAGATCGGCACGGGCCGCATCCTCGCCCTGGCCGACTCGAACACCGTCGACCCGGGCAACTACCAGGACTGGGCGCCGGAGGACCGCGGCTCACGCGCCGTCTCCAGCCCCTACGAGCCCGGCTCGACCGGCAAGCTCCCCACCTTCGCCCTCGGCCTCGAGAAGGGTGTCATCGACACCGACACGCCCTTCACCGTGCCCGACACCCTCACCATGCCCAACGGCCAGACCTTCCGGGACAACAGCCCGCACGAGACCTTCCACCTCACCACCACCGGCGCGCTGCAGATGTCCTCCAACACCGCCACGGTGCAGATCGGCGACATGGTCGACGATCGCGAACGCTTCAACCTCCTGCGCGGCTTCGGGTTCGGCGAGAAGACCGGCATCGAGCTGCCCGGCGAGGCCTCCGGCGTGGTCCGCGACCCGGACGCCTGGGACGGGCGCACCCGCTACACCACGATGTTCGGCCAGGGCATGTCCGTCACTCTCCTGCAGAACACGTCGATGGCCGCGACCCTCGGCAACGGCGGGGTCCGGGTCGACCCGCACATCGTCGACGGCACCACCGACGGCGAGGGCACCTTCACGCCCACGGAGGTCGACGAGGGCGAGCAGATCCTCTCCGAGGAGACCACCGCCAAGATGCTGGCCATGATGGAGACCGTCGTCCAGAAGGGCGGCACGGGCCCCCAGGGCGCCGTGCCCGGCTACCGGGTGGCCGCCAAGACCGGCACCGCTCAGATCCTCGACGACGCCGGTGGCATCAGCAACCGCCTCGGCTCCTTCGTGGGCGTGGCGCCCGCCGAGAACCCCCGCGTCGCGGTGGGCGTGGTCGTGTACCGCGGTGCGGGCACCTCCTACGGCGGCACCGTCGCGGCTCCCACGTTCCGCGAGGTGATGGGCTTCGCGCTCCGGGACATGGGCGTGCCGCCGTCGACGGAGCCCACGCCGAACCTGCCGCTCGAGCCGGAGCAGTGAGCGCCCCGAATGGACGCGGCCGCGAGAGGGACAACAATGGGGCGGTGACTTTCGCCGTACCGAGCCCTTCTTCCGCCGTGCCCGCGCCCACCCGGCTGGGCGACCTCGCCGCCACTTTCGGGCTGGCCGTCGCGGACGGGAGCGGGCCCGACTGGGCGGAGGTCGGCGTCCGGGGGGTGCGCGCGGACAACCGGGAGATCGCCGACGGTGATCTCTTCGCGGCCCACACGGGCGGGCGGGTCCACGGCGCCCGCTACGCCGGCGCCGCGGTCAGCGCCGGCGCGGCCGCGGTCCTCACCGACCCGGCAGGCGCGCGTCTGCTCGCCGGGACCGGCCCGCTCGGCGTGCCGGTCCTGGTCGCGCCGGACGTCCCGGCGCTGCTCGGTGAGCTCGCCGCGACGGTCTACGGCCGGCCCGCGGAGGCGCTCGGCACGTTCGCCGTCACCGGCACGAACGGCAAGACCACGACCGTCTTCATGCTCGACCACGCTCTCCGCGCGCTCGGCCGGCGCACCGGTCTCATCGGTACCGTGGAGGTCCGCGTGGGCGGGCGCGCCGTTCCTGCCACCCTGACGACGCCGCAGCCCGCGGACCTGCAGGCGCTCCTCGCGCAGATGGTCGCCGAGGACGTCGACGACCTCGTGATGGAGGTCTCCTCGCACGCCCTGGCCCTGGGCCGCGTGAACCCCGTGGTGTTCGACGTCGCGGGCTTCACCAACCTCACCCAGGACCACCTGGACTTCCACGCCACCCTGGAGGAGTACTTCGAGGCCAAGGCGGACCTGTTCACCCCGGCCCGCTCGCACCGCGGCGTGGTCCTCGTCGACGACGAGTGGGGCTGGCGGCTCGCCGAGCGCTCCGCCACGGCCCGCCCGGGCGCCGTCGTCTCCCTCTCCGCCACCGGTGCGCACGAGGCCGACTGGCGCGTCCACGAGGTCACCGCTGACGCCTCCGGCACCGCCTTCACGCTCACCCACCGCGACGGCCGCACCCTGCGCACGCGCACCGCCCTGCCCGGCGGGTTCAACCTCGCCAACGCCGCCCTGGCCGCCGCGATGGTGCTCGAGAGCGGGGTCGGCGCCGCCGAGCTCGAGGACGCCCTCGCCGCTGCCGGCGGGCTGAGCCCCCGGGTGCCCGGCCGGATGGAGCAGCTGGCCGAGCGCCCGCGGGTGATCGTCGACTTCGCGCACAACCCCGGCGCGCTCGCCCAGGCCCTCGCCGCGCTGCGGCCGACGACGGCGGGCCGGCTGGTCCTGGTGTTCGGCGCCACGGGCTCCCGCGACCGGACCAAGCGCCCGGAGATGGCGCGCCTGGCCGTCGAGGGGGCCGACGTGGTCGTGGTCACGGACGACGACCCGCACGACGAGCCGCCGGAGCAGATCAGGGCCGAGGTGCTCGCCGCCGCCCGGGGGCATGTGCCCGACACCACCGTGGTCGAGATTGCCAGCAGGGCCGAGGCCATCCGTACGGTGGTCCTCGAGGCCGGCGAGGACGACACGGTGCTCGTGGCCGGCCGTGGGCACGAGACCGTCCAGGAGATCGCCGGCGTGGACCACCACCTGGACGACCGCGAAGAGGTGCGCGCCGCTCTCGCGCTGCGCGCCGGAGGACTGAACTGATGATCACGATGACGCTCGCGCAGGTCGCCGCAGTGACGGGGGGCGAGCTCGCGGGGGAGGGACGCACGCCCGTCACCGGCGACGTCGTCACCGACTCGCGCGCGGTCGGCCACGGCACGCTGTTCGCCGCCTTCGACGGCGAGCACGTCGACGGGCACGACTTCGTCGCGGCTGCCCTGGACGCGGGCGCCGCCGGGGCGCTCGTCACCCGCGCCGTCCCCGGCACCGACCCGGGGCGGACGGTCCTCGTCGACGACGTCGCCGCCGCCCTGGGCCGTCTCGCCCGGCACGTGCTCGCCGAGCTGCGGTCACGGCGCACCCCCGCGGACCCGCTGCGTGTGGTCGCCGTGACCGGCTCGGTCGGCAAGACCACCACGAAGGACCTCCTCGCGCGCCTGCTCGCACCGCTCGGGGAGCACATCGCCCCGCCCGGCTCGTTCAACAACGAGATCGGCCTGCCGCTGACCGTGCTCCGCGCGACCGGCACCACCCGGACCCTCGTCCTGGAGATGGGCGCCGACCACGTCGGCAACCTCGAGTACCTCACCTCCGTCGCGCCGCCCGACGTCGCGGTCGTCCTCGCCGTCGGCCGCGCCCACCTCGGGGAGTTCGGCGGCATCGAGAACGTCGCCCGCGCCAAGTCTGAGCTCGTGGCCGGCCTGGCCCCCGGCGGCACCGCCGTCCTCAACGCAGACGACGCCCGCGTCGCCGCCATGGCGTCCCTCGCGCCGGGCCGCGTGCTCACCTTCGGCCGGTCCGCCCGCGCCGACGTCCGCGCGGAGGACGTGCGCCTCGACGACGCCGGACGGGCCGCCTTCCGCCTCCACGCCCCCCAGGCGTCGGCGGACGTCCACCTCGCCCTGGTGGGCGAGCACCACGTCACCAACGCCCTGGCCGCGGCGGCCGTCGCCCTCGACCTCGGCGTCGCCCCGGAGACCGTCGTGGACGTCCTCGCCGGCGCCGGGGCCGCGAGCCCGCACCGGATGGACGTGCGCGACCGCCCGGACGGCGTGCGCGTGGTCGACGACTCCTACAACGCCAACCCCGACTCGGTGCGTGCCGGTCTGCGCGCCCTCGTCGGGCTCGCGGCCGGGCGGCGCAGCGTCGCCGTGCTGGGCGAGATGCTCGAGCTGGGGGAGTACTCCGCCGACGAGCACCGCGCCGTCGGCGCGGACGCGGCGGGCCTCGGCGTGGACGTCGTCGTCGCCGTCGGGGAGGGCACCGCCCCGCTGGCCGACGGCGCGCGGGAGGCGGACGGTGACGCGACCGCCGTCGTGCACGTCCCCGACGTCGACGCCGCGCGGACGCTCCTGGGCGAGCGGCTGCGGCCGGGCGACGTCGTCCTGCTGAAGGGGTCGAACGGCTCCGGCATCTGGCGGCTGGCCGACGCGCTGCTCGAGGGCACCACCGGGAGGACCGCCTCATGATGTCCGTGCTGATCGCCGGGGCCGTCGCGCTCGTCGTGGCCATGGCCGGCACGCCGCTGTTCATCCGGCTCCTCGTGGCCAAGAACTACGGCCAGTTCATCCGGCAGGACGGCCCGACCGCCCACTTCACCAAGCGCGGCACGCCCACCATGGGCGGCGTCGTCATCATCGGCGCCACGCTGCTGGGGTACACGATCTCCAACATGGCCAGCGGCCGGCTGCCCAACGCCTCCGGCCTGCTGCTGCTCTTCCTCATGGTCGGCATGGGCCTGATCGGCTTCCTCGACGACTACATCAAGATCTCGCGGCAGCGCTCCCTGGGCCTCGACGAGCGCAGCAAGCTCATCGGCCAGGCCGTCATCGGCATCACCTTCGCCGTGCTCGCCCTGCAGTTCGAGAACGAGAACTACCGCACGCCCGCCTCGACCCAGATCTCCTTCATCCGCGACACCGGGATCGACCTCGCGTGGGCCGGCGCCGGCCTCGGGCTGGTGCTCTTCGTGCTGTGGGCGAACTTCCTCATCACGGCCTGGAGCAACGCCGTCAACCTCACCGACGGCCTCGACGGGCTCGCCACCGGCGCCTCGATGTTCGTCTTCGGTGCCTACACCGTGATCACCATCTGGCAGTCCAACCAGTCGTGCCAGTACCTCGCCGAGCCGGGTCCCGGCTGCTACGAGGTGCGGGACCCCCGCGACCTGGCGATCGTCACGGCCGCCATCGTCGGCGCATGCTTCGGCTTCCTGTGGTGGAACACCTCCCCGGCGCAGATCTTCATGGGCGACACCGGCTCCCTGGCGCTCGGCGGCGCGCTGGCCGGGCTGTCGATCCTCACGCGCACCGAGTTCCTCGCTGTCATCCTCGGCGGCCTGTTCGTCATCATCGTCATGAGCGACGTCATCCAGATCGGCTTCTTCAAGATGACCGGCAAGCGTGTGTTCCGCATGGCCCCGCTCCACCACCACTTCGAGCTCAAGGGCTGGGGCGAGGTCACCATCGTGGTGCGCTTCTGGATCATCGCCGCCCTGTGCGTGGCGCTGGGCCTGGGCCTGTTCTACGCCGAGTGGGTCTCGGTGGCGCCGTCATGACCGGCCGTCCGCCCGCGCAGGACCTCGACGGCGCCCGCGTCGCCGTCGTCGGCCTCGGGGCCTCCGGCCGGGCTGCCCTCGAGGTCCTCGGCACCACCGGGGCGACGCTGTGGGGCCACGACGCCGCCGAGTCCGCGCTCGACGCCGCCCGCGAGAGCGGCGAGGTGCCCGCGGCCACGACGCTGTCCGCGGCCGCCGACCCGGCCGAGCTGGCCGAGCGGGTTCTCGCCGCCCGGCCCGACGTCGTCGTCGTCTCGCCCGGCATCCCCGCCGTCTCGCCGCTGCACGTGCGCGCGGCCGCCGCGGGCGTGCCCGTGTGGAGCGAGGTCGAGCTCGCGTGGCGCCTGCAGGCGCGGCGCCCCGACGGGTCGCGGGCGCCGTGGCTGACCCTGACCGGCACCAACGGCAAGACCACCACGGTCTCGATGCTCGCCTCCATCATCACCGCCGCCGGGGAGAACGCCCCCGCGGTCGGCAACGTCGGCACCCCCATCGTGCGGGTCGCCGCCGCCGGGGGAGCGGACGTCCTCGCGGTGGAGCTGTCGAGCTTCCAGCTGCACTCCACCCACACCGTCAGCCCGCAGGCCAGCGCCTGCCTGAACCTCGCGCCCGACCACATCGACTGGCACGGCTCCTACGAGGCCTACCGGGCGGACAAGGCACGGGTGTACGAGCGCACCCAGGTGGCCTGCGTGTACAACGAGGCCGACCCGGTCACACGCGCGATGGTCGAGGAGGCGGAGGTCGTCGAGGGCGCCCGCGCCGTCGGCACCACGTTGCGCACCCCGGCCGTGGGCCAGCTCGGCCTGGTGGAGGAGTTCCTCGTCGACCGGGCGTTCATCGCCGAGCGGCACAACGCCGCCGCCGAGCTCGCGACCCGCGCCGACCTCGCCCACCTCGCCCCCGCCGGCGCCGACGTGCCGGACCACGTGCTCGCGAACGCCCTCGCGGCCGCCGCGCTCGCCCGCGCCCACGGGGTGGCGCCGGAGCACGTGCGCCAGGGGCTGCGCGACTACGCCCCCGGCGCCCACCGGATCGAGCTCGTGGCCACCGTCGACGGCGTCGCCTACGTCGACGACTCCAAGGCCACCAACGCCCACGCCGCCGCGGCGTCGCTCGGCGCCCTGCCGGCCGGGACCGTCGTGTGGATCGCGGGCGGGCTCGCCAAGGGCGCCACGTTCGACGACCTCGTCGCCGCCCACCGCGACCGGCTGCGCGCCGCCGTCCTCATCGGGGTCGACCGTGAGCCGCTGCGCGGGGCGCTGGCACGACACGCGGCCGACGTCCCGGTGATCGAGGTCGACGCTGGCGAGGATGGGGACGTGATGACGCGGGCGGTCGCGGAGGCGGCGCGGCTCGCCCGGCCGGGCGACACCGTGCTGATGGCACCCGCGTGCGCATCGATGGACCAGTTCCGCGACTACGCCGAGCGCGGCGACGCCTTCGCCCGCGCGGCACGAGAGCTTCGGGGGAGCAGATGACCACGCTCGACGGCGTCCGGCGCCCCCGCCCGGCCCGCTCCTCGCGCCCCGGGGGGCGCCCGGCCCGCCCGGCCGCGCAGGCGGCCCGGCCCGCCGGCCGCGGCCGCGCGCCCCGCGGCGCCACGGGCGCCGCCGCCCGCTCCGGCGAGGTGGCCGCGCTGAGCTACTACCTCGTCGCCGTCGCCGCGCTGCTCCTGCTCGCTCTCGGCGTGGTCATGGTGCTGTCCGCGTCGACGATCTCCTCCATCCGCGACAACGACGGCAACCCCTACGCGGAGTTCCTCGGCCAGGCGAAGTTCGTCATCATCGGCCTGCCCCTGGCGCTGGTGGCCTCACGCATCCCCGTCGCCTGGTACAAGCGGCTGGCCTGGCCGGCCATGGGCGGCGCGCTGGCGCTGCAGCTGCTCATCTTCACGCCCCTCGGGCTCGAGGAGAACGGCAACGTCAACTGGATCATCATCCCCGGCCTGGGCCAGACGATGCAGCCCTCGGAGTTCCTCAAGCTCGCCCTGGCGCTGTGGCTGGGCCTGGTGCTCTCCCGCAAGGCCCACCTCCTCGACGACTGGAAGCACGTCCTCGTCCCCGCCGGCATCGGCTCGGTGCTGGCGATCGGCCTGGTCCTCGCCGGGCACGACATGGGCACCGTGCTCGTCATGGTCGCCCTCGTCGCCGGTGCCTTCTTCGTCGCCGGCCTGCCGATGAAGTGGTTCGCCGCCGCGGGCGTCCTCGGCGCGGGCGTGGCCGCCGCGCTCGTGCTCTCCTCTGACAGCCGTACCACCCGCGTGATGTCCTTCCTCGGCCTCGCCGAGGCGGACCCCTCGGGTGCGGGCTTCCAGACGCGCCACGGCCTGTGGGGCCTGGGCACCGGGGGGCTCTCCGGCGTCGGGCTGGGCGCCTCCCGGGAGAAGTGGTCCTATCTCCCCGAGGCCCACAACGACTTCATCTTCGCGATCATCGGCGAGGAGCTCGGGCTCCTCGGCACCCTGCTCGTCCTGGCGCTCTTCGGGGGTCTCGCCCTCGGCATGTTCCGCATCGTGCGCCGCCACACCGACCCGTTCGTGCAGATCGCCACCGCCGGGATCGCCACCTGGATCCTCGCCCAGGCGCTGGTCAACATCGGCGTCGTCATCGGCCTGCTGCCCGTCATCGGCGTGCCGCTGCCGCTGGTCTCCGCCGGCGGGTCGGCGATGATCTCCACGCTCATCGCCATCGGCGTGCTGCTGGCCTTCGCGCGCTCCGAGCCCGGCGCGGCCCAGGCGCTGGCCACCCGCCGCGGGGTCGTGCGGCGCTCGCTCGCCGTCGTCGGACGGGGGCGTCGTGGCTGAGCCGCTGCGGGTCCTCCTCGCGGGCGGCGGCACGGCGGGGCACGTCAACCCCCTGCTGGCGACCGCCGCGGAGCTGCGCGAGCACGACGGCGCCGAGATCACCGTGCTGGGCACCGAGGCCGGGCTGGAGGGCACGCTCGTCCCCGAGGCCGGGTACCCGCTCCGCGTGGTCGAGCGCGTGCCCCTGCCGCGCCGGCCCTCGCCCGACCTGCTGCGCCTGCCCGGCCGCCTCGCCGGCGCCGTGCGCTCGGCCGACCGGGCGATCGCCGACAGCGGCGCCCAGGTGGTGGTCGGGTTCGGCGGCTACGTCGCCACCCCCGCCTACCTAGCCGCCCGACGGCGCAACGTCCCCGTGGTGATCCACGAGCAGAACGCCCGCCCCGGCCTGGCCAACCGTCTCGGGGCCCGCTGGGCCGCCGTCGTCGCCCTGACCTTCGCCTCCACGCCGCTGCGCGCGGCGAAGGGCCGCACCGAGGTGACCGGACTGCCGCTGCGCCCCGCCGTCGCCGCGCTCGTCGCCGACCGGGCGACGCCGGACGGTGCCGCGGCCCGGCGCCGCTCCGCCGCCGCCGAGCTGGATCTGGACCCGGCGCGCCTCACCCTCCTCGTCACCGGCGGCTCGCTCGGCGCCCAGCGCCTCAACGAGGCCGTCGCGGGGGCCGCCGCCGCCCTCGTCGGCGCGGGCGCCCAGGTGTTCCACCTGACCGGACGCGGCAAGGACTCCGGGGTGCGCGAGGCCGTCGCCGCGGCCGCGCGCGACCTCCCCGAGGTCGCCCGGCACTACCACGTGCGGGAGTACCTCGGCGCCATGGAGCTCGCCTACGCGTGCGCGGACCTGGTGCTGTGCCGCTCCGGCGCCGGCACCGTGTCCGAGCTGGCCGCACTCGGCCTGCCCGCGGTCTACGTGCCGCTGCCGATCGGCAACGGCGAGCAGCGGCTCAACGCCGCTGACGTCGTCGCCGCCGGCGGGGGAGTGCTCGTCGAGGACGTCGACCTGGACGCCGCGTGGGTCGCCGCGCACGTCAGCGAGCTGCTGGGCGACGGCGAGGAGCTGCGCCGCCGCGGCGGCGCCGCCGCCACGGCCGGCCCACGCGACGGCGCCGCCCAGCTCGCCGCGCTCGTGCGTGAGGCCGCAGGACGCGGCACCGAGGAGGGCCGGCATGGCTGAGCGTTTCCATCTGGTGGGCGTCGGCGGGGCCGGCATGTCCGCCGTCGCCGAGCTCCTCGCCGCCCGCGGGCACGAGGTCTCCGGCTCCGACCAGCGCGACTCCGCCGCGCTGGCCCGCCTCCGCGCGGCCGGCGTGCGGACCTACGTCGGCCACGACGCGTCGCACGTGCCGGGCTCGGGCTCCCTGGTGGTCTCCACCGCCGTGCGCCCGGACAACCCCGAGCTCGTGGCCGCGCGGGAGCGTGGCCTGGAGGTCCTGCACCGCTCGCAGGCACTCGCGCAGGCCGCCGAGGGGCTCGACTTCGTCGCCGTGGCCGGTGCGCACGGCAAGACCTCGACCTCGGCCATGCTCGCGGTCGCGCTGCAGGCGGCGGGCGAGGATCCGTCCTACGCCATCGGTGGCACCGTGCTGGCGCTGGGCACCGGTGCCCACCTGGGCGCCGGGCGCGCCTTCGTGGCCGAGGCCGACGAGTCCGACGGCTCCTTCCTCAACTACACCCCGCGGGTCGCGCTGGTGACCAACGTCGAGCCCGACCACCTCGACCACCACGGCAGCGAGGCGGCCTTCCGGCGCTCGTTCGAGCAGTTCGCCGACCGCATCGTGCCCGGCGGGCTGCTGGTCGCGTGCTCCGACGACCCCGGGGCGCTGGCGCTGGTCCGGCACGCCGTGGCCCGCGGCACCCGGGTCGTGACCTACGGGCGCGGCGAGGCGCCCGAGGGCGTCGAGGCGCACGCACGCCTGGCGGCCGCGGACCGGCTGACGGGGCGCGGCTCCGCCGCCCGGCTGACCCTCGCCGGCCTCGACGACGCCGTCGTCGAGGTCGAGCTGACCCTGCGCGTCGGCGGCGCTCACATGCTCCTCAACGCGGCCGGCGCCTGGTGCGCCGGGCTCGAGCTCGGCGTCGGCCCGGAGGACATGGCCGCCGCCCTGGGCGCGTTCACCGGCACCGGCCGCCGGTTCGAGGACCGTGGCGAGGCCGGCGGCGTCCGGGTGGTCGACGACTACGCGCACCACCCCACCGAGGTCGCCGCCACCCTCGGCACCGCCCGCCTCGCGGCGGGGGAGGGGCGCGTCCTCGTCCTGTTCCAGCCGCACCTGTACTCCCGCACCCGCACCTTCGCCGAGGAGTTCGCCACCGCGCTGGCCGCCGCCGACGAGGTGGTCGTCACCGACGTCTACGCCGCCCGGGAGGACCCGGTCCCGGGAGTGGACGGCGGCCTCATCACGGCCGCGATGGCCCGCCACGGCGACCGGGGGCGCTACGTGGCCGACCGTCTCGAGGCGGCCACCGCCGTCGCGGACCTCGCCCGTCCTGGAGACCTCGTCCTGACCGTCGGCGCCGGCGACGTCACCGAGCTGGGACCGGTGATCCTCGACCGGCTCGGGGAGCGGGCATGAGGCCGCCGGCCGCCCCCCGACAGCCCCGCCGCCCCGATCCCGAGCCAGCTCGCCCCGACCGGGGGCGCGCTCCGGCCGGGCGGCCGGACGGCGCCCCGACGCGCCCGGCGAAGACCGCCCGGGTGCCGGCGGCACCGGGGCGTGAGCAGACCGTGCCGGGCGACGCCCTCGAGCGCCGGCCCTCCGTGCCCGCCGCGGCCCGGGTCCTGCCCGACCGGCCGCGCGGCGCCACGGCCGCCGCGGTGAGCACCGGCCTGGCCGCCCGCCTCGCCGAGAAGGCGGCCGCCGACCGGCGGCTGCTCCTGCACCGGATCGGCGTGACCCTCGCGGTGCTCGCCCTGCTCGGCGGCGTGGCGTGGGTGCTGCTCTTCTCCCCGCTGCTCGCCCTCCAGGGCGACAAGATCGAGCTCGCCGGCGTCGGGGGCGAGGTGGACGCGGCCCAGGTGCGCGCCGCCGTCGAGCCCGAGGTCGGCACACCCCTGCTGCGGGTGGACACTTCCGCGGTCGCCGACCGCGTCGCCACGCTCCCCGCCGTCGAGCGGGCGCAGGTGTCACGGTCCTGGCCCGACGGCGTGACCGTCACCGTCGTGCCGCGGCAGCCCGTCGCGGCTGCGCCGGTCGAGGGCGGCTGGGTGCTGCTCGACGACGACGGGGTGCAGGTCACGACCGTCCCGGAGGTCCCTGCGGACCTGCCGGAGGTGACCGTCCCACTCTCGACGTCGGCCGAGACTGCGCCGGCCCTCGAGGCCGTGCTCAGCGTGCTGGGCGCCCTCCCGCCGGACCTGCTCGGCCAGGTGGCCGAGGCCGGTGCCACCTCGGCGGAGCACGTCACCCTGACGCTGGCCGACGGCGCCACCGTGCGCTGGGGTGACGCGGGGGAGAGCGAGCTGAAGGTCGAGGTGCTCACGGTGCTGCGCCAGCAGCCGGCGGGCGTCTACGACGTCAGCGTGCCGCGCGCGCCCACCACGAGCTCGTGAGCCGGCCCGACACGCGCGACACACCACCACCGGTCGTTGCCCCGGCCACCCCGGGGACCTAGCGTCACGTGTGGCAGAAAATGACATAAGTCTAACCCTGAGGTAAAGGTTGAGGGTTGGGCTCCGCAAGGACGACGAGAGGGACCGACGTGGCGGCACCGCAGAACTACCTGGCAGTGATCAAGGTGGTGGGAATCGGCGGTGGCGGCGTAAACGCTGTCAACCGCATGATCGAGGTCGGTTTGAAGGGCGTCGAGTTCATCGCCGTCAACACCGACGCACAGGCGCTGCTGATGAGCGACGCGGACGTCAAGCTCGACGTCGGCCGCGAGCTCACCCGCGGGCTCGGCGCGGGCGCCGACCCCGAGGTGGGCAAGAAGGCGGCGGAGGACCACGCGGAGGAGATCGAGGAGGTCCTGCGCGGGGCCGACATGGTCTTCGTCACCGCCGGCGAGGGTGGCGGCACCGGCACCGGCGGCGCCCCTGTCGTCGCCCGGATCGCCCGCTCGCTCGGCGCGCTGACGATCGGCGTCGTCACGCGGCCCTTCACCTTCGAGGGGCGCCGGCGCGGTGTGCAGGCCGAGTCCGGCATCGAGGCGCTGCGCGCCGAGGTCGACACCCTCATCGTCATCCCCAACGACCGGCTGCTCTCCATCTCCGACCGTGGCGTCTCCGTCCTGGACGCGTTCAAGTCTGCCGACCAGGTCCTGCTCTCCGGTGTCCAGGGCATCACGGACCTCATCACCACCCCCGGTCTGATCAACCTCGACTTCGCGGACGTCAAGTCCGTCATGCAGGGCGCGGGCAGCGCCCTCATGGGGATCGGCTCCGCCCGCGGCGAGGACCGCGCGGTCCAGGCCTCCGAGCTGGCGATCTCCTCGCCGCTGCTCGAGGCGAGCATCGACGGCGCGCACGGCGTCCTGCTCTCCATCCAGGGCGGCTCCGACCTCGGCCTGTTCGAGATCCACGAGGCGGCCAGGCTGGTCCAGGAGGCGGCGCACCCCGAGGCCAACATCATCTTCGGCGCCGTCATCGACGACGCCCTCGGCGACGAGGTCCGCGTGACCGTCATCGCCGCCGGCTTCGACGAGGGGACCGGGCCGTCCGGCTCGACGAACAAGCTCGCCGGCCGTCCGGTCGGCCAGGTGGCCCCGCGGGCGGCCGAGCCGGCCCCGGCTCCCGCCGCCCCCGCCGTCCCCGCGGAGGTGGAGACCGGCGCGCACCGGGCCGCGCTGCCCACGCCCGGCGCCCTCCCCGTCTCCGCGCCCAGCCCCGCCGCGGTCCCGGCCCACGAGCCGGCACCGGTGACGGCCTCCGTCCCCGCCTTCATCGGCGAGGACGGTCAGCCGCGCCAGCAGCGCTCGTTCGAGGTGCCGCGGGTCTTCGACGAGGAGCCGGCGCGTCGCCGCGACGAGGACCTGGACATCCCCGACTTCCTGAAGTGAGCGGGCGGCCGTGAGCGGTGCGGCGGCCAGCGCGGTCCCGCTCCTCCCGGCCGACGTCGGCCCCGGCGCGCGTGGTGCGTTCACCACGCGCGCCGGGGGCGTGTCCGGCGGCGCCTGGGGCGGTCCGGACGGCAGCGGCGGCCTGAACCTCGGGCTCCACGTCGGTGACGACCGGGACGCGGTCCTGGCGAACCGGGGCCGACTCGAGGCCGCCGTCGGGGCGCCCGTGGCGTGGATGGACCAGGTGCACGGCAGCGCCGTGCTCGAGGTGACCGCGGTGTCCGGCGCGAGCCAGGGGGAGTGTGACGCTCTCGTCGCGCGGGCCGGCGCGCGGTCGGGGCTTGCCGTGATGGTCGCCGACTGCGTCCCGGTCCTTCTCGCGGACTCGGCCGGGTCCGTCGTCGCCGCGGCCCACGTGGGGCGGCAGGGTCTCGTGCGCGGCGTCCTGGCCGCCACGGTCGCCCGGATGGCCGGGCTCGGCGCGGCGCCGGAGGACCTCCACGCCGCCGTCGGGCCGAGCATCTGCGGGCGCTGCTACGAGGTGCCCGCGGCCCTGCGTGACGAGGTGGCCGCGGCGGTCCCGGGCACGGCGTCCACGACCTCCTGGGGCACCCCGGCCCTCGACCTCGCCGCCGGGGTGCGCGGCCAGCTGACCGGCCTCGGCGTCTCTTCCGTGGCCACGCTCCGGGCGTGCACCATGGAGGACGAGCGGTTCTACTCCTACCGCCGCGCGGGCCGCGCGGGCACGGCGGCGACCGGGCGGTTCGCCGGGGTGGTCCGCCCGTCGGGCGCGGCACGCTGAGGCGCACGACACGCCGCCGGACGTGACGCCAGGCCTGGTCGCACTGGTCTAGCGTCGGGGGCAGCAGCAGGTCGCCGCAGACGCGGCCGGGGACAGACTTACGAGGAGCAGCGATGGCCGGAACGATGCGCAAGATGATGGAGTACCTCTCCCTGGCGGAGCCGGAGGACGAGCTGTACGACGACACGCCCGAGCCGGAGTCCTACGACGACGCCCCGGAGCCGGAGCGCGACCGTGACCGTGAGCGTTCCGAGCACCGCGCCGAGGTGACGCCCATCTCCCGCGCCGCCGCACTGCACATCGAGGAGCCCGTCGTGACCGAGGACCTGCGCCGGATCGTCACGGTGCACCCCGTGAGCTACAACGAGGCCCGCGTCATCGGCGAGGCGTTCCGTGAGGGCACCCCCGTCATCATGAACCTCACCGGCATGAGCGAGGCCGACGCCAAGCGCATGGTCGACTTCTCCGCCGGCCTGGTCTTCGGGCTGCACGGTGCCATCGAGCGGGTGACCAACCGGGTGTTTCTTCTCTCCCCGGCGACGGTCGAGGTCGACAGCGACAAGTCCGACGGCGACCGGGTCCCCGGGCGCTTCTTCTCCCAGGGCTGACACCTTTGTCCCTCTTCTTCGGCCTGCTGGACCTGCTGCTGCTGCTCTACATGCTGGTCCTGATCGTCAGGCTCGTCCTCGACTGGATCCAGGTGTTCGCGCGCTCCTGGCGCCCCTCGGGGATCGTCCTCGTCCTCGCGAACCTGGTCTACGGGCTGACCGACCCGCCCCTGCGCTTCCTGCGCCGGTTCATCCCTCCGCTGCGCCTGGGCCAGGTGCAGCTCGACCTGGGATTCCTGGTGCTCTTCCTGGGGGTGCAGCTGCTGCGCGTGATGGTCCGTGCGCTGGCGGCAGGTTTCTCCTGACACCACATCGACCGCTAATGTCCTAGCAGGCACTGCTTGCCAGGGGTCCGCTACGGTTGCTCGAGTGAGCGGCCGGACCAGGGCTCATGACCGAACGAGACGACACCGAGGTGACCACCATGGCGCTGCTCACAGCAGACGACGTCCTCAACAAGAAGTTCCAGCCGACCAAGTTCCGCGAGGGTTACGACCAGGACGAGGTCGACGACTTCCTTGACGAGGTCGTCAACACGCTGCGCGTGGTGACGGGTGAGAACGAGGAGCTCAAGGCCAAGCTGGCCGCCGCCGAGCGCCGAGTCGCCGAGCTGACCCGCGAGGGCGGCAACGGCGCGCGTCCGGCATTCGCCGAGAACCAGTCCCCGGCCGAGTCGGAGCCCGAGGTCGTCGAGCAGGCGGCCGCCCGGCCCGTCCCGGCCGCCGCCCCGGTCCAGCCGGCCCCGGTCCAGGCCGCGCCCGTGCAGGCCGCGCCGGTCCAGACCGCCCCGGCCGGCGGCAACGAGCCCGAGTCCGCCACCGGCATGCTCGCCCTGGCGCAGCGCCTGCACGACGAGTACGTGCGCAACGGCAAGGAGGAGGGCGAGCGGCTCGTCTCCGAGGCCCAGGCCGAGGGGCAGCGCATCATCAAGGAGGCCGAGGACCAGCACAACCGGACCCTCACCCAGCTCGAGCAGGAGCGTTCGCTCCTGGAGCGCAAGATCGACGAGCTGCGCACCTTCGAGCGCGACTACCGCACCCGCCTGAAGAGCTACCTCGAGTCTCTCCTCAGCAACGTCGAGTCCGGCGCCCCCAAGGCCGAGGGCATCTGACCCGCAGCACCGACGACGGACGGCGACGGCCCACCAGGGCCGTCGCCGTCCGTCGTCGGTGTGACGTGCGAGGATGACACCGATGGAGAGCCAGCCCGAGACGCCGCAGCACCGCGCCCGCGACCGGGGCGCCGACGTGCCCGCGCTGACGCAGGAGACCGAGGGCACGCCGACCGCCCGGGACGACGGCGCACCGGCCCGGGACGAGGGCCCACCGGCCCGGTTCGACGGCACGCCCGTCGTCCCGTCCCGCCTTCGCCGTCGGCTTCTCGCCCTCCTGCTCGGGCTCGCGGCGGGCATCGTCGCGGTCGACCAGGTGACCAAGCACCTCGCCGAGGCGCGCCTGGTGCGCGGCGAGATCGTGCCGCTCCTCGGAGACGCCCTGGGCCTGCAGCTCGTCTACAACCCGGGTGCGGCGTTCTCCTTCGCCACCGGCATGACGTGGGTCTTCACGATCATCATGGTGATCGTGGCCGTCGCGGTGCTGCGCGTCTCGCGCCGCCTCGGCTCGACCGCCTGGGCGGTCGCGCTGGGCATGCTGCTCGGCGGCTGCCTCGGCAACCTCTACGACCGGCTCTTCCGCGACCCGGGCTTCGCCGTCGGGCACGTCGTGGACTTCATCAGCTACAACGGCT
This sequence comes from Georgenia daeguensis, assembly GCF_039537705.1. NCBI lineage: Bacteria > Bacillati > Actinomycetota > Actinomycetes > Allobogoriellales > Allobogoriellaceae > Georgenia > Georgenia daeguensis. The sequence continues at coordinate 238,161 of NZ_BAABBA010000004.1, forward strand.
GGTTCGTCGGCAACGTCGCCGACATCGCGATCGTCGGCGCCGCGGTGCTGGTCGCCCTGCTCGCCGTGCGCGGACGGGAGGTCGACGGCTCGCTCGCCGTCGACGTCGAGCGACGGGGGAGAGGTGCCGATGCCTGAGGTCCGCTCCCTGCCCGTCCCGGACGGCCTGGTCGGCGAGAGGGTCGACGCGGCCCTCGCGCGTCTGCTCGGCCTGTCCCGCACGCGCGCGGCCGAGCTGGCCGCGGCCGGCGGCGTCACGCTCGACGGGCGCGCCCTGGGCAAGTCCGACCGGCTCGTCGCCGGCGGCTGGCTCGAGGTGACCCTGCCCGACGTCGCTCCCCAGGCCGCGCCCGCGCCGGTCGCCGTCGCGGGGATGCGGCTGGTCTACGAGGACGACGACGTCGTCGTCGTCGACAAGCCCGTCGGCGTCGCCGCCCACCCGTCCCCGGGCTGGGACGGGCCCACCGTCGTCGGCGCGCTGGCCGCCGCCGGCCACCGGATCTCCACCTCCGGAGCCGCCGAGCGGCAGGGCATCGTGCACCGGCTCGACGTCGGCACGTCCGGGCTCATGGTGGTGGCCAAGTCCGAGCTGGCGTACAGCGTCCTCAAGCGCGCCTTCAAGGAGCGCACGGTCGAGAAGGTCTACCACGCGCTCGTCCAGGGCCACCCCGACCCGTCCACCGGCACGGTCGACGCCCCCATCGGCCGGCACCCGACCGCCCCCTACAAGATGGCGGTCGTGGCCGGCGGCAAGGAGTCGGTGACGCACTACGAGACCCTCGAGGCGATGGCCGGCGCCTCGCTCCTGGAGATCCACCTCGAGACCGGGCGCACCCACCAGATCCGCGTGCACATGGCCGCGGTGCGTCATCCCTGCGTGGGCGACCTCACCTACGGCGCCGACCCACGCCTGGCCGAGCGGCTGCACCTGACCCGGCAGTGGCTGCACGCCGTCCGGCTGGGGTTCGAGCACCCCGCCACGGGGCGCTGGACGCAGGTGAGCAGCGACTACCCCGAGGATCTCGCCGACGCCCTCGCGGCCATGCGGGAGGGAGCACGATGACCCCGCCGAGCACCCCCGAGAGCTCCGGCACCGACGTCGTCGACGACGCCGACGGCGTGACGATCGTCCGCGTGACCGAGCGCGCCCAGCTCGAGCGCGCCTGGGACGTGCGCACGGAGGTCTTCGTCCACGAGCAGCACGTGCCGCTCGAGGAGGAGATCGACGACCTCGACACCGCCGAGAGCACCACCCACGTGCTGGCGCTCGACGACACCGGCGGGGCGGTCGGGACCGGTCGGCTGCTCACCGACCCCGCCCACCCGGGCGAGGTGCATCTCGGCCGGCTCGCCGTCCGGGCGGCCGCGCGTGGCCAGGGCATCGGGGCCCGCCTCGTCGTCGCCATCGAGGCCCTGGCCCTCGCCGAGCACGCGGTGACGCGGGACGGCCCCGAGACCGGTGGGAGGCCGCGCCTCGCGGTGCGCGTCGTGCTCTCCGCGCAGGAGGTGGCGATGGAGTTCTACCGCCGGCTCGGCTACGAGGTGGTCACGGGCGAGCGCTACCTCGACGCGGGCATCTGGCACCAGGACATGGCCCGGACCGTCGTGTCCTGACCGCGGGGTCCGGCGCGTCGCTCCGGGTGATCCCGGCCACCCCGCGAGCCCGCGGTCCGCGGCGGATCGCGAGCTCCCGGACGACCCGCCGGGGAGCGACACGCCGGGCCCGGGCGGCACGCCGGGCGCGGCCGCCGCGCCTGAACGGAAGTGTCGGCGGCCCGACCTAAACTGGGGCGCATGGCTGCTGGAGGATCCTCGGAAGACTTCGTCCACCTCCACGTCCACACCGAGTACTCGATGCTGGACGGGGCCGCCAAGCTGAACCCGCTCTTCGCCGAGGTCGACAGGCTGGGCCAGAAGGCCATCGCCATGACCGACCACGGCTACATGTTCGGCGCCTACGACTTCTGGAGCACGGCCCGCGGCGCGGGCATCAAGCCGATCATCGGCGTCGAGGCGTACCTGACCCCGGGGACGGCGCGGGCGGACAAGACGCGCGTGCGCTGGGGCGACGAGTCCCAGTCCGACGACGACGTCTCGGCGCGGGGCTCCTACACGCACATGACCATGCTCGCCCGGACCACCGAGGGGATGCACAACCTGTTCCGGATGGCCTCCCTCGCCTCGCTCGACGGGCAGATGGGCAAGGCGCCGCGCATGGACCGCGAGCTGCTCACCACCTACGGCAAGGGCCTGATCGCGACCACCGGGTGCCCCTCCGGGGAGGTCCAGACCCGTATCCGGCTCGGCCAGTACGAGGAGGCCCGGCGGGCCGCCGGGGAGTTCCAGGACATCTTCGGCAAGGAGAACTTCTACGTCGAGCTGATGCAGCACGGCCTGGACATCGAGTCCCGCGTCATCCCGGACCTGCTGCGCCTGTCCCAGGACATCGGCGCCCCGCTGCTGGCCACGAACGACTCCCACTACGTCAAGGCCGAGGACCACAGCACGCACGACGCCCTTCTGTGCATCAACTCCGGGTCAACCCTGGCCGACCCGAACCGGTTCCGGTTCACCGGCGACACCTACTACGTGCGCTCGGCCGCCGAGATGCGCGACGTGTGGCGCGACCACCCGGACGCCTGCGACAACACGCTGCTCGTCGCCGAGCAGTGCGAGGTGGAGTTCCACACCGCCGCGCAGGGCGCGAACTACATGCCGCGCTTCGAGGTCCCGGCGGGCGAGGACGAGCACTCCTGGTTCGTCAAGGAGGTCGAGAAGGGACTGCACTACCGCTTCCCGAACGGCATTCCCGACGACGTGCGCAAGCAGGCCGAGTACGAGGTCGGCGTCATCACCCAGATGGGCTTCCCCGGCTACTTCCTCGTCGTCTCCGACTTCATCAACTGGGCCAAGTCCCAGGGCATCCGCGTGGGGCCGGGCCGTGGCTCCGGCGCCGGCTCGATGGTCGCCTACGCGATGCGCATCACCGACCTCAACCCGCTGGACCACGGGCTCATCTTCGAGCGGTTCCTCAACCCCGACCGCGTCTCCATGCCCGACTTCGACGTCGACTTCGACGAGCGCCGGCGCGGCGAGGTCATCGACTACGTGACGAAGAAGTACGGCGACGACCGCGTCGCCCAGGTGGTCACGTACGGCACCATCAAGGCCAAGCAGGCCCTGAAGGACTCCTCCCGCGTCCTCGGCTACCCCTTCGCGATGGGCGAGAAGCTGACCAAGGCGATGCCGCCGTCGGTCATGGGCAAGGACATCACGCTCTCGGGGATCTTCGACCCGAAGGACAAGCGCTACGCCGAGGCGGAGGAGTTCCGCCAGGTCCACGCCGCCGACCCCGAGGCGCAGAAGATCGTCTCCTACGCCAAGGGCCTCGAGGGCATCAAGCGCCAGTGGGGCGTCCACGCCTGCGCGGTCATCATGTCCTCCGCGCCGCTGATCGACATCATCCCGATCATGCGCCGTCCGCAGGACGGCGCCATCATCACGCAGTTCGACTACCCGACCTGCGAGGGTCTGGGCCTGCTGAAGATGGACTTCCTGGGCCTGCGCAACCTCACGGTCCTCGACGACGCCCTGAAGAACCTCGTGGTCAACGGCAAGGAGCCGGTCGACCTCGAGACTCTCGGCCTGGACGACCCCAAGACGTACGAGCTCCTCGGCCGCGGCGACACCCTGGGCGTGTTCCAGCTCGACGGCGGCGGCATGCGGACCCTGCTGCGGCTCATGCGCCCCGACAACTTCGAGGACATCTCCGCCGTCGGCGCGCTGTACCGGCCCGGCCCGATGGGTGCGAACTCGCACACGAACTACGCGCTGCGCAAGAACGGCCAGCAGAAGATCGAGCCCATCCACCCCGAGCTCGAGGAGCCGCTCAAGGAGATCCTCGGCACCACGTACGGCCTGATCGTGTACCAGGAGCAGGTCATGGCCATCGCGCAGAAGGTCGCCGGGTTCACGCTCGGCCAGGCCGACCTGCTGCGCCGCGCGATGGGCAAGAAGAAGAAGGCGGAGCTGGACAAGCAGTACGCCGGCTTCGAGGCGGGGATGCTCGAGCGCGGCTACTCCAAGGAAGCCGTCAAGACGCTGTGGGACATCCTCCTGCCGTTCTCCGACTACGCCTTCAACAAGGCGCACTCGGCCGCTTACGGCGTGGTCTCGTTCTGGACCGCCTACCTCAAGGCGAACTACCCGACCGAGTACATGGCCGCCCTGCTCACCTCGACGCAGGACAACAAGGACCGCCTGGGCCTGTACCTCGGCGAGTGCCGCCACATGGGCATCACGGTCCTGCCCCCGGACGTGAACACCTCCGCCGCCGACTTCACCCCGGTCGGCAACGACATCCGGTTCGGGCTGGCCGCGATCCGCAACGTGGGAGCGCACGTGGTCCGGGCGATCGTCGAGACCCGGGAGCAGAAGGGGGACTTCACCTCCTTCACCGACTTCCTCGACAAGGTCCCCGCGGTCGTCTGCAACAAGCGCACCATCGAGTCCCTCATCAAGGCCGGTGCCTTCGACTCCCTCGGACACACCCGCCGCTCGCTCGTGGCGGCGCACGAGGACGCCATCGACGCCGTCGTGGACGTCAAGCGCAACGAGGCCGTGGGCCAGTTCGACCTCTTCGCCGGCCTCGGCGGCGACGACGGCGGCGCGGCCGGCTTCGCGCCCGACATCCCCGACCTGCCCGAGTGGGACAAGAAGGCCAAGCTGACCTTCGAGCGCCAGATGCTGGGCCTGTACGTGTCCGACCACCCGCTCGCCGGGCTGGAGCACGTGCTCCAGCGGGCCGCCGACACCCAGGTGGCGTCCCTGCTCGAGGACGACGCCCGGCCCGACGGCGCCAGCGTCCACATCGCCGGCCTGGTCACCTCCCTGCAGCGGAAGATGACGAAGAACGGCAACCCGTGGGCCATCGCCACCGTCGAGGACCTCACCGGCTCCATCGAGGTGCTGTTCTTCCCGCAGACGTTCGCGACCGTCTCCACCGCGCTCGCCGAGGACACGATCGTCACCGTTCGCGGCCGCCTCAACCGCCGCGACGACATCCCCACGATCTACGCGCAGGAGATGACGCTGCCGGACGTGTCCAACGCCGAGGACGGGCCGGTGAGCCTGACGCTTCCCGCCAACCGGTGCACCGGCCCGATGGTCGAGCAGCTGCGCGGCATCCTCACCAACCACCCCGGCCAGGCGGAGGTGCGCCTGCGCCTGACCAGCCCGGGCCGCCACACGGTGATGAAGCTGGCGGACAACCTGCGCGTGCAGCCCACCCCGGCGCTGTTCGGGGACCTCAAGGCGCTGCTCGGGCCGAGCTGCCTGGTGCACTGACCCTGCATCGGCCTGATGGAACGGAGCGGGCGGGACACGAAATCTCGGCGAGGAGACGACGTCGCGTCGGGGTGAGGTTCAGCCCACGCGGGCGGCAGCCCTCCCGGTCGGCAGGTCCACCTCGACGAGCATCCCGGCCGCGAGCTGACGGCCGCGGCGGGTCTCGACCTCGCCGTCCACGCTCACCTCGCCGTCGGCGATGAGCTCCCGGGCCTGGGCGCCGGACTCCGCCAGGTTCGCGAGCTTGAGGAACTGGCCCAGCCGGATGGTTCCCTCCGTGGGGACCGTGGGGACGTCGTCGGTTCTCATGGCCCGATCCTGCCAGGTGGTGGCGGCCGGCCACCCGGCGGCGTCCCCGGACGGAAGCCCCGGCGGAGCGCCGCCGCTCCGCACCTAGACTTACCATCATGCTCAAGCGCACGGACCTGCGAGGTCAGACCCTGACCGCGGCCGAGCTGGCCGCCACCCTGCCGCGTGCGGCGCTGGACGTGGAAGGGGCCCTGGAGCAGATCCGGCCCGTCCTGAGGGACGTGCGCGCGCGTGGCGCGGCCGCCCTGCGGGACCTCGCCGAGCGGTTCGACGGCGTTCGCCCGGAGCACCTGCGCGTCCCGGCCGCCGAGATCGCGGCCGCGCTCGACGGGCTCGACCCCGCCGTGCGGGAGGCGCTCGAGATCTCGATCGCGCACAACCGGGCCGGGCACACCGCCCAGCTGCCGCGTGAGACCAGCACCGAGATCACCGGCGGCGGCGTCGTGCGCCAGCGCTGGGTGCCGGTGCGTCGCGTCGGCCTGTACGTGCCCGGCGGGCTGGCCGTCTACCCCTCCAGCGTCGTCATGAACGCCGTGGCCGCGCAGGTGGCCGGCGTGGAGCAGCTCGCCATCGCCTCGCCGCCCCAGAAGGAGTTCGGCGGCCTGCCCCACCCGGTGATCCTCGCCGCGTGCGCCCTGCTGGGCGTGGGGGAGGTCTACGCCGCGGGCGGCGCCCAGGCCGTGGCCATGCTCGCCTACGGCGCCAGCGTCGAGAACGACGTGGACCGCGCCGACCTTGCCGCCGCCGGCGGCGCCGGCGAGCTCCTCTGCGAGCCGGTCGACGTCGTCACCGGCCCGGGCAACATCTACGTCGCCGCCGCCAAGCGGGCCGTCATGGGCACCGTGGGCATCGACGCCGAGGCCGGCACCACCGAGATCGCGGTCCTGGCCGACGCGAGCGCGAACCCCGCGCACGTGGCCGTGGACCTGATGTCGCAGGCCGAGCACGACCCCGCCGCCGCGTCCGTCCTGATCACGGACTCGCCCGAGCTGGCTGACGCCGTCGACGCCGAGATCGCCCGCCGGGTGCCCGCCACCAAGCACGCCGACCGCATGCGTACCGCCCTGACCGGGCCGCAGTCCGGCACGGTTCTGGTGGCGGACCTCGAGCAGGGCATCGCCGTCGCCGACGCCTACGGCGCCGAGCACCTCGAGATCCAGACCGCCGACGCCGCGGCGGTCGCCGGGCGCATCCGCAACGCCGGAGCGATCTTCGTCGGCCCCTACTCCCCGGTGCCGCTGGGTGACTACCTCGCGGGGTCGAACCACGTGCTGCCCACGGGAGGGACCGCGCGGTTCGCGAGCGGCCTGAACGTCACCGCCTTCATCAAGTCCGTCCAGGTGATCGAGTACGGCGAGACCGCGCTGAAGGAGCTGGCCGCCCCGCTGACCGCCCTGGCCGTCTCCGAGGACCTGCCGGGCCACGCCGAGGCGGTCAACGCCCGTTTCGAGTGATGCGCCGCATCCCCCGGTGGCTTGCCCGGGCCCCGATCCCGCTCTTCCGGGCGGGCTTCGGCTGGGTCTTCGCGGGTGTGCTGGTGATGGTCGAGCACCGCGGTCGCAAGTCAGGTCTGCCCCGGTACGTCGTCCTCGAGACCGTGGTCGCCGAGCCGGGCGCCGTCGTCGTCCCGTGCGGGTACGGGTCGCGGTCGCAGTGGTTCCGGAACGTCCAGGCCGACCCGCGCGTACGGCTCTGGCGCGGGCGCACGGCCGGCGTCCGGGCGGTCGCGCACCTGCTGCCCGCCGCCGAGGCGCACGAGCTCCTCGACCGGTACCGGCACGAGCACCGCCTGCGCGCCCGCCTCGTCGCCCGGGTGGTCGGTCTCCCCGGTCTGCGTGCCCGTGACCCGCTGCCGGCCGACATCGACGAGCGTGTGGCGCTCGTACGCATCGCGACGCGGCCATGAACGGCTCCGTCCTGCGGGCGCCGGGCATGCCGCTGCTCCTGGCGATGACCGTGCTCGGCTTCTCGGGCTACGCCGCACTGCTGCCCGTCGCGCCGCTCTGGGTGGTCCGGGGCGGCGCCGACGCCGGCGGCGCCGGCCTCGTCAACGGCGTCCTCATGCTCTTCACCGTGCTGACCCAGCTCGTCGTACCCACCGCCCTGCGGCGCCTCGGCTGGGCCCCGGTGCTCGTGGCCGGCATGCTCCTGCTGGGGCTTCCCGGGCTCGCCCACGGCGTGACCGACGACCTCGGGCCCACCCTGGCGCTCTCGGCCGTCCGGGGGCTCGGGTTCGGCGTGCTGACCGTCACCGGCAGCGCCCTGATCGCCGAGCTGGTCCCGGCGGCACAGCGGGGGAGGGCGATCGGCGCCTACGGCCTCGCCATCGCGGGTCCCCAGGTCCTGCTGCTGGCGGGGGCGCCCTGGATCGCCGAGCGGCTGGACTTCTGGGTGGTCTTCGCCCTGGCGGGGCTGCCCGTGGTGGGCGTCGTGCCGGCTGTCCGCCTGGCGAGGATGCTTCGCCACATCCCCGAGCAGCCGAAGCGGGCACCCTACGTGCGCCTGCTCCGGCCGATGATCCTGCTGCTCGGCGTGACCCTGGCCGGCGGGGCGCTGATCACCTTCATGGCCCAGATGAGCAGCAGCGCACCCCTCACCGTGCTGGCCCTGCTCCTCATGAGCGTCACCGCCGCGCTCACCCGCTGGCGGGTCGGCTCGCTCGCCGACCGGTACGGCGCCCAGCGGTTCATCTGGCCGCTCGTGCTCAGCACGGCGGCGGGCATGGCGGTCATCGCCTGGGCGGTCCGGGACCCGCAGGCGACCAGCGTGCCGGCGCTGCTCGCCGGCACCGCCCTGGTCGGCGTCAGCTACGGCGCGCTGCAGAACCTGACGCTGGTGGTCACCTTCGCGTCGGTGAGCCGGCCGCATTACGGCTCGGCCAGCGCGGTGTGGAACATCGGCTTCGACGCCGGCACGGGGCTCGGCTCGGTCGTGGTCGGCGTGGTCGCCGCGGGGACGTCCTTCCCCGTCGCCATGCTCGCGGCAGGAGCGCTCTCCCTGCTGACCCTGCCTCTGGCCCTGCGGCGCGGACGACTCTCGCCGCAGCGCTGAGCTCAGCGCTGCGCGAGCACGAACGGGTGGACGGCGGACGCGCCGGCCTGCCGGAGAAGACGAGCGGCGACGGCGAGCGTCCAGCCCGAGTCGGTGAAGTCGTCCACCAGCACCACCGTCCGCCCCGGCAGGCCGGCCCGCGCGGCCTCGGACAGCTCCAGGTGCAGGCGGCGCTGGATGCCCGCGAGCCGCTGGGCGGAGTTGACGTCGTGCCGGCCGGCCGGGCGGTCCGGGGCGGGCGCGACCGCGCCGACCAGCGGGGCGCCGAGCACGTGCGCCACCCCCTGGGCCAGGTGCCGCACCAGCTGCGGGCGCGTGGCGGAGTCGACGATCACGACGCCGTCCACCCCCGCGGAGCCGTCGCCACGGCGCAGTGCTCCGGCCCAGTCCTCGAGCACCTGCTGGACCGGACGCCGCAGGGCCGTCGGCAGGAGGCCGTCGTGGCCGTGGGCCGCCTCCTGACCGCCACCCGCGCCGCCGCCCGCGCCGGAGTCACCGGCCTCGCCGTCGTCCCGAGGGCCCCTGGGCGGCTCGAGCAGCTCGCGCAGCGGCGCGGACCAACCGAGCCCGTCGAGGCGGGCGAGCGCCCGCCCCGGCTCGGCCCGCTCGTCCTCCGGGATCTTGCCGCGCAGGTCCAGGCCCAGCGCGTCCATCCCGGTCGGCCACTGCCGCCGCGGGGAGATCTCCAGTCCGGGCCGGTCGAGGGCCGCGCGCACCTGCTGGACCGCTGACGCGTCGACGCCGGCCTCAAGAGCCAGGCCCCCGCACAGGTCACAGCGCCCGCACCGCCAGCCCTCCGCCAGGTCGGGATCGTCGAGCTGGTGGCGCAGGAACGCCATGCGGCAGGCCCCCGCCGCCAGGCGCTGGTAGTCCACCATCGCCTGCTGCTCCTGCAGCCGGGTGGCCTCGACCCGGGCGTAGCGTTCGGCGTCGTAGGTCCACGCCGCCCCGGTGGCCTCCCAGCCGCCGCGCATGCGGCGGACCGCGCCGTCGACGTCGAGCACCTTGAGCATCGTCTCGAGCCGGTTGCGGCGCAGGTCCACCTGCGTCTCGAGGCGGGCGGTCGACATCGTCCCGCCCTCGGCCAGCGCGGCGAGCGTCTCCCGCACCGCCGACTCGGGCGGGAAGCCCAGCGAGCCGAAGTAGTTCCAGATGTCCCGGTCCTCCTGCCCGGGCAGGAGGACGACGTCGGCGCGCGTCACGCCGCGGCCGGCGCGGCCGACCTGCTGGTAGTAGGCGATGGGGGAGGACGGGGCGCCCAGGTGGACCACGAAGCCGAGGTCGGGCTTGTCGAACCCCATGCCGAGCGCCGAGGTGGCCACCAGGGCCTTGACCCGGTTCTCCTTCAGGTCCGCCTCCAGCTGCTCCCGCTCGGCGGTGTCCGTCTGACCGGTGTAGGCCCGCACGTCGTGCCCGGCGGCGCGGAGCTGCTCGGCCACCCCCTGGGCCGCCGCCACGGTGAGGGTGTAGACGATGCCGGACCCGTCCCACCGGCCGAGCTGGTCCGCGAGCCACGCGACGCGGCTGGAGTGGTCGGGCAGGGGCAGCACGCCCAGGTGCAGCGACGGCCGGTCCAGCGAGCCGCGCAGCACCAGCACGCCGTCGTCGTGCCGGCCCACCCCGAGCTGCTCCGCGACGTCCTGGCTCACCCGGGCGTTCGCCGTCGCGGTCGTGGCGAGCACCGGGATGCCGTCGGGCAGGTCGCCGAGCAGCGTGCGGATCCGCCGGTAGTCGGGGCGGAAGTCGTGGCCCCAGTCGGAGATGCAGTGCGCCTCGTCGACGACCACCAGCCCCGCGCTCGCCGCGAGCCGGGGGAGGACCTCGTCGCGGAAGCCGGGGTTGTTGAGCCGCTCGGGAGAGCACAGGAGCACGTCCACCTCGCCCGCCGCGATCGCCGCGTGGACCTCGTCCCACTCCGTGACGTTGGCGGAGTTGATGGTGACTGCGCGGATGCCGGCCCGGGAGGCGGCCGCGATCTGGTCGCGCATGAGGGCCAGGAGCGGGGACACGATGACCGTGGGCCCCGCGGGCGGGCGCCCCGCGGCGCCGGCCCGCAGCAGCGCGGTGGCCACGAAGTACACGGCCGACTTGCCCCAGCCCGTCCGCTCGACCACCAGTGCGCGCCGCCGGTCGGCCACCAGCGCCTCGACGGCGGTCCACTGGTCCTCGCGCAGGCGAGCGTCGTCACGGCCCACGAGGGCACGCAGCGCCGCCTCGGCCTGCCCGCGCAGGGCGGACGAGTCCTGGGGGCGGCCGTCGGCCGTCGTGCCGGTCGCCCGCTTCGGGCCGGCGTCCGTCGCCGCTGCGTTCTCGGTCATGGTGCTCCCTCTCCTCGGACCCTCCACGCTCTCACGAACGCCGCCACCTTCTCGCGGCCCGCCCACACCCGGTCGGCGTCGCGGCCGACGCCCGTCGGTGGCGGTCCGTGCCGGGCGCGAGGCAGCCGGATGCGCCAGCATGACGCCATGACGAGGCAGACGGACGCGCGCACCAGCTGGGACGCCACGGCCTACGACCGGTTCGCCGCGCACCGCGCCCGGCCGGTCCAGATCCTGCTCGCCCGGGTGGGAGCGAACGACCCCGCGCTGGTCGTCGACCTCGGGTGCGGCACCGGCGCCTCCACCCGCCCGCTCGCCGCCCGCTGGCCGCGGGCCCGTGTCCTCGGCGTCGACTCCTCGCCGCAGATGCTCGAGCGCGCCCGCCGCTCCGACCCGGACGGGCGCATCGATTGGGTGGGGGCCGACATCAGGGACTGGCAGGCGCCCGGCCGGCCGGACGTCGTCGTCACCAACGCGGTGCTCCAGTGGGTGCCTGGGCACCTGGAGCTCCTGCCCGGCTGGGTGGAGAACCTCGCGCCCGGGGGCTGGTTCGCCCTCCAGGTGCCCGGCAACGCCGGCGCCCCGAGCCACACGCTCCTGCGGGGCCTCGTCGAGCGGCTCCCCGAGGGGCCGGAGCTGACGCAGCTCCTGCTGGGCGACGAGGCGCAGGACCCGGCCGGCTACGCCGCGGCGCTGCACGCGGCCGGGTGCGCCGTCGACGCCTGGGAGACCACGTATCTCCACCTGCTCGACCCGGCGGGCGAGCTCGACGCCCCCGTCCTCGAGTGGATGCGCGGCACCGGGTTGCGGCCGGTGCTCGGTCGGCTCGGCCCGGCGCGCGAGGCCGACCTCCTCGACCGGTACGGCGCCGCGCTCGCGGCCGCCTACCCACGCGCGCCGATGGGGGTCCCGCTCCCGTTCCGGCGCATCTTCGCCGTCGGCCAACGGCGGGCCTGACCGCGATCGGCGTGGCGGTGCTCACCCCACGTCTCCCCGGCCGGACGCGGACGCGGCCCGCGTGCGGGCGCGGCCTAGACTTCCCTCCGTGACCACCCCCGCCGAGACCCCCACCGCGCAGGTCCGCCTGCCGCTGCGCCCGGGCCTGGAGGGCCTCGAGCCCTACGGCGCGCCGCAGCTTGACGTCCCCGTCCTGCTCAACGTCAACGAGAACCCGTACCCGCCGTCGGAGGCGGTCGTCGCGGACATCGCGGACGCCGTGGCCAAGGCTGCGCACGGGCTCAACCGCTACCCCGACCGGGACTTCCACGAGCTGCGCGCCGAGCTGGCCGAGTATCTGCGCGTCGAGTCCGGGGTCTCCCTCGCCGCACAGCAGATATGGGCCGCCAACGGCTCCAACGAGGTCATGCTCCACCTGCTCCAGGCCTTCGGCGGGCCGGGCCGCAAGGTGCTCTCCTTCGCACCCACGTACTCGATGTACCCCGAGTACGCCCGCGACACCCTCACCGAGTGGGTCGCCGGCCGCCGCGAGGAGGACTTCACCCTCGACCTGGACCACGCGCGCCAGCAGATCACGGAGCACCGGCCCGCGGTCATCCTCCTGGCCAGCCCCAACAACCCCACCGGCACCGCGCTGCCGCTGGAGGCCGTCGAGGCGATCTGCGAGGCGGCCGCGACGGCCGGCCCTCGCACGGCCGACGGCACCCCCACGGCCGCCGTCGTCGTGGTCGACGAGGCCTACGGCGAGTTCCGCCGGGAGGGCGTCTCCAGCGCCCTGACCCTGCTGGCCCGCCACCCCCACCTGGCCGTCTCCCGCACGATGTCCAAGGCCTTCGGCATGGCGGGGCTGCGGCTCGGCTACCTCGCGGCGACGCCGGCCCTGGTGGATCACCTGCGCGTGGTGCGCCTGCCCTACCACCTCTCCGCCGTGACCCAGGCCGCGGCGCTCGCCGCCCTGAGCCACCGGGACGAGCTGATGAGCCAGGTCGCCTCGCTGCGTGCCGAGCGTGACGCGCTGGTGGAGTGGCTGCGCGGCCACGGGCTGCGCGTGGCGGACTCGGACGCCAACTTCGTCCTGTTCGGACTTTTCCCCGACCGCCATGAGGTGTGGAATGGTCTGCTGGAACGCGGCGTCCTGATCCGAGAGGTCGGGCCCGAGGGCTGGTTGCGCGTGTCCGTCGGGACGCCGCAGGAGACGGCCGCCTTCCGGGCGGCGCTGGAGGAGGTGCTGGGCTGGTGACCGTGCAGACGCAGGCAGTGCAGACGCAGACCGGGCGGCGGACGGCGCGCGTGGCGCGCACGACGTCGGAGTCCGACGTCGTCGTCGAGATCGACCTCGACGGGAGCGGGCGGACGGACATCTCCACGACCGTGCCGTTCTACGACCACATGCTCACCGCGCTGGGCAAGCACTCGCTCATCGACCTCACCGTCCAGGCGACCGGCGACACCCACATCGACGCGCACCACACGGTCGAGGACGTCGCGATCAGCCTCGGCCAGGCCCTGCGCCAGGCGCTCGGGGACAAGAAGGGCATCGCCCGGTTCGGCGACGCCCTGGTGCCGCTCGACGAGGCCCTCGCGCAGGCGGTCGTGGACGTCTCCGGCCGCCCCTACCTCGTGCACTCCGGCGAGCCCGCCGGGCAGGAGTACCACCTGATCGGCGGCCACTTCACCGGCTCGCTGACGCGTCACGTCCTGGAGTCCATCGCGCACCACGCCGGCATCTGCCTCCACGTGCGCGTGCTGTCCGGCCGCGACCCGCACCACATCGTCGAGGCCCAGTTCAAGGCCCTCGCGCGCGCCCTGCGCGCCGCTGTCGCCCTCGACCCGCGCGTCGAGGGCGTGCCCTCCACGAAGGGAGCTCTGTGACCAGTCCCGGCGACCCACGCGGCGATGACGCCCCGCTGACCGAGGCCGACGTCGAGCGGATGCTGCGCGCCCTCGACGACGTCCCCGAGGCCGAGGGCCACGACCGGTCGGCAGGCGGCCCGGACCGCGCGTCCGCCACCGACGCCGGAGCCGGCGACGCCGCGGCCGGCCACGCCGGGGCCGACGCCGGGGCCGACGCCGGGGCCGACGGCGGCGCTGCTCCCTCACCGGGCGACGCCGCCGACGACGGCGTGCCGGCCGGCGACCCCGACGTGGCGGTCCCGACCGCCGCCCCGACGGTCCCCGGCAAGCTCGCCCTCGTGCTGACCCCCGTGGCGTCCGCGCCCGCCCTGGCCGGTCTGTGCGCCATGGCGGGCATCGACGTCGACGTTGTGCCCTCCTCCTCCGGCGCGGTCGCCGCGCTCGAGGTCGCCCCGAAGGCGCCCGCCGACGACTGGGACATCTCCCAGCTGCTCGGCGGGGAGGACGGCGGCTTCCCGCCCGAGGCCGAGGACCTCGCGAAGAACCTCTCGCGGCTCTCACGGGCGGGCGTCGTGCTCCTGGTGGCCGACCTCGCCACCGACGTCGGCATCGAGGCGGGCCTGTCGGGGCAGGTCAGCGCGAGGCGGTACACCTCCGGCGAGCCCGAGGGTGACGTCCCGGCGGGCCTGATCCTCGCCGGCGCGGACCAGGTGATCGAGGACCTCATCCTCGGCCGCACCCGCCCCGACGCCGTCAAGGGCCACCAGCGCTCCGGCACCCTGCCGCGGTGGAAGGCCGCCCGCATGTTCGGCCGGGGCCTGCGCCGGAGGAAGCCGTGAGCCGCCGCGTCGTCGTCCTGGACTACGGCTCGGGGAACGTCCGCTCCGCCGTGCGCGCGCTCGAGCGGGTGGGCGCCGACGTCGAGCTCACCGCGGACCCCGCGGCCGTCGCCGAGGCGGACGGCCTCGTCGTGCCCGGGGTGGGCGCCTTCGCCGCCGTCATGGAGCAGCTGCGCGCCGTGCGCGGCGACCAGCTGATCGAGCGCCGTCTCGCGGGCGGACGCCCCGTGCTGGGCATCTGCGTCGGCCTGCAGGTGATGTTCACCGCGGGCGACGAGCACGGCGTGCGCACGCCCGGCCTGGACCAGTGGCCGGGCGAGGTGGTCAGGCTCGACGCCCCCGTCGTGCCCCACATGGGCTGGTCCCCGGTCCGCGCCCCGGAGGGGTCGGTCCTCTTCGACGGCGTCGCGGACGAGCGGTTCTACTTCGTCCACTCCTACGCCGTGCAGACCGACCCGGCCGCGGCCCTGGGCGGCGACTCCCCGCTGGAGCCGCCCCTGGTGACGTGGGCCGAGCACGGCGTGCCGTTCGTGGCCGCCGTCGAGAACGGCGCGCTGAGCGCCACACAGTTCCACCCCGAGAAGTCCGGCGACGCAGGTGCCCAGCTGCTGCGCAACTGGGTCAACTCCCTGGGCCGCTGAGGAAGAGAGTCACATGAGCGCACCGCGCCTGGAGCTGCTGCCCGCCGTCGACGTCGTGGAGGGGCAGGCCGTCCGCCTCTTCCAGGGCGAGGCCGGGTCCGAGACCGCCTACGGCGACCCGGCCGAGGCCGCCGCCGCCTGGGTGGAGGAGGGCGCGGAGTGGATCCACCTCGTCGACCTCGACGCCGCGTTCGGGCGGGGCTCGAACCACGACCTCCTCGCGCGGATCGTGGCCGAGCTGGACGTGAAGGTCGAGCTCTCGGGCGGCATCCGCGACGACGACTCCCTCGAGCGCGCCCTCGACTCCGGCGCGCGCCGGGTCAACCTCGGCACCGCGGCCCTGGAGAACCCCGAGTGGACCTCGCGGGCCATCGCCCGCCACGGCGACCGCATCGCCGTCGGCCTCGACGTGCGCGGCACGACGCTCGCCGCCCGCGGCTGGACCAAGGAGGGCGGTGACCTGTGGGAGGTGCTCGACCGCCTCGAGTCCGACGGGTGCGCCCGCTACGTCGTCACCGACGTCACCAAGGACGGCACCCTGCGCGGCCCCAACGTCGAGCTGCTCCGGCAGGTGTGCGCCCGCACGGACGCCCCGGTCGTCGCCTCCGGCGGCGTGGCGAACCTCCACGACATCGAGACCCTGCGCGGCCTGACCGAGGTGGGGCTCGAGGGCGCCATCGTCGGCAAGGCGCTGTACGCCGGCGCGTTCACCCTCTCCCAGGCGCTCGACGTCGCGGGACGGCCGTGAGCACGCAGCACGACGGCCAAGGCCACGGCCACGGCCCGCAGCAGGGCGGCCACGCCGGGCACGGCCACGGGCTCCCGCTGACCGACTCCGCCGGGCAGCCCTGGGCCGGCCGGGCGCTCAAGCCGAACCCCTTCTCCGGCGACGACGGTCGGGTCCAGCCCGCTATGGCGGCCGCCCTCGCCCAGGAGGACGACGGCGCACGCGTGGTCGCCGTGGTCGAGGCGATGCGGACCGGCCGCGTCATCGTGCCGGTGGTGGCCCACGAGCACCCCGGCACGGACGCCGACGGCAACGTCGCCCCGCACGCGGCGGACAAGTTCCGCACCGGGGACCGCAGCGGCGACGCCATGGCGTCCGCGGCCATGGTCTCCGTGCGCGCGCCCGACGGCCGCTCCGCCCTGCCGGTCTTCTCCTCCGTGGCGGCGATGCAGGCCTGGAACCCCGGCTCCCGGCCGGTGCCGGTCGAGGCCACCCGCGCCGCGCTGTCCGCGGTGCAGGAGAGCGACTCGCTGCTCGTCCTCGACCCCGGCAGCGACGTCACCGTCCTCGTCCCGCGCCCCGCCGTGTGGGCGCTCGCCCAGCAGCTGCCGTGGACGCCGTCCTGGGCCGACCCCGAGCTCCCGGGGGTGGCCGTGGACGCCCTGCGCGGCATCACCGAGCTCCTCGGCGTCCGGCTCGAGCGCGGCGGCACCGCCGAGCTGCGGGTCGTCGTCGCCGTCCGGGCCGGCCTGGGGCCGGAGCAGCTGCGGGACGTCGTGGCGCGCACCAGCCGCGCCCTGTCGGAGCACCCGGTGCTCCGCGAGCGCGTCGACTCTCTCGAGCTCGCGCCCACCCAGGTCGCCTGACCCCGTGCCCGGCCGGGCACGTGCGTGTCGCGCACGTGCTCGGGAGGCGGGGGAGCGCCGCGCCCTGACAGACTCGGCCGCATGACATCCGCACGCACCCGGAGCTTCGACTCCGCCTACGACCACGGCTTCGTCCGCACCGCCGCCTGCACGATCCCGATCGCGATCGCCGACCCGCGCCGCAACGCGGAGGCCGTGATCGAGCAGGCGCGGGCGTGCCACGACGACGCCGTCGCGCTTGCCGTCTTCCCCGAGCTGTGCCTGAGCGGCTACAGCATCGACGACCTCTTCCTCCAGGACGCCGTCCTGGACGGTGTGGTGGAGGCGGTGGGCGAGATCGCCCGGGCGAGCGCGGACCTGCTGCCCGTCCTGGTCGTCGGCGCACCGCTGCGTCACCGCAACCGTGTGTACAACACGGCGGTCGTCATCCACCGCGGCGAGGTGCTCGGCGTCGTGCCGAAGTCACTGGTGCCGACCTACCGGGAGTTCTACGAGCGCCGGCACTTCGCACCCGGCGACGACGTGCGCGAGCAGGTCCTCGTCCTCGGCGATGTCTCGGTCCCGTTCGGCACCGAGCTGCTCTTCGAGGCGGTCGACGTGCCGGGGTTCGTCGTGCACGTCGAGGTCTGCGAGGACATGTGGGTCCCGGTGCCGCCGAGCGCCGAGGCCGCCCTGGCCGGTGCGACCGTGCTGGTCAACATCTCCGGCAGCCCCATCACGGTGGGGCGCGCCGAGGACCGGCACCTGCTGTGCCGCTCGGCCTCCTCCCGCTGCCTGGCCGCCTACGTCTACGCGGCGGCCGGCCAGGGCGAGTCGAGCAACGACCTGTCCTGGGACGGGCAGACGATGATCTACGAGAACGGCGTGCTCCTCGCGGAGACCGAGCGCTTCCCCGACGGGCCGCGACGGGCCGTGGCCGACGTCGACGTCGACCTGCTGCGGCAGGAGCGCATGCGCATGGGCACCTTCGACGACAACCGCCGCACCCACGCCGCCCGGACCGACGCCTTCCGGGCGGTGCCCTTCGCCCTGGACGCCCCGCGCACCGACGTCGGCCTGCGGCGCCACGTCGACCGCTTCCCGTTCGTGCCGGACGACCCGGACCGCCTCGCCCTCGACTGCTACGAGGCCTTCAACATCCAGGTCTCCGCGCTCGAGCAGCGGATGCGGTACATCGGCGAGCCGAAGCTGGTCATCGGCGTCTCGGGCGGCCTGGACTCCACGCACGCGCTCCTGGTGGCGGCGCGCGCGATGGACCGGCTCGGCCGCCCGCGCACGGACATCCTGGGGTACACCCTCCCGGGCTTCGCCACGAGCGAGCACACGAAGTCCAACGCCCACGCGCTCGGGGAGGCCCTCGGTATCACCTTCGAGGAGATCGACATCCGGCCCGCGGCGCGCGAGATGCTCGAGAAGATGGGCCACCCCTTCGCCCAGGGGGAGCCGGTCTACGACGTCACCTTCGAGAACGTCCAGGCCGGGCTGCGCACGGACTACCTCTTCCGGCTGGCGAACGCGAACAACGGGATCGTCGTCGGCACCGGCGACCTCTCGGAGATGGCCCTCGGCTGGTGCACCTACGGCGTCGGCGACCAGATGTCGCACTACGCCGTCAACACCGGGGTGCCCAAGACGCTCATCCAGCACCTCGTCCGGTGGGTCATCGCCTCCGGCGAGGTCGACGAGCACGCCGCCGCCGTCCTCCAGTCCGTGCTGGACACGAGGATCACGCCCGAGCTCGTCCCCGCGGGCGAGGACGAGGAGGTGCAGAGCACCGAGGCCTCGATCGGGCCGTACAACCTCCACGACTTCACCCTGTTCTACGTGCTGCGTCACGGGTTCCGGCCGAGCAAGATCGCCTTCCTCGCCCACCACGCCTGGCGGGACGCGGAGGCCGGGACGTGGCCGCCCGGCTTCCCGGAGGACGCCCACTTCGCGTACGACCTCACCGAGATCCGCCGGTGGCTCGAGGTCTTCCTCAAGAGGTTCTTCGGCTTCGCCCAGTTCAAGCGGACGGCGCTGCCCAACGGCCCCAAGGTCATGGCCGGCGGGGCGCTGTCGCCGCGCGGGGAGTGGCGGGCGCCGTCGGACAGCAAGGCCGACGCGTGGCTCGAGGAGCTCGAGCAGATGCTGCCCGCGGCGCAGGAGGCCAGGCCGGCGGGCGGCAAGCACGCCTGACCGGCGGGCGGGGCCGACGGAAGGCCGGAGCCGCGTCCCGCCGTCGTCCCGTGCTGTGGCCCGCACCACGCGCGCGACACCGGGACCGTGGTCGTCGCCCGTGCTAGTCTTTTCCACTGACCGACCAGGGAGCAGTCCCTGGTGCGCAAGCGGAGATTCTCCCACCTTGGTCTCGCACCGCCGTCAGGCGGCACAGAGGCCGGGTTCAGGTCGCCGAGGGCTCGCCCTCGGCCGTGCCCGTACGGGGCCGCCTCTGGCGACCACGTGCGGCACAGACCTCGAGGCCTCCGCGTGCGACCGCACGACGGAGGCCTTCTTCGTCCTACGGCGGTCGCGAGCGACGACGTAGAGGAGCACAGCATCAGCGAGCCCCGCATCAACGACCGGATCCGCGTTCCCGAGGTCCGGCTCGTCGGCCCCGCAGGAGAGCAGGTCGGCGTTGTCCGGGTCGAGGACGCCCTGCGCCTGGCGCAGGAGGCTGACCTCGACCTGGTCGAGGTCGCGCCGGACGCGCACCCGCCCGTCGCCAAGCTCATGGACTTCGGCAAGTTCAAGTACGAGTCGGCGATCAAGGAGCGCGACGCCCGTCGCAACCAGGCGAACACCGTCCTCAAGGAGATCCGGTTCCGCCTGAAGATCGACCCGCACGACTACGAGACCAAGAAGGGTCACGTGGTGCGGTTCCTCAAGGGTGGCGACAAGGTCAAGGTCATGATCATGTTCCGCGGCCGCGAGCAGTCCCGTCCCGAGATGGGCATGCGACTGCTGCAGCGTCTGGCCGAGGACGTCTCCGACCTGGGCTCGGTCGAGTCCTCCCCGCGCCTCGACGGGCGCAACATGACGATGGTCATCGGTCCGCACAAGAAGAAGGCCGAGGCCATGGTCGAGCAGCGCAAGAAGCGCGAGGAGGAGCGGGCCGCGAAGAAGGCCGAGCGGCACGAGGGTGCCGCGACCGCCGACGCCGGCGCTCCGGCCGAGGCTCCCGGGACCGGGACGGCCACCGAGACCGCCTGACGGTCACGAAACGTGCAAGACGCCCTGGGCCCCACCGGGTCCAGGGCAGGACAGATCTGTGCCGTCGAGGCGGCGCGGACGACAGAGGGACGGACATGCCGAAGAACAAGACGCACTCCGGTGCCAAGAAGCGCTTCCGGGTCACCGGCAGCGGGAAGCTGATGCGCGAGCAGGCCAACAAGCGCCACCTGCTCGAGCACAAGTCGAGCAAGCGGACCCGCCGCCTCTCGCAGGACCAGGCCGTCGCGCCCGCCGACGTCCGGACGATCAAGAAGCTGCTCGGCAAGTAACGCCGCCCCAAACTGTTAGGAGACTGACGTGGCACGCGTCAAGCGGGCGGTCAACGCCCAGAAGAAGCGCCGTACGACCCTCGAGCGCGCCAGCGGCTACCGCGGCCAGCGCTCGCGCCTCTACCGCAAGGCGAAGGAGCAGGTCACTCACTCGATGACCTACTCCTACCGCGACCGTCGCGCCCGCAAGGGTGACTTCCGGCGGCTGTGGATCCAGCGCATCAACGCTGCGGTCCGCGCGGAGGGCATGACCTACAACCGCTTCGTCCAGGGCCTCAAGGCCGCTGGCGTCGAGGTGGACCGCCGCATGCTCGCCGAGCTGGCCGTGACCGACATCGCCGCGTTCAACGCGCTTGTCGCCACCGCCCGCGAGGCCCTGCCGGCGGACGTCAACGCCCCGGCTGCCTGAGCCGACGGCGCCGCCTGCCCCGGCAGGATGAAGCCATGACCGAGCGCCCGGACACCGAGCTGACCAACCCCCGCGCCGAGCGGGTACGACGGGTCAGCCGGCTGTCCGGGCGCTCGGCGCGTTCCCGGCACCACCAGTTCGTGGTGGAGGGACCGCAGGGGGTGCGCGAGGCCGTCCGTCACGTGCCGGCCCAGGTGCGCGACGTCTACCTGACCGCAGAGGCCGCGGGGCGCCACCCGGAGATCGTCGAGGCCGCCCTGGCCGGCGGCTGCTACGTCCACACCGCCACGCCCGAGGTCCTCCACGCGATGAGCGAGGACGCCCAGGGCGTCCTCGCCGTCCTCGACGAGCAGGGTCCGACGACGACCCCCGCCCTCGCCGACCTCCAGGCCCTCCGCGACGGTGCCGGTCCCCGGCTCGTCGCCGTGCTGGCCCGGGTGAACGACCCGGGGAACGCCGGCGCCGTCATCCGCGCCGCCGACGCCGCGGGCGCGGACGCCGTCGTCCTCGCCGCCGGCAGCGTGGAGCTGACCAACCCCAAGGTCGTTCGCTCCACCGCCGGCTCGCTGTTCCACCTGCCGGTGGTCACGGGCCACGACCTGGCGTCCGTGCTGGCGTCGCTGCGCGGCATGTCCGGCCCGGTCGTCCTCGCAGCCGACGGCGCGGGGGAGTGGGACCTCGACGACCTGCAGGACCGTGCAGGGCTGCCCGGCCTGCCGGTGGCCGAGGACGAGCTGAGCGCGACCGCCCTGGTCGCCCCGGACCTGACCGGGCCGACCGTCTGGGTCTTCGGCAACGAGGCCCACGGTCTCGCCGAGGAGGAGCGCGCCCTGTGCGACGCCGCCGTGCGAGTGCCGATCCACGGCCTGGCCGAGTCCCTCAACCTCGCCACGGCGGCCACGGTGTGCCTCTACGCGTCCGCGCGGGCGCAGCGCCGGGCATGAGCCAGGGGTCGGTGCACGCCGGGCCGGGCCACCTGGACGCCCTGCTCGAGCGCGTCCAGCGGGTGCGCGCCGCCGGCGGGCCCGAGCGGCACGGTCGCGCGCTCATCGGCATCGTCGGGGCGCCCGGCGCCGGGAAGTCCACGCTGGCGTCCCTGCTCGCGGAGGCGCTCGGGAGCGCCGGCACCGCCTCGGCGGTCGTCGGGATGGACGGGTACCACCTCGCCCAGGCGGAGCTCGAGCGGCTCGGCCGGGCGGACCGCAAGGGAGCGCCCGACACGTTCGACGCCGACGGCTACGTCGCTCTCGTCCGGCGCATCCGCGTCCAGCGGCCCGATTCGCCGGCGGTCTACGCGCCGCTGTTCGACCGCCACCTCGAGGAACCGATCGGCAGTGCCGTACCCGTGCCGGCGGACGTCCCCGTGGTCCTCACCGAGGGCAACTACCTGCTTCTCCCGACGGACCCGTGGCAGCGGCTGCGCCGCCTCCTCGACGAGACCTGGTACGTGTCGGTCGACGAGGACGCGCGGCGGGCCCGGCTGCTCGCCCGCCACCTCGCGCACGGCCGGCCGCCCGAGGTCGCTGAGGCGTTCGCAGGCGGGTCGGACCAGCGCAACGCCGAGCTGGTGGCGAGCACGCGCCGCCGCGCCGACCTCGTGGTGCACTGGCGGGACGCCTGACCGCCGGCAGCGCGGGCTGATCAGGAACCCGGCAGGCCCGTCCGGGAGAACCGCGCGACGACGGCGAGGCACACCCCCGCCAGCACCACCAGGGCCGCCAGCATCGTCACGTGGTCGAACCAGCCGGCCAGCAGCGCGAGAACCGTGGGGATCAGGAAGCCGACGTAGCCAAGCGCGTAGAAGACCCCGGTGAGGGCGCCGAGGTCGTCGGGGCCCGCGATGCGCTGCACCTCCTGGAGTCCGGAGACCAGGTTGATGCCGTACGACGCGCCCAGGACCACCGAGCCCACCATCCCCAGCCACGGGTTCGCCGTCGCCGCGGTCAGCGTGGTCACCCCGAGCCCCACGACGACGACGCCGAGCGCCACCAGCAGCGCCCGTGCGCTCGCCCGGTCGTCGAGGCGCCGCGCGAGCGGCTGCACGGCGACCCCGGCCCCGAAGGTCAGGGCGATCAGCAGGGTCGCGTACGCCAGGTCGTGGCCGCCCACCGCCGAGGACAGGACGAGCGGGACGACGGCGAAGGAGACCGCGTTGACGCCGAAGACCCACGGTGCGGCCGGGGCGACGACCCGCAGGAAGCGCACCGACCGGGCCGAGCGGGCCGCCATGCTGCGCGGTGCCGCGCGCCGGGGGCTGAGCAGGGAGGGCTCCGGGAGGCCCCGCAGGACCAGCAGTCCGGGCAGCGTGATCACCAGGTGCAGCAGGTACGGCAGCACCTCGGGGGCGGGCGCCCACTCGGCCATCGCCGCGGTGAGGACCGGGCCGAGCCCGAACCCCGCCGTGAGCGCGACCGACGACCGCCGGGCGCCGGCGCCCGGGGCGGCGTGGTCGAACGGCGGGGCGGAGAGCTCCTTGACCCAGCTGGTCGCGGCGGCCATGGCCAGCCCCACCGACACCCCGGTGACGAACCGCCCGGGGAAGAGCAGCCACAGGCCCAACGGGCCTGCGGCCATGATCGCGGATCCGAGAAGAGCCGTGAGGACGGCCCAGGTGGTGACCGGGCGTCGGCCGAGCCGGTCCGACGCCGGCCCGCCCAGCAGCAGCGCCGGGACGAGGCCCACGACGTAGACACCCAGGACGGCGTTGACGGTCACCGAGGAGAGCCCGAGCGCGTCGCGGTAGAGGAGCATCAGCGGCGTGAACTGGTTCCCGCCCCAGCCGACGAGGGTGAGCACCAGCGCCGCCGGCACCCACGGCGCGACGCCGCGCCGGGAGCTGCCGGGGGCCTGACTCATGGGGCGGACGTTATCCGCTCCCCCCGGGCGGGGCCGAACGGGTCCGCGCCCCGGCAGCCGCCCACCCGAGCGCCCCCGGGTGCCGCACCGACCGGCTGGCGACCTCGATGCCCTCCGCGAGGGCGTCCAGCCAGGGCGCGCCGGCCGCGAGGGCCGCGGCGGTCGCGCCGTGCAGCACGTCCCCGGCGCCGAGCGTGTCCACGACTTCGACGGCTGGCACGGACAGCTGCGTGCGGACGCCGTCGTGCAGCACCGCGACCGGGCCGCCGCCGTGCGAGCGTGCCACGAGCGCCGGACCGAGGCGGGCCACCGCCCCGAGGACGGCGTCGTCGTCGGGCGTCCCCGCCGCGCGGGTCGGGCCGGGCGGCACGAGGTCCGCGGAGAGGACCGCGAGGTCGACGTCCGCCAGCAGGGCCTCCAGCCCGTCCTTCCACGAGCCGCCGTCGAGGATCACCGTCGTCCCGCGGGCCCGGGCGGCCGCGGCCAGCGCGGTCTGCGCGGCGAGCAGGTGACCGTCCACGAGCAGCGCGCCGGCGCCGTCGAGGGCGTCCGGCGGGGGAGCGGCCACCCGGCGCCCGACGGCGTTGG
Organism: Georgenia daeguensis; assembly: GCF_039537705.1. Taxonomy (NCBI): domain Bacteria; kingdom Bacillati; phylum Actinomycetota; class Actinomycetes; order Allobogoriellales; family Allobogoriellaceae; genus Georgenia; species Georgenia daeguensis. Next base: position 262,403 of record NZ_BAABBA010000004.1, read on the forward strand.
TCGAGACCACGGCCCGCTCGCCCGTGCCGCGGGTCACCAGGACCGTGGAGAGGGGAGGGGCGCCGTCGTCGGCAAGGTCGAGGACCGTCACGCCCGCCGCGGCGAGCTCGGCGCGCGCCAGGTCCGAGAGCGTGCCGGTGCCGAGGGCGGTCACGAGCGTCGTCGGCGCCCCCAGGGCGGCGGCGGTGCGGGCGGCGTTCGCCGCCGGTCCGCCGACCTCGACGGCGAGGGAGGCGGCCACGACCTTCTCGTCAGGTCCGGGCACGCGCTCGACCACCTGCGTGACGTCGATCGTCGTCAGCCCGCAGCACACCACCCGTCGCGCTCCCACGGGCCGATCGTGCCACGTGCGCCGGCCGCCCTCCGCCGTGCGGGCCGGTGCGCGCCGGGCGGCCGCCGCTCAGTGCGGCGCGGGGCGTCCCTGCTGGACGTAGTCCACGAGCTGGTCACGCTCGTCCTGCAGCTCGTCGAGCCGCTGCTTGACGATGTCGCCGATGCTGACGATGCCGGCCAGCCGCCCGTCCACCAGGACGGGCAGGTGCCGGACGCGCCGCTCGGTCATCGTGCGCGCGAGGCTCTCGATGTCGTCAGCGGGTGTGCAGGTGGTGACCTCGGTGGTCATGATCGCCCCCACCTTCTCCTCGAGGGGCGGTGCGGTGGCGCGCCGGAGGTGGATGACCACGTCCCGCTCGCTGACGATGCCGTCCACCCGCCCCTCCCCGTCCGAGACGACCACCGCGCCGATGCGGTGCTCGGTGAGCAGGTCCAGGAGCTCGGCGACCGTCGCGTCGCGGCGGATGGTGACCACGCTGTCACCCTTGCGTCGGAGCACGTCGGAGATGCGCATACCCGAAGGTACTGCCTTTCCGCAATGTGATCCAGGTCATGGGCGTTCGAAACCGGTGAGAACCGCCGGGTATTACGGCACTTACGAGTGGCGTTATATGGTTAGGCAATGCTTACCTCAGCGACGCGCGTCACGCCGGAGGTCGTCAAGGACGACCGCCCGGCCTACCGCCCGTTCGCCGTGCGCGTCGCTCGCGTCGCCCGGCTCACGCCGCACTTCACCCGGGTGACGTTCACGGGCGAGGACCTGCGCTGGTTCGGCACCGACGGCCTCGACCAGCGGGTGAAGCTGGTCCTCCCGGTCGACGGCCGCCTCTGCGACGTCGGCGCCGAGGACCCGGAGACGCTGCGGGCCGGCACCTGGTACGCCCGCTGGCGCGACCTGCCCGAGGACGAGCGTGGGCCCTTCCGCACCTACACCGTCCGTCACGTCCGCCCCGAGCTCGGCGAGGTCGACGTCGACATGGTCGTCCACGACGACGGCGGACCGGCCTGCCGGTGGGCGACCGCCGCCGCGCCGGGCGACGAGGTGATCCTCGTCGGCCCGGACGCCCGTTCGCGCGAGTCGCACATCGGGATCGACTGGGCACCCGGCACCGCGACCGAGCTGCTCCTCGCCGGGGACGAGACCGCCGTCCCCGCCATCTGCTCCATCCTCGAGACGCTCCCCGCGGGCCGCCGGGCACGCGCGTTCGTCGAGGTCCCCACCGCCGAGGACGTCCTCGACGTGGCACTTCCCGAGCACGCCGAGATCACCTGGCTGGCCCGCGAGGCCCAGCCGCACGGGGCGCTGCTCGTGCCGGCCGTGCGCCGGTGGATCGACGGCCACGCCCGTGTGGTCGCCTCCGCGCTGGCGGTCGAGGACCAGCCGCTCGAGGACGTCGACGTCGACCATGAGCTTCTCTGGGACTCCCCGGTCGTGCGCGTGCTGCCGCACGACCGCTGCGGGCGCGGGGCGCGCTGCGGCAGCGACTTCTACGCCTGGTTCGCGGGCGAGGCGGGCACGGTCAAGTCCCTGCGCCGCCTCCTCGTCTCCGAGGTGGGCGTGTGCCGCCGCCGGGTCGCGTTCATGGGGTACTGGCGTCTCGGCCGCGCCGAGGCGCAGTAGGACCCGCGCGGATGACCACCGTCCTCGGCGGCCGCGCGCCCGCGACCGCCCCGGCGAGGCGGGACGCCGCCGCCCTGCGCGCCGGTCTGCTCGCCGCCGTCGCCCTCCTCGGCGTCGTCGTGCTCGCCTCCCTCGCGCTCGGGGCCCGTGACGTCGCGCCCGGCGACGTCCTCGACGCGCTGCTCCACCGGGTGCCCGGCAACGCGGACCACGACGTCGTGATCGACCAGCGCGTTCCGCGCACCGTCGTCGGCCTGGTGGCCGGCGCCGCCCTCGGCCTGGCGGGCACCGTCATGCAGGGCGTCACCCGCAACCCGCTCGCCGACCCCGGGCTCCTGGGGGTCAACGCGGGTGCCTCGCTCGCCGTCGTCCTGGCGATAACCCTGCTCGGGGTGACCAGCCCGGGTGCCTACGTCTGGTTCGCGCTCGCCGGCGCGGCGCTGGCTGCGGCGCTCGTCTACGGCGTCGGTGCGATCGGCCGGGAGGGCGCCACCCCGGTGAAGCTCGCGCTCGCCGGCACCGCGGTCACGGCCGGGGCGACGTCGCTCATCACGCTCGTGCTCATCGCCGACTCGGACACCCTCAACAGCTACCGCCGCTGGTCCGTCGGCTCGCTCGCCGGCCGCGGCACGGACGCGCTGGTGCCGCTGCTCCCGTTCCTCGCCGTCGGCGCCGTGCTCGCGCTCGCCGCCGGGCGGAGCCTCAACCTCCTGGCGATGGGCGACGACGTCGCACGCGGCCTGGGTCAGAACCTCCACCTCGCCCGGGGGGGCGCGGCCACGGCGATCGTGCTCCTCGCCGGCTCGGCGACGGCGCTCGCGGGCCCGGTCGTCTTCGTCGGTCTCGTCGTGCCCCACCTCGTGCGCCCGTTCACCGGGCCCGACCACCGCTGGATCCTGCCGTTCTCCCTCGTGCTCGGGCCCGCGCTGCTGGTCGCCGCGGACGTGGTCGGGCGCCTCGTCGTGCGGCCGGGTGAGCTCGAGGCGGGCATCGTGGTCGCCGTCGTCGGCGCCCCCGTCCTGATCGCCATCGTGCGGCGCGTGAAGCTGGCGGGGCTGTGAACGGCGCGCGCGCGGTCGTCGCCCCCGCCCGGCCGGGCGTCGCGTCCTCCCCGGCGCTCGCCGTCGCCCGGTACCGCCGCGCCGGCACCCGCACGCGCGCCGTGGTCGCGGTGCTGCTCGCCCTCGTGCTCGTCCTCGTGTGGCTGCACCTGAGCGTCGACAACGCCATGTCGGCGCCGGACCTGCTGCGCACCCTGACCGGCCGGGGCGAGAGCGGGGAGAAGTTCGTCCTCTTCCGGCTCCGGCTGCCGCGGCTGCTCCTCGGGGTGCTGGTCGGGGCGGCGTTCGCGCTGGCCGGCGGGCTGTTCCAGACCACCCTCCGCAACCCGCTGGCCAGCCCCGACATCCTCGGGGTCAGCGGCGGTGCGTCGCTCGCCGCCGCCGCAGCGATCCTCCTGGGCGGGCTCTCGGGCGCCGCCGTGTCCCTGGCCGCGCTCGGCGGCGCGGTGGCGGCCGCGGTCGCGATCTACGCCCTGGCCTGGCGTTCCGGGGTGAGCGGCTACCGGTTCGTGCTGGTCGGCGTCGCCGTCGCGTTCCTCGTCAACGCCGGGCTCGCGTACCTGATCTCGCGCGCCGCGGTCAACGACGTGCGCGAGGCGCTGGTGTGGATGGTGGGCAGCCTCGGCACCCCGGCGTGGGCCGACGTCGTCGCCCTGGCCGTGGCGCTCGCGGTGCTGCTGCCCGCCGTCGGGCTGCTGGCCCCTCGTGTCCGGATCCTCCAGCTCGGCGACGACACCGCCGGCGGCCTGGGGGTCCGGGTCGAGATGACGCGGCTGGCCGCCCTCGCGCTCGCCGTCGCCCTCGCCGCGGCGGCCACCGCCGCCGCCGGCCCGGTCGCGTTCGTCGCCTTCGTCTGCGCGCCCGTGGCGCGCCGCCTCCTCCCGACGGCGGGCCTCGCCCTGGTGCCCTCCGCGCTGGTCGGCGTCGCCCTCGTCCTCGCGGCCGACCTCGCCGGGCAGCACCTGCTCGGCCTGCAGGTGCCCGTCGGCATCGTCACCGGGGTCCTCGGGGCCCCGTACCTGCTGTGGCTTCTCGCCACCGCCAACCGGGAAGGACGCGGCGCATGAGCGGACGCAGACCCGAGCACGAGCTCCGCGCCGAGGCCCTGAGCCTCGCCTACGACGGCGATCTGGTCGTCCGTGACCTCGCCCTCGAGGTCCCCGCCGGCGCGGTCACCGCGATCGTGGGGGCGAACGGGTGCGGCAAGTCGACCCTGCTGCGCGGGCTCGCTCGCCTGCTGCGGCCGCGCTCCGGCCTCGTCGTCCTCGACGGCCGGGCCGTCCACGAGCGGCCCGCGAAGGAGGTCGCCCGCACGATCGGGATCCTCCCGCAGTCCGCCACCGCGCCGGAGGGCATCACGGTGGCCGACCTCGTCGGCCGCGGTCGGTACCCGCACCAGGGCTGGTTCCGCCAGTGGACGTCCACGGACGACGCCGTCGTGCGGGCCGCCCTGGAGGCGACGTCCACCCTCGAGCTCGCGCCGCGACGGGTGGAGGAGCTCTCCGGCGGGCAGCGCCAGCGCGTGTGGATCGCGATGGCTCTCGCCCAGGACCCGGACGTCCTGCTCCTCGACGAGCCCACGACGTTCCTCGACGTCGCCCACCAGATCGACGTCCTCGACCTGCTGCTGGAGCAGAACCGTGACCGCGGGACCACCGTGGTCATGGTGCTGCACGACCTGAACATGGCCGCCCGGTACGCCGACCACCTCGTGGTCATGGCCGACGGGCAGGTGGTCGCCACCGGCGCGCCGGCGGAGGTCCTCACCGCCGAGCTGGTGGGCCGGGCGTTCGGCGTCGAGGCGCGGATCCTGCCCGACCCGGTGTGCGGCTCGCCGATGGTGGTGCCGATCGGGCGCTTCCACGGCGTGCAGCCCGGCCCGGCCGCGGCGTCCCGCCCTGCCGTCGCGTCCGGCCCGGCTGCGGCGTCCCGCCCTGCCGTCGCGCCCGGGGCCACCGCGACGCCCAGCTCCACGGCGACCCCCGCCCACGCCGGCTGACCCCGTCCGCCCCGTCCCGGCGCGTACCTCCTGACACCCGACCCAACACCGAACACACCCCCTGGAGTCCCCGTGACCTCATTCCGACCCCTCGCGGCCGCCGCGACGGCCGCCGCGCTGCTCGCCCTGACGGCCTGCGGCTCGAGCGGGACCGCCGACGAGACCGCCACCACCGCCGCCGCGGGCTCAGGCGACTTCGAGCCCGTCACCATCGAGCACGCGTTCGGCTCGACGCAGATCACCGAGCGGCCCGAGAAGGTCGTGACCCTGGGCTGGGGGAGCGCGGAGGCGGCGATCGCCCTCGGCGTCGTCCCCGTCGGGATCGAGGCACAGACGTACGCCGCCGACGAGAACGGGCAGCTGCCCTGGGTCGCGGAGGCCCTGGAGGAGGCGGGCGCCGAGCCCACGATGATCCCGGCCTCGGTCGAGGAGCCCGCGTACGAGGAGATCGGTGCACTCGCGCCGGACGTCATCCTCGCCCCCTACTCCGGCATCAGCGCCGAGCAGTACGAGCTGCTGTCCCAGATCGCTCCGACGGTCGCCTTCCCGGACGAGCCGTGGACCACCCCCTGGCGAGAGGTCATCACCACCGTCGGCACCGCGCTCGGGACGCCGGACGAGGCCGAGAGCCTCGTCGCGGACCTCGACGGCGAGATCGCCGACGCCGCGGCCGCCCACCCGGAGCTCGAGGGCAAGACCGTCGCCGCGGTGTGGGACGTCGGCGGGACGTTCTGGGTGTACAAGCCCGAGGACTCCCGCGTCGACTTCCTGCTCGACCTCGGCCTCGAGAGCGCCCCGGCGGTGGAGGAGCTGGCGACGGACGAGGAGAGCTTCGTCTACTCCCTCAGCTACGAGGAGACCGACCGGCTCGAGTCGGACGTCCTGGTCACCTACGCGAGCACCGAGGAGGAGGCGCAGACGTTCCTCGGGCAGTCGTACGCGCAGGCCATCCCCGCCGTGCGGTCCGGTGCGGTCGCCAGCATCACGGGTGACGAGCTCATCGCCGCGATGTCGCCGCCCACCGCCCTGTCGGTCAGCTGGGGCCTGGACACCTACGTCGAGCAGATCGCGGAGGCCGCGGCCGCGGTCAGGTGACCTGCGGCGCCATTTCGTTGACGGCGCCACGGTCGCGAGGGATCATCCGGAGATGAGCGTCGTCCCGATCCCGCCGCGCACCCGCTGGGTCCCCGACCCGCGGGGCGGCGGCCGGGGCGTGCGCATCTCCGCGCACCCCGAGGCCGGCGTCGTCGTGCTGAGCGTCTGGCGGGCCGACGAGTGCGTCGCGACAGTCAGGCTCCGCCCGGCCGAGGCGGCCGAACTGATGTCCGCGCTCGCCGCCTCGCTCGCCGAGGTCGCCGAGTCGGGTGCCGCCCGTCCGGGGCCTGGCGCCGGCCGTCGGGAGTCTGGTCCGGCCGCCCGTCCCCGGGCCAGCTGAGCGGATGAGGCTCTTCGTCTCGCTGCCGTTGCCGCCGGAGGTTCAGGAGCACCTCGCCCTGGCCGTGCGCTCGGTGTCGGAGCTCGATCCGGTGCCGGGCCCGCGGGGCGGCAGGCCGGCACTGCGCTGGGTCCCGGAGGAGCAGCGCCACATCACGCTCGCCTTCTACGGCGAGGTTCCCGACGGCGCCGTGGAGGACCTCTCCGACGACCTCGCCGGAGCCGCCGCTGCGTTCCCGCCGCTCCGGCTGCAGCTGCGAGGCGCGGGAGTCTTCTCGAGGCAGACGCTGTGGGTCGGCGTCCACGAGGAGGCGCGCAGCGACGGCGGGCGCTGGCTCTGGGACGAGGCGACCGGGGAGGGGCAGAGCGGCAGGCTCGTCGAGCTCATGGCGGCGTGCGAGGACGTCGGTGCGCGGTACGCCTCGTTCGAGCGTCGCGACCGGCGGCGGGCGCACGTCACCCTCGCCCGGGCGCGGAACCGACGCTCGGACGACGGCGAGCTCTCCCGGCGGGCGCAGGCGCTCTCCGTCTACACCGGCCCGCCCTGGACGGCCACGCACGCGCGGCTGCAGGTCTCCTACCTCGGCGCGGGAAAGGGAGGCACGCCGCTGCACGAGGCGGTCGCGGATCTGGCGTTCGGCACTCGGTAGAGCGGTGCGGCCTGTGCCACGCCGTACGGCTGTCGGCCCTACTGCGCGGCCGGAGCCTCCTTCGCGGACTCCGCCAGAGCACGGTTGCGCTCACGGACCACGGCCACCGTCGCGACGGCCGTGGCCGCGAGTGCGGCCACCGACATCCATGGCCTGTTCAACCGGTAGCCGAGCAACCTGTCCACCGACCATTCCCCCGGGCCGGTGAGCGCGAGCGCCGCCGTCGAGACGCCGAGGAGCGCCGCGTACTCGTACCCGCCGCTCTGCGCGAAGAACCCCGAGGGGTAGTGCACCGACGCCGCCGCGGCCATCGTGCCGCTCGCGGCGGCCGCGGCGAGCGGGGTCGCCAGCCCGAGCACGATGCAGGCGCCGCCTCCGGCCTCCCCGAGCCCGGCCGCGATCGCGCTGGGCAAGCCCGGCTTGAAGCCCATCGACTCGAACGCCGCTGCCGTGCCCTTGAGCCCGTGGCCACCGAACCACCCGAAGAGCTTCTGGCAGCCGTGGGCGATCAGGACCCCTCCGACGCCGGACCGGAGGATCACGCGGCCGGCGTCCTTGAACGGGTCTGGCGTGCCGTACATGAGCGGTCCTTTCGTCGGACGCCCGGTCCGCGGGGCGCGGCCGGCCCACCGACCAGGCTCCCACCGGCGCCTCCCAGCGATCAAGGGACGCTGAAGATCGGGCGACGCGCCCCCGACCCCTCAGCCGTCGGTCAGCCCGAGTCGTCGCTCGGTCCACGTCCTCAGCGGTGCCGACGGGCGAGGCGCGGACGTTTTCCCCATGCCAACCCCGGATGTCAGTGGTCGAATGTACGTTCGATGCATGGACGGGGAGACGGCGGTCGAGGAGGGGATCGTGCGGCGCAGTCGGCCGCCGTCCATCTCCGTCAGCATGCTCGACGGCGAGCCCATGCTCGCCCTCAGCCTCGACCACGCCGACTGCGGGACGCCCGCTGCCGACATCGCCGGCGAGCTCGTCCAGCTGGCCAACGCCGCGCCCTGGATCCTCCCGCTGTCGGAACTGACCACGCCGCACCCGGACGAGGCGAAGGAGCCGTCGCCGCACCGGCTGCGGTCGCCCGCGGCGGCTCTGCTGGAGGCGCACCGGCCGGGGCCGGAGCTGGCGCGCAAGCTCGAACGTGCATCGCTGGCCGACGCGGACGACGCCACGCTCGTCGAGATCGTGGCGGCGTGGGAGCGAGAGGCGTCGTGGGCGGCGGCCCAGCAGGCGCGAGCCATCGCTGAGCTCGGCCGGCGGCGCTCGGCGGGTGGCCCCCGCTCCGCCCGCTCCACGGTGTACGAGGTGGAGGCACGGCTGAGCCTCACCAAGTACGCCGCCGAGGGGCGCATCACGACGGCTGAGGCGCTGGAGGAGTTCCCCGCGGTCGCCGACGCACTCGCGGTCGGTCACATCGACTCGCGCAAGGCCAACGTCTTGCTTCTCGAGGAATGGCTGTCGCCGGACGAGCGCCGCAGGGTGCACGACAAGCTGCTCCCGGACGCCGACCTCTACACGGCACCGCAGCTGCGGCAGATGATGCGCCGCGAGGCGCTCACGGCCAACCCCGCCGCGGCGAGGAAGCGACACGCGAAGTCCTACAGCGACCGGCACCTGCGCGTGGACCCCGGATCGGACGCCATGTCGTTCCTCAGCGGCTATCTCCGTGCTGACGACGCCGAGGCCGTGCGCATCGCCGTCGACGCGATGGCGGTGGCCGCCAAGGGGCCGGGGGACGCCCGGACCATGGACCAGCGCCGTGCGGACGCTTTCACCGACGTCTTCCGCACCATCCTCGACACGGGCACCACACCGGCTGGTGCCACGCTGCCCACGCTCCAGCGCCGCGGCCCTCACATCCAGGTGACGGTGGCGGGCGGCACGCTGCTCGGGCTGGACGACCAGCCTGCCGAGCTGGGCGGCTACGGGCCCATACCCGCCGAACTGGCTCGCCAGATCGCTCAGGACGGCACCTGGCGGGCGCTCTTCACCGATGCGGCAACGGGCGAGTTCGTGGCCCTGTCGTCGAAGGCCTACCGGCCCGGTGCCGACCTCACCCGTACGGTCCTCGCCCGGGACGTGACCTGCGTGTTCATGGGGTGTCGTACGCCCGCCTGGCGCTGCGAGATCGACCATGTCGACTCCTACGACGCCGCCAAGGCCGAGATCGTCGAGCAGACTGCGACCGAGAAGGTCGACTCCAAGTGTCACAGCCACCACGACGTCAAGACCGTCGGCCTGTGGGACTCCGACCGAGAGCCGGTGACAGGCGAGGTCACCTGGACCGCTCCCACCGGCCATACCTACGTCCGCAGACCCGTCCGGCCACCTGGGCCGCCCCCGCGGCGGTCGGCGGACGAGGACCCGGACGATCCACCGCCTTTCTGAGCAACGGCAACGCCTCGGGGAGGATTGCGCGGCCCGCCGCCGCACTGAGCGGGCGACGTGCTGCCGCGAGCCCGGCGACGCGCCGCCGCCCTGGGCTAGCATCGACGCGTGCCTCATGCGCAGGACGTCGGCCGTCCACGCCGATTTACCGGGCCCGCCCTGGGCCTGGTCTGAGCCGCGCCTCGAGACCGAACTCCGCCCGGGCGGGCGTGCCACCTAGACTGACCCGCTGGCAGCCGCCCGTGCCCGCACGCGTGCACTGCCGCCCCGAACCGCCCGGAAGGTAGTCATGACTTTGACCGACGAGTCCCTCCACCCGCTGGACGAGGCCGCCGTCTCGGCAGCGGTCGAGAAGGGACTGGCCGCCGTCGCGGCTGCGTCCACTCTCGACGAGCTGAAGGCCGCGCGCCTCGCCCACACCGGTGACCGCAGCCCGCTCGCCCTCGCCAACCGCGCCATCGGCGGGCTCGAGCCCAAGGACAAGGCGGTCGCCGGCAAGCTCCTCGGACAGGCGCGCGGGCGCCTGAACAAGGCCATCGCCGAGCGGCAGGGTGTGCTCGAGGCGGAGCGCGACGAGCAGGTGCTGCGCACCGAGACCGTCGACGTCACCCTCCCCACCGCGCGCGAGCCTCGGGGCGCCCGGCACCCGCTCGAGACGCTCATGGAGGACGTCTCCGACTTCTTCGTCGCCATGGGCTGGGAGATCGCCGAGGGCCCCGAGGTCGAGCACGAGTGGTTCAACTTCGACGCGCTGAACTTCGGGCCGGACCACCCGGCCCGTCAGATGCAGGACACCTTCTACGTCGAGCCGCCGGCGGACGCCGACGGAGACCCGCACCTGGTGCTGCGCACCCACACCTCCCCGGTGCAGTCGCGCACCATGCTCTCCCGCGACGTCCCGATCTACATCGCCTGCCCGGGCAAGGTGTTCCGCACCGACGCCCTGGACGCCACGCACACCCCGGTCTTCCACCAGGTCGAGGGCCTCGCGGTCGACAAGGGCCTGACCATGGCGCACCTCAAGGGCACGCTGGACCACTTCGCCCGCGCGATGTTCGGACCCGAGGCCCGCACGCGCCTGCGTCCGAGCTTCTTCCCCTTCACCGAGCCCAGCGCCGAGATGGACCTGTGGTTCCCGCAGAAGAAGGGTGGACCCGGCTGGATCGAGTGGGGCGGCTGCGGGATGGTCAACCCGAACGTCCTCGTCGCGGCCGGCATCGACCCCGACGTCTACTCCGGCTTCGCCTTCGGCATGGGCATCGAGCGCACCCTCATGCTGCGCCACGGCATCGCCGACATGCACGACATGGTCGAGGGCGACGTCCGCTTCTCCCAGCAGTTCGGCACCACCGGAAGGGGCAACTGACATGCCGTACGTCCCGCTGACCTGGCTCGCCGAGCACGTGGAGGTCCCCGCCGGCACCACCGCCGAGCAGCTCGCCGCCGACCTCGTGCGGGTCGGCCTCGAGGAGGAGGGGATCGTCCCGCCCGCCGTCACCGGCCCGCTCGTCGTCGGCCGCGTGCTCTCCGTGTCCAAGGAGGAGCAGAAGAACGGCAAGACGGTCAACTACTGCCGCGTCGACGTCGGCGAGCACAACGACGCCCCCGGCGAGGGGAAGGAGCCGGCAGACGTGCCGAGCCGTGGCATCATCTGCGGCGCGCACAACTTCGAGGCCGGCGACCACGTCGTCGTCGCGCTGCCCGGCGCCGTGCTGCCGGGGCCGTTCCCGATCGCCTCCCGCAAGACGTACGGCCACATCTCCGACGGCATGATCTGCTCCGCGCGCGAGCTCGGCCTGGGCGAGGACCACTCCGGGATCATCGTCCTCGAGGAGATGCTCGGAGCCGACGGCGTGCCCGCGCCCGGGACCGACGCCCTCGACCTCCTGGGCCTCGGCACCGAGGTCCTCGAGATCAACGTGACACCCGACCGCGGGTACTGCTTCTCCATGCGCGGCGTCGCCCGCGAGTACTCCCACTCCACCGGGGCCGCGTTCACCGACCCGGGCCTGCCCGAAAACCTCCCCACGCCGCCGCCGGCGGCCACCGGCGACGGGTTCGCCGTCGAGGTGGAGGACCCGGCGCCCGTGGACGGCCCCGGCTGCGACCGGTTCGTCACCCGCATCGTCCGCGGCATCGACCCGACGGCGCCGACCCCGCGCTGGATGGTCGAGCGGCTCACCCAGGCGGGCATGCGGCCGATCTCGCTCGCCGTCGACGTGACGAACTACGTCATGCTCGACCTCGGGCAGCCGCTGCACGCCTACGACCTCGGCACGCTCGCCGCCCCGATCGTGGTGCGGCGCGCCCGGGCGGGGGAGAAGCTCACCACCCTGGACGACATCGAGCGCCGGCTCGACCCCGAGGACCTCCTCATCACGGACTCGCCCGACGGCGCCCGGGCCGGCCGCGTCCTCGGCCTCGCGGGTGTGATGGGCGGGGCGGAGACCGAGGTCTCCGCCGCCACCACCGACGTCCTGATCGAGGCCGCCCACTTCGACGCCGTCTCCGTCGCCCGGACGGCCCGCCGGCACAAGCTGCCGAGCGAGGCCGCCAAGCGCTTCGAGCGCGGCGTCGACACCCGCCTCCAGGCGGTCGCGGCCCAGCGGGTCGTCGACCTGCTCGTCGAGCACGGTGGCGGCACGGCCGACCCGGCCGTGAGCGACCTCGACACGACGACGGCGCCCGCGCCGATCCTCTTCGACCCCTCCCAGGCGGGCCGCCTGGTGGGCGTGGAGTACCCGCGCGAGCAGGTGCTGGACACCCTGCGCCAGATCGGCTGCACCGTGGTCCCGGCCGCGGACGCGGAGACCACCGTCGCCGGCGACGGCGCGGACGACGCCGCCCCCGGCGTGCTCGTCACCCCGCCCACCTGGCGCCCCGACCTGGTCGGGCCCGCCCACCTGGTCGAGGAGGTCGCGCGCCTGGCCGGCTACGACGAGATCCCGTCCGTGCTGCCGCCCGCCCCCGCCGGGCACGGCCTGACGGTTGCCCAGCGCCAGCGTCGCGACGTGGCCCGCGCCCTGGCCGAGCACGGCCTGACCCAGGTGCTCTCGTACCCCTTCGTCGGTGACGACGTCCACGACAGGATGGGGCTGCCCGCCGACGACGCGCGCCGCACCGCGCTGCGACTGGTCAACCCCATCGCCGACGACGCGCCCGCCCTGCGCACGTCCCTCCTGGCCACGCTCCTGGAGACCGCGCGCCGCAACGTCTCCCGCGGCACGGCCGAGCTCGGCATCTTCGAGATCGGGCTCGTCACCAGGCCCGCCGGCCTGCGGGCCGGGGCTGCCCCCGGGGTCGACCGCCGGCCCACCGAGGACGAGCTCGCCGTCCTGCGGGCCGCCGTGCCGCTGCAGCCGCGCCGCGTCGCCGGCGTCCTCGCCGGGCAGCAGGTGCCCGACGGCGTCTGGGGCCCCGGCCGCCGCAGCGACTGGGCGGACGCGCTCGAGGCCGCGAAGATCGTGGCCTCGACGGTCGGCGTCGAGCTCACCGTCCGCGCCGACGACCACGCCCCCTGGCACCCCGGGCGCTGCGCCGAGCTGAGCGTGGGGGGCGGCGTCGTCGGCCACGCCGGCGAGCTGCACCCCAAGGCCTGCGAGGCGTTCGAGCTGCCGTCCCGGACGGTCGCCTTCGAGCTGGACCTCGACGCGGTCCTCGCGGCGAGCCCGGCCGAGCCGGTGCAGGTGGACCCGGTGTCGACCTTCCCGCTCGCCAAGGAGGACGTCGCGCTCGTCGTGGACGCCTCCGTGCCCGCCGCCGACGTGCTGGCCGCCGTCGTCGAGGGGGCCGGGGAGCTCGCCGAGGAGGTCCGGCTCTTCGACGTCTTCACCGGCGAGCAGCTCGGCGAGGGCAAGAAGTCCCTCGCGTTCGCGCTGCGCCTCCGGGCGGCCGACCGCACGCTCACGGCGGAGGAGACCGCCGGGGTGCGCAACCGGATCGTGAAGGTGGCCGGCAAGCGGGTCGGCGCGGTGCTGCGTGGCTGAGGCGGGGGCGGGGGCGGCCCAGCGCGGCGACCGGCCGGACCTGCGGCGCGACCTGCGGCCGGACCCCGTGGCCGGCACCGCCGTGCCGCCCGCCCGCACCGCGCTGGTCACCGGCGCCTCGCGGGGCATCGGCCGGGCGCTCGCGGTCGGCCTCGCCCGGGCCGGCCTGGACGTCGCGGTGCTGGCGCGCGACGGCGACCGGCTGGCGGACGTCGCGGCGGAGATCGAGGCGCTCGGCCGGCGCACCGCCGTCGCCGTGGCGGACGTGACTGACGCCGCCGCGGTGGACCGCGCCGTCGCGGACGTCGAGAACGCCCTCGGCTCGATCGACCTCCTCGTGAACAACGCCGGACGCATCGACACCGAGGTGCCGCTCTGGGAGGCCGACCGCGACGAGTGGTGGTCCGTGGTGGAGACCAACGTGCGGGGGCCGTTCCTGCTCGCGCGCGCCGTCGTCCCCGGCATGCTCGCCCGCGGCGGCGGCCGGGTCATCGACCTCAACTCCGGCGCGGGCACCCGGGACAGCGCCGATGCCACCGCCTACTACGCCTCGAAGACCGCGCTCTTCCGCATCGGCGGCGGCCTGCACGAGGCGGGGTTCGCGCGCGGGCTGCGCGCCTTCGAGCTGGCGCCGGGCGTCGTGGACACGGACATGACGCGGTCCATGCGCTCTCACGAGGGCCGCACGGAGTGGACGGACGTGGCCGACGTCGTCGAGCTGGCGGTCATGATCGCGCGCGGCGGTCTCGACGAGCTGTCCGGGCGCTATCTCCGCGCCGGGACGGACACGCCCGCCTCGCTCCGGTTCCAGCTCGGCCGAGGCGAGCCGGCGGAGCCGGTGCGCAGGCTGCGCGTCGCCGACTGGCCCGGCTGACGGCCTCCGTCCCGCACGCAGCGTGCGTCGTAGCCCTGGCGTTCGACGCAGCCCTATCGTTCGACGATGAGCAGCCGCCACGTGGTCCTCGCGACCCTCGGGAGCGCGGGTGACGTGCTGCCCTTCGTGGCGGTGGGGTCCGAGCTCACGTCCCGCGGGCACCGGGTCTCCGTGACCGCCAACCCCGCCTTCCGTGAACCGGTCGAGGCAGCCGGTCTCGAGCTCGTCCCGACCGGCACGGTCGCCGACTACGAGCGCACGACGGCGGACCCGGGACTGTGGAGCCCGGTGCGGTCGTTCCGCACGGTCGTGGAGCGCGCCGTCGTCCCGGCGATGCGTCCCGTGTACGAGTACCTCACCGGGCTCGACCCCGCCGGGACGGTGGTCGCCGGGTCCGTGTTCGCGCTCGGCGCGCGCATCGCGCACGAGCGTCACGGGTTCCCCCTCGTCGGCGTCCACCTCCAGCCGACGGCGTTCCTCAGCGCCTACGACAACGCCGAGCTCGGCCCGGTCCGGGCGCCGTCGTGGCTGCCGCCCCGGTTGCACGCAGCGCGGCTGGCCGCCGTCGACCGCTGGGTGTGCGACCCCGTCCTCGCCCCGCCGGTCAACGCCTTCCGGGCCGAGCTCGGCCTGCGGCCGGTCGCCCGCGTCTTCGGCAGGTGGGCGCCCTCACCCCAGAGCAACCTCGGCCTGTTCCCCGACTGGTTCGCGCCCGTCCGCCCGGACTGGCCCGTCAACATGACGCTGACCGGGTTCGTCGCGGCCGGTGACGAGGAGGCTGAGCTGCCGACGGCGGTCGAGGCGTTCCTGTCCGGCGGTGCGCCGCCCGTCGTGGTGACGTTCGGCTCCTCGATGCGCCACGCCCGCAATCTCTTCGCCGCGGTGCTCGGGGCCAACCGTCTTCGCGGACGCCGCACCATCCTGCTGACCCGGTTCGCCGAGCAGGTGCCGGACCCGCTGCCGGCGGACGCGCTCCACGTGGGGTGGGCGGCGATGGCGCGGCTGCTGCCGCGCGTCGCCGCCGTCGTGCACCACGGCGGCATCGGCACCGTCGCGCAGGTTCTCCGGGCCGGCGTGCCGCACCTCGTGGTGCCGTTCACCCACGACCAGCCGGACAACGCCAACCGGCTCGTCCGCCTCGGCGTCGCGGAGCGGCTCGATCCCGCGCGTCTCAGCCCCGACGCCGCGGCCACGGCCCTCGACCGGCTGCTGCGGCCCGGCGTGCGCGAGCGGTGCGCGACGTACGCGGCACGCATCGATCCCGCCGCGGCCGTCCGCGCCGCCGCCGACGTGATCGAGTCGGCGGGCCGTGCCTGAGCCGGCCGTCCGGTCGGGCTTCGCCCCGCGGCGCGGACGACGGACACAAGCCCGCGCCGGCGAGTTTCTGACGCTCCGTCCGTATCCGAGGACAAAAGTCCCTCGGGCGCCGGACCGGGCGGGCGCAGAGTGGAGGCATGAGGATCCTCGTCGTCACCGCGTCCAAGCACCACGCCACCGACGAGATCGGTGACGCCATCGTGACGGAGCTGCGCGCGTCCGGCCACGAGGCGAGGCGGGTGGCGCCGGCAGACGTGCGCGACCTCGACGGGATCGACGCCGTCGTCCTCGGTTCCGCCGTCTACATGACGCAGTGGATGGAGTCCATGCGGGGCCTGGTCGCCCGGCTCGGCGGCGAGCTCCGGGCAAAGCCGGTGTGGGCCTTCTCCTGCGGGCTCGCCGGCGTCACCGCGACAGGCACGGTCCAGGACCCCGCGCGAGCCTCCGCGGTGGTGCGCCAGATCGACCCGATCGACTACCGGACGTTCGCGGGCCGCCTGGACCCGACCGTCCTCGCCCTGCGCGAGCGCTCGGTGATCCGGCTGTCCGGAGCCCCGGAGGGGGACTACCGCGACTGGGACGAGATCCGGTCCTGGGCGCGCGGCATCGCGAGCGAGCTCCGGACGCACCTCGCGGAAGCCGGCTGACCCACGGGCTGCCCCCGACGCCGTCAGGGGAACTGGCCCCTCAGGGGATCAGGAGCACCTTGCCGGTGGTGGCCCGCCCCTCGAGCGCCTCGTGGGCCGCGCGCGCCTCGGTGAGCGGGAAGCGGGCCCCGATCCTCACCCTCAGGGTCCCCGTACCGGCGGCGTCGAAGATCTCCCGGGCCCGCCACAGGAGCTCCTCCCGGTCGACCGTGTGGTCGGCCAGCTTGGGACGCGTGACGAAGAGCGAGCCCGCCTTGTTCAGGCGCTGGAGGTCGAAGGGCGGGACCTGGCCGCTCGCGCCGCCGAAGAGGACGACCATGCCGCGGCGGCGCACCGACGCGAGCGAGGCCTCGAAAGTGTCCTTGCCGACGCCGTCGTAGGCGACGTCCGCGCCGGCCCCGTCGGTCAGCTCGCGCACGATGCGGGGCACGTCGGAGGTGAGGTCGTCGAGCTCGGTGTACCGGATGACCTCGGCGGCTCCCGCCTCGCGGGCCAGCGCCTCCTTCTCCGGCGAGCCGACCATGCCGATGACCCGGGCGCCGCGCGCGGCGGCGAGCTGGGTGAGCAGGAGGCCGACTCCGCCGGCGGCGGCGGTGAGCAGCACCGTGTGCCCGGCCTCGACCGGGAACGTCGACCTCAGGAGGTAGTGCGCGGTCATGCCCTGCAGCGGCAGGGCGGCGGCGGTCGCGAGGTCGAGCCCGGCCGGGACGGGCACGGCGACGTCGGCGCGCATCAGCACCTGCTCGGCGTACGAGCCCGGCGCGTCGGCCCAGGCGATCCGGTCGCCGACGGCGAGGCCCTCGACGCCGTCGCCCACGGCGATGACCGTGCCGGCGCCCTCGGCGCCGGGCACGTGCGGGAAGGGCATCGGGTAGACCCCTCCGCGCTGGTACGTGTCGATGAAGTTGACGCCGGCCGCCGCCACCTCGGCGAGGACCTCGCCGGGCCCCGGCTGCGGGTCCGGCAGCTCGACGGTGGACAGGACCTCGGGGCCACCGGCCTGGGTGGCGTGGATCGCGCGCATGGGCCCCAGCATGGCCCGCGCGCCGCCCGCCGGACAAAGCGGCGGCCCACGGCCCCCGACGCAGCCGGTTCTCGCGCGAGGGCTGTCCGGATGCCGGGACGCCCACGGCCGGGGAGCGACACGGCATGCAGAGCGCTGTATGGTTATGCAGGTGTCCTTCTCCGTAGCCGTCGCCGGCGCCTCCGGGTACGCCGGGGGCGAGGTGCTCCGCCTCCTCCTGAACCATCCCGACGCCGAGATCGGTGCGCTCACCGCGCACTCGAGCGCGGGCCAGCGCCTCGGGACCCACCACCCGCATCTCCTGCCGCTCGCGGACCGCGTCCTCGAGCCCACCGGGGTCGACGCGCTGGCGGGCCACGACGTCGTCGTGCTCGCGCTCCCGCACGGGGCCTCGGGCGAGATCGCCGCCGCCCTCGACGCGGCCGGCTCCTCCGCCCTGGTCCTGGACTGCGGCGCCGACCACCGCCTCACCGACGCCGCCGCGTGGGAGCAGTTCTACGGCAGCGAGCACGCCGGCTCCTGGCCGTACGGGATGCCCGAGCTGATCCTCGCCGACGAGGGGGCCCGTCAGCGGGAGAAGCTGCGCGACGCCCGCCGGATCGCGGTGCCCGGCTGCAACGTCACGGCGGTGACCCTGGGCCTCCAGCCCGGCGTCGCGACCGGCCTGGTCGACCCGGCCGACGTCGTGGCCGTCCTCGCCGTCGGCTACTCCGGCGCCGGCAAGGCCGCCAGGACGCACCTCCTCGCGGCCGAAGGGCTCGGCTCCCTGGCGCCCTACGCCGTCGGCGGGACGCACCGGCACATCCCCGAGATCGAGCAGAACCTGCGGGCCGCCGGCGCGGGGACGGTCCGGCTCTCCTTCACCCCGGTCCTCGCGCCCGTCTCCCGTGGCATCCTCGCCACGGTCACGGCGCCGCTCCGGGCGGACGTCACCGCAGCCACCGTGCGGGCCGCGTGGGAGCAGTACTACGGCGACGAGCCGTTCGTCCGCCTCCTGCCCGAGGGGCAGTGGCCCACCACCGCGATGGTCACCGGCGCGAACACCGCGCTGGTGCAGGTGGCGGTGGACGAGCGGGCGGGGCGCGTCGTGACGGTCTGCGCGATCGACAACCTGGTCAAGGGCACCGCGGGCGCCGCCGTGCAGTCCATGAACCTCGCCCTCGGCCTCCCGGAGGCGACCGGCCTGACCACCGTGGGGGTCGCCCCGTGAGCGTCACCGCACCCGCCGGCTTCCGCGCCGCCGGCGTCACCGCCGGCCTCAAGCCCTCCGGGAAGCCGGACCTCGCGCTCGTCGTCAACGACGGGCCCCACCACGTGGCGGCGGGGGTGTTCACCTCCAACCGCGTCGTGGCCGCACCGGTGACGTGGTCGCGGGCGGTGGTCGGGGACGGCACGGCCCACGCCGTCGTCCTCAACTCCGGCGGCGCCAACGCCTGCACAGGCCCCGAGGGCTTCGCCGACACCCACCGCACCGCCGAGCACGTCGCCGAGGTCCTGGGCGTCTCCGCCGGCGACGTCGTCGTCTGCTCCACCGGCCTGATCGGCGAGCGGCTGAACCTGCCCGCCCTGCTCGGGGGCGTGGACGCCGCCGCCGCGGCGCTTGCGGCCGACGGCGGAGGCGCCGCCGCCCGAGCCATCATGACGACCGACACCCACCCCAAGGAGGTCCTCGTCACCCGGGGGGCCGCCGGCGCGGCGGGGCCCGACGGCACCTCCGCCGGCGCCTGGTCGGTCGGGGGCATGGCGAAGGGGGCCGGCATGCTCGCGCCGGGCCTGGCCACCATGCTCTGCGTGCTCACCACCGACGCCGTGGTCGAGGCCGCCGACGCCGACGCCGCCCTGCGCGCAGCGACCGCGGTGACTTTCGACCGGGTCGACTCCGACGGGTGCATGTCCACCAACGACACCGTCGTCCTCCTCGCCTCCGGCGCCTCCGGCGTCGCGCCCTCCCGCGACGAGCTCACCGAGGCGGTCACCGCGGCGTGCGCGGACCTCGCCCGCCAGCTCGTCGCCGACGCCGAGGGCGCCAGCCATGACATCGCCGTCACCGTCACGGGGGCGAGCACCGAGGAGGCCGCCGTCGCCGTGGCCCGGGCGGTGACCCGCTCGAACCTGTTCAAGGCGGCCGTCTTCGGCAACGACCCCAACTGGGGCCGGGTGCTCTCCGCCGTCGGCACCGTCCCGGTCGAGGTCGCCCCGTTCGAGGCCGACGCCGTCGACGTGACGATCAACGGCGTCATGGTGTGCCGTGCGGGCGGCGTGGGGGAGGACCGCTCCCTGGTGGACCTCGCCGCCGCCCGCGAGGTGCGCGTCGACGTCGACCTCCACGCCGGCGCCGCCGCCGCCACGGTCTGGACCAACGACCTCACCCACGACTACGTCCACGAGAACAGCGCGTACTCCACATGAGCGAGCAGACCCCCTCCCCGCAGGTGCCCGCCGACTTCGACACCGAGGCCGGGCTCTTCGCCCACCAGAAGGCGGAGGTCCTCATCCAGGCGCTGCCCTGGCTGCGGCGCTTCTCCGGCGCCCGCGTCGTCATCAAGTACGGCGGCAACGCCATGGTCGACGACCAGCTCAAGCGCGCCTTCGCCGAGGACGTCCTCTTCCTCCACCAGGTGGGGCTGCGGCCCGTGGTCGTCCACGGCGGCGGTCCCCAGATCTCCTCGATGCTCGACCGGGTCGGCCTGGAGTCCGAGTTCCTCGGCGGGCTGCGCGTGACCACCCCGGACGTCATGGACATCGTGCGGATGGTGCTCACCGGGCACGTCCAGCGCGAGCTGGTCTCCCTCCTCAACGCCGACGTCGCCCACGCGGTGGGCCTGTCCGGCGAGGACGGCCGCCTCCTGCAAGCGGTGCGGCGTCCCGCGCTCGTCGACGGCGAGCCGACCGACGTCGGCCTGGTCGGCGACGTCGTCGCGGTCGACCCGCAGGCGGTCGAGGACCTCCTCGACGTCGGGCGCATCCCGGTGGTCTCCACCGTGGCGATCGACCTCGACGAGCCCACCCAGGTGCTCAACGTCAACGCCGACACCGCCGCCGCCGCCCTCGCCGTGGCGCTCGGCGCGACGAAGCTCGTGGTGCTCACCGACGTCGAGGGCCTGTACCGCAGCTGGCCGGACCGCTCGTCGCTGATCTCCCACATCGGGGCCGGCGAGCTCGAGGGCATGCTGGGCTCGCTGCAGTCGGGGATGGTGCCCAAGATGGAGGCCTGCCTCCGCGCCGTGCGCGGCGGGGTCCCCCAGGCGCACGTCATCGACGGTCGGCAGCCGCACTCGATGCTGCTGGAGATCTTCACGGCCGAGGGTGTGGGCACCCTCGTGTCGCCCGACGAGGAGGACGCATGAGCGAGCACAGCACCACAACCGAGCACGACACCACGGAGCACGGCACCACGACCGGGCACGGCACCGCCGGCACCCGGTGGACCGAGCGGTACCGCGGCGCCGTCATGAACACCTTCGGCGACCCCCAGCGCGTCCTCGTGCGCGGTGAGGGCGCGTACGTCTGGGACGCCGACGGCAACCGGTACCTCGACCTCCTCGGCGGCATCGCCGTCAACGCCCTCGGTCACGCCCACCCGGCGCTCGTCGCGGCCGTCGCCGACCAGCTCGGCACGCTCGGCCACGTGTCGAACTTCTTCACCACCCCGGCCCAGGTCATGCTCGCGGAGCGGCTGCTCGGCCTCGTCAGCCCCGGCGGCGCCCCCGCCGGCTCCCGCGTCTTCCTGGCCAACTCCGGCACCGAGGCGAACGAGGCCGCCCTCAAGCTCACCCGCCGCCACGGCGGCCCCGCCCGGCCGCGGGTCCTCGCCCTCGAGGGTGCCTTCCACGGCCGGACCATGGGCGCGCTGTCCCTGACCCACAAGGCCGCCTACCGCGAGCCCTTCGAGCCGCTGCCGGCTGGCGTCGAGTTCCTTCCCTTCGGAGACCTGGCCGCGCTCGAGGCCGCCCTGGGCGACGACGTCGCCGCGCTGTTCCTCGAGCCGGTCCAGGGCGAGGCGGGCGTCCGTCCCCTCCCGAACGGCTACCTCGCCGCTGCCCGCCGGCTCACCCGGGAGGCCGGCGCCCTCCTCGTGCTCGACGAGGTCCAGTCCGGCATGGGCCGCACCGGCTCCTGGATGGCGCACCACGCGCTCGACGGCGGGGCCGTCGTCCCCGACGTCGTCACCCTCGCCAAGGGCCTGGGCGGCGGGATGCCGATCGGCGCCGTCGTCGCGCTCGGCGAGCAGGCCGCCACGCTGCTCAGCCCCGGTCAGCACGGCACCACGTTCGGCGGCAACCCCGTCGCGGCGGCCGCCGCTCTCGCGGTCATCGACACGATCGAGCGCGAGGGGCTGCTCGCCCACGTCGCGGAGACCGGAGCGGCGCTGCGTGCCGCGCTCGTGCGCGTGGACGGCGTCGCCGAGGTCCGCGGCTCCGGGCTGCTCCTGGCGGTCCAGCTCGACGCACCGGTCGCGAAGGGCGCCGCGGCGGCGCTGCTCGAGGCCGGCTTCATCGTCAACCCGGTGCGCGAGGACGCGCTGCGCCTCGCGCCCCCGCTGGTGCTGACGGCCGAGCAGGCGGACTCGTTCGTCCAGGCGCTCCCCGCCGCGCTCGCCGCTGCACGCCAGGCGGTGTCGCCGTGAGCGCCGAGGAGATCGCCGCGGACGCGGGGTCCGTCGTCGCCGCGACGAAGGCGGCCCGCCACGCCACGATCGCGCAGATCCTCGCCCACCAGCCGGTCCGCTCCCAGTCCGAGCTCCGGGAGGCGCTGGCCGAGCGGGGCGTGCACACCACCCAGGCCACGCTCTCGCGCGACCTCGACGAGCTGCGCGCCCAGAAGGTCCGCGGCCCGGGCGGGGAGCAGATCTACGCGCTTCCCGCGGAGGGCGGCGCGCGGCTGCCCGTCGGAGCCGAGGAGTCGGAGCAGATCGCGGCCCGGCTGCAGCGGTGGTGCGCGGAGGTGCTCGTCAGCGCCGACGCCACCGCCAACCAGTTGGTGCTGCGCACGCCGCCCGGCGCCGCCCAGCTGCTGGCGTACGCCATCGACAACTCGGTGCTGCCGGGCGTGCTCGGCTGCATCGCTGGGGACGACACCGTCCTGGTGATCGTCCGGGACGCCGCGGGCGCCCAGGCCCTGGCCGCCCGGCTGCTCGACCTCGCCACGCGTGGGCGAACCCGGCCCGGCACCGGACCGGGCTACCCAGACCAGACCTGACCGACCGGGCCCCCGGGGCCTGCCGCTCCAGAAGCACCATGACCGCCGGGCTCCAGCCCCGCACGACCCGACACACGCGGCACCGCCGTGAGAGATCAACCAGGAGATACCCATGAGCGAGAACACCACCACCACGTCCGGCAAGGAGCGGGTCGTCCTGGCCTACTCGGGCGGCCTCGACACCTCCGTCGCGATCGGCTGGATCGGTGAGCGCACCGGCGCCGAGGTCATCGCCGTCGCCGTCGACGTCGGCCAGGGCGGGGAGGACCTCGAGGTCATCCGCCAGCGCGCGCTCGACTGCGGTGCGGTCGAGGCCTACGTGGCCGACGCCCGCGAGGAGTTCGCCACCGAGTACTGCATGCCGGCGCTCAAGGCGAACGCGCTGTACATGGACTCCTACCCGCTCGTCTCGGCGCTCTCGCGCCCCGTGATCGTCAAGCACCTCGTGCGCGCCGCCCGCCAGTTCGGCGCGACGACCGTCGCGCACGGCTGCACCGGCAAGGGCAACGACCAGGTGCGCTTCGAGGTGGGCATCACCTCGCTCGCGCCCGACCTGAAGTGCCTCGCGCCGGTGCGCGACCTCGCCCTGACCCGCGACGTCGCCATCGAGTACGCCGAGACCCACAAGCTGCCGATCGAGACGACGAAGCACAACCCGTTCTCCATCGACCAGAACGTCTGGGGCCGCGCCATCGAGACAGGCTTCCTCGAGGACATCTGGAACGAGCCGACCAAGGACGTCTACTCCTACACCGACGACCCGACGTACCCGCCGCTGCCCGACGAGGTCGTCATCACGTTCAAGGAGGGCGTGCCGGTGGCGATCGACGGTCACGCCGTCACCCCGCTGCAGGCGATCCAGGAGATGAACCGCCGCGCCGGCGCCCAGGGCGTGGGCCGGATCGACATCGTCGAGGACCGGCTGGTGGGCATCAAGTCGCGTGAGGTCTACGAGGCCCCGGGCGCGATGGCCCTGATCGCCGCCCACAAGGAGCTCGAGAACGTCACGGTCGAGCGCGAGCAGGCGCGGTTCAAGCGGGGCGTCGGCCAGCGCTGGACCGAGCTCGTCTACGACGGCCAGTGGTTCTCCCCGCTGAAGCGCTCGCTCGACGTCTTCGTCGACGACACCCAGCGCTACGTCTCCGGCGACATCCGCATGGTCCTGCACGGCGGGCGCGCGACCGTCACCGGCCGCCGCTCCGAGCAGAGCCTCTACGACTTCAACCTCGCCACGTACGACACCGGCGACGCGTTCGACCAGTCGCACTCGCGCGGCTTCATCGAGATCTACGGCATGACGTCGAAGCTCTCCGCGGCGCGCGACGTCACCTTCGGCAACGGCGTGGACCTCAGCGCGCCGGCGAACCTCACCGCCTGACGAGGGCGGCGGCGGCACCCTCGGGTGCCGCTGGCGACTCGTCGACTCCGCGGTCGGGCCGCTGCCGGGGACCCCATTGGTGGCGGAACTCCATCAGGTCCACCCTGACGAAGTGCCGCCGCTGCCTGAGCTAGGCAGCCCAGACCCGCGTCGCGCCGCTTTCGTGGACGCTGTTGGTGGCGGAACTCCATCAGGTCCACCCTGACGAAGTGCCGCCGCTGCCTGAGCTACGCAGCCCAGACCCGCGTCGCGCCGCAGGTTGGGACGACGCGACGACGGCGGGCTCACCGGGGGAGGGGCCCGCCGTCGTCCCCTGGAGCGGCGTCGCGGGCCGACACCCCTCGTACGGCGACGCCTCCCTCGGCCCGCGCCTGTGCCCGGCGTCGAGGTCAGGCCGGCGTTGCGCTCAGCCCGGCGCCGAGGTCAGGCCGGCGATGCGCTCAGCCCGGCGCCGCCAGCCCAGCGTCGCAGTCAGCCCAGCGTGGCGACCAGGACCGCCTTGATGGTGTGCATCCGGTTCTCGGCCTGGTCGAAGACGACCGAGGCCTCCGACTCGAAGACGTCGTCGGTGACCTCGAGCGCGTCCATGCCGGTGCGCTCGTAGATCTCGCGGCCCACCGTGGTGCCGAGGTCGTGGAAGGCGGGCAGGCAGTGCATGAACCGCACGCCGGGGTTGCCGGTGGCCGCCAGGAGGCCGGCGTTGACCTGGTAGTCGCGCAGCAGCGCGATGCGCTCGTCCCAGGCCTCCTTCTTCTCGCCCATGGAGACCCAGACGTCGGTCGAGACGAAGTCCGCGCCCCGCACCCCGGTCGCGACGTCGTCGGTCACGAGCAGCCGGGCGCCGGTGCGGTCGGCGACGGTCTGCGCCTGGGCGACGACGGCGGGGTCGGGCTGCAGGCCGAGGGGCGCGACGAGGCGGACGTCCATGCCCAGCAGCGCGCCGGAGACGAGGATCGAGTGGGCGGTGTTGTTGCGGGCGTCACCGACGTAGGCGTGGACGATCTCCGTCTCGGGCTTGGGCCGGCCGCCCACCGTCGGGGCGTGCTCGCGCATGGTGAGGCCGTCGGCGAGCATCTGGGTGGGGTGCCACTCGTCGGTGAGGCCGTTGAAGACGGGCACGCCGGAGTACTCCGCGAGGGTCTCGACGTCGGCCTGCCGCGCACCGCGGTACTCGATGCCGTCGTAG
This sequence comes from Georgenia daeguensis, assembly GCF_039537705.1. Taxonomy (NCBI): domain Bacteria; kingdom Bacillati; phylum Actinomycetota; class Actinomycetes; order Allobogoriellales; family Allobogoriellaceae; genus Georgenia; species Georgenia daeguensis. The sequence goes on from NZ_BAABBA010000004.1 coordinate 287,497, forward strand.
AACCGGCCGAGCACCCGCGCGGTGTCCTTGAACGACTCCTTGTGCCCGATCTGCGAGCCCGACGGGTCCAGGTACGTCACGTGCGCCCCCTGGTCGTACGCCGCCACCTCGAAGGCGGTACGGGTGCGGGTGGAGGTCTTCTCGAAGATGAGGGCGATGTTCCGCCCCGTCAGGCGGCGTGACTCGGTGCCGGCCTTCTTCTCGGCCTTGAGCTGTCCGGCCAGGTCCAGCAGGTGGCGCCACTCGTCCCCGGTGAAGTCGAGCTCCTTCAGGAAGCTGCGTCCACGCAGGTCGATGCTCACGAGTACCTCTTCTTCGGTCGGGGGCGGGGACGCCCGCCGGCCGGAAGCTCGCTCAGACGTCGTCACGGATCGTAGGGCACGTCATGCAGCGCGGGCCGCCGCGTCCGCGCCCGAGCTCCGCGCCCGGCATCGTCAGCACCTCGACGCCCGCCCGGCGCAGGTGGGTGTTGGAGGTGACCGTGCGGTCGTACGTGACGACGACGCCGGGCGCGATCGCCAGGGCGTTGCATCCGTCGTCCCACTGCTCCCGTGCCGCCGAGTGCACGTCCTGCTCGGCGGTGAGGATCCGCACGCCGTCGAGGCCGAGCGCGTCGGAGATGGCCTCGTGCATTCGCTCCGGGGGGTGGTCCGCGATCTCCAGGCCGCCGCCCGGCCCGGGGGTGACGGTCCAGGAGGGGAGCATCCCCAGGCCCTCGTACTTGATGAAGGAGCGTTCGTCGACCATGGTCATGACGGTGTCCAGGTGCATGAAGACGCGCGCCGAGGGCAGGTTCAGCGCGACGACGCGGTCGGCCGAGCCCGCGGCGAAGAGACGGGTCGCGAGCCGCTCGACGCCCTGGGGCGTGGTGCGCTCGCTCATGCCGACCAGGACCGCCCCGCCGCCCAGCACCAGGACGTCGCCGCCCTCAACGGTCGCCACGCCGTCGTCCAGGCCGTCCGACCAGCGGTGGTACTCGCCGCCGGCGAAGCGCGGGTGCCACCGGTAGATCGCCTCGTAGTTCACGGACTCGCGCATGCGGGCCGCCATCCGCATGGAGTTCACGGCCACGCCGTCGTAGACCCAGGCGGACGTGTCCCGGGTGAACAGGTGGTTCGGCAGCGGCGGCAGGACCAGCTCGTCCGTGCCGAGCGTGTGCATCACGAGCGACCGCGGCTCGTCGGTGCGCTCGAGCAGCTCGCGCTTGGTCAGCCCTCCGATGAGGAGCTCGGCCAGCTCCGCCGCGTCCATGGCCTCGGCGGTCGCCCGGAGCAGGGGACCCGCGGCCGGGCCGTGCACACGCTCGTCGAAGGCGTGGTCGAGGATGTACGCCCGCGCCTCGGGCACGGCGACGGTCTCGCGCAGCAGGTCACCGAGCTGCAGCACCGCCGCACCGGCGCCGGCCAGGAGCGCGCACAGCTCGTCATGCTCCTCCTGGGCGCGGCGCACCCAGATGAGATCGTCGAAGAGGAGCTCGTCCTTGTTCTCCGGCGTGAGACGCAGCAGCTCCAGGCCGGGGCGGTGGACGATCACTTCGCGCAGCCGGCCGACCTCCGAGCCGACGTACGGCCGGGCGGGCACGTCGGTCCGGGGCGCGTCGGCCTGCGGCCCGGTGGCGTGCGGCGCGTCGGCCTGAGGCTCGGTGGCGTGCGGCGCGTCGGCGTGGGGCCCGGTGGCGCGCGGTCCCGCGGCGGTGGTCTCGTCCATGAGTGCTCCCTCCGTCGCACACGGTCTCACGGATCACGCGAGTCGGGCCCGACCGCGTAGCACCCACCGGCCGCCGAGTGTGCGCGTCGCCCGCGGCTACGGGGTCACCCAGCGACGGACGGGTGTGCGCGCCGCCCGCTCCGCAGGGCAAGATCGGGCCCATGGACAACACCGCCGCCGGCCCCGCCACGCCCGAGAACCACCTCAGCCTGTGGGGCGGCCGATTCGCCGGCGGGCCGGCCGACGCGCTCGCGGCCCTGAGCAAGTCGACGCACTTCGACTGGCGGCTCGCCAGGTACGACATCGCCGGGTCACGTGCCCACAGCCGTGTGCTGCACGCCGCCGGGTTGCTTGACGCGGGTGAGCTCGACGGCATGCTCGCGGCCCTCGACAGCCTCGACTCCGACGTCGCCTCCGGCGCCTTCACCGCGGCCGACGACGACGAGGACGTCCACACCGCGCTCGAGCGCGGCCTCATCGAGCGTGCCGGCGCCCAGCTCGGCGGGAAGCTCCGCGCCGGGCGGTCGCGCAACGACCAGATCGCCACTCTCGTGCGCATGTACCTGCGCGACTCGGCGCGCGAGCTGGCGGGCGGCGTCCTCGACGTCGTCGACGCCCTCGTCGGCCAGGCAGCCGCGCATCCGGACGCCGTGATGCCCGGGCGCACGCACCTCCAGCACGCGCAGCCCGTGCTGCTGGCCCACCACCTCCTCGCGCACGCGTGGCCGCTGATGCGCGACGTCCAGCGGTGGGTCGACTGGGACCGCCGCGCGGCGGTCTCGCCGTACGGCTCGGGCGCTCTGGCCGGCTCGTCGCTCGGTCTCGACCCCGACGCCGTCGCGGCCGACCTCGGTTTTGACGCCAGCGTGGAGAACTCCATCGACGGCACGGCCTCGCGCGACGTCGTCGCCGAGTTCGCCTTCGTCGTCGCCATGACCGGGGTGGATCTCTCCCGGCTCAGCGAGGAGGTCATCCTCTGGGCCACGAAGGAGTTCGGCTTCGTCCGCCTCGACGACGCCTTCTCCACCGGCTCGAGCATCATGCCGCAGAAGAAGAACCCCGACGTCGCCGAGCTCGCCCGCGGCAAGGCCGGCCGCCTCATCGGCGACCTCGCCGGCCTGCTCGCGACCCTGAAGGGACTCCCGCTGGCCTACAACCGCGACCTGCAGGAGGACAAGGAGCCCGTCTTCGACGGCGTGGACACCCTCGACCTGCTGCTCCCGGCCGTGGCGGGCATGGTGGCGACGCTGACCTTCGACACCGAGCGCATGGCCGCCCTCGCCCCGCAGGGCTTCTCTCTCGCCACGGACATCGCCGAGTGGCTCGTCCGCCAGGGCGTCCCCTTCCGTGTCGCCCACGAGGTGGCCGGCGCCTGCGTGCGCACCTGCGAGGAGCAGGGCAAGGAGCTGTGGGACCTCACCGACGACGAGCTCGCCACGATCAGCGAGCACCTCACGCCGGCGGTCCGCGAGGTCCTGAGCGTCGAGGGGTCGATCGCCTCCCGCGACGGGCACGGCGGCACGGCTCCCGTCCGGGTCGTCGAGCAGCTCGCCCGGGCCGGCGCGCTCTCGGCGGACCTGCGCCGCTGGGCCGAGGGCGACCCCGAGGAGGACGCGTCCTCGTCCGAGGACGGCTTGGCGGACGGCCGCGAGGACTGACTGGATGACCGAGCTCGATCGCGGCGCCGTCCCGGCCCGGCGCGCCGGGGCGCAGGAGAGCCTCCCCTGGGAGGACGTGCTGTCCCGCCCGGCCGTCGAGGCGGCCCCGCTGGTCCTGGGTACCGTCCTGACCGTCCGGACGCCCGACGGCGGAGCCGGAGGGGTACCGGGCGAGGTTGCCGTCCGCCTCACCGAGGTCGAGGCCTACAGCGGCGAGACCGACCCGGGCTCGCACGCGTACCGCGGGCTCACCGCCCGCACCGCGCCGATGTTCGAGCACGGCGGCCGGCTGTACGTGTACTTCACCTACGGCATGCACTGGTGCGCGAACCTCGTCTGCGGCACCGCCGGAAGCGCCTCGGCGCTGCTGCTGCGCGCGGGGGAGGTGGTCTCCGGCGTCGACGTCGCACGGGCGCGCCGCCCGGCGGCGCGCGCGGACCGCGACCTCGCCCGCGGCCCGGCCCGCCTCGCCCAGGCGCTGGGGCTGACCGGCGCCGACAGCGGCCTCGAGCTCGCCGTCGGCGGCCGTGCCGAGCTCACCCCTGGCGAGCGGGTCGATCCCGCGCTCGTCCGCACCGGACCGCGGGTGGGTGTCGCCGGGGCCGGCGGCGACGGGGCGGTCTTCCCGTGGCGGTTCTGGATCGACGGCGAACCCACCGTCTCCGTGTACCGGCCGGCCGTCCCGCGGCGGCGCTGAGCCACGCACCTTCGCGCGCGGCGCCCCCTGCGGTGAGCCTCTACCCGGCCAGCGATGTGGCCGCTACCTCCCGCCCTGCGACTCAGCCGCTACTTCCAGCAGCGGGTCGCAGACCCACGAACGGGTGCGTGCGGATGAACTCGCGCACCGTGGCGTCGTCGTTCAGGTCGCCCCACCCGAGGACTGCCTCGAACAGGCGCACGCGGTACGGGTGCTCGCGACGGAAGCGGACGACCACCTCGAACGCCTCGTCATCGGTCAGGAACCGGTGGTGCGGGTGGAAGGACTGCCTCCCGATCTGAACGTTGAGCGCCGGCCCGGCACGCAAGTTCTTGACCCAGTCGGTCTCCTTGCCCCAGCCCGCGCAGATGAAGGCTTCTACCGTGGCGTCGTCGACGTGCAGGACCATCGCCACGGCCTCGTGCGGTCGGCCGCTCCGGCGGCCGACGTGAGTGAGCCGCAGGAAAGTGCGTCCGAGCAGCCAGCCGGCGTCGTGGCGGTAGGCGTTCAGGGGCAGCCGGAACACCGCGAGGGCGAGGCGGCCCGGTCTGTGCCGCAGGCCGAGCAGCGGCCTCTCCGTCCTGCGCCGTCGGGGGGCCGCGGCAGGTGTCGCCATGATCGAACCTCCTTCACCGGCGTCAAGGACATCCGGTCGAGGACATCGGTGGACGCCCACTCACCAGCACATCGCCTCCTGGGGTAGCGCGCAAGGGACCAAGGCGCCAGATGTCCATCCCGAGACGGGCCTGGAGTGCTCTGCCGCGTGGTGCGCCAGCCCCGCGCTGCCGGGGACCGGTCGGGCGGCGCACGGCCTGCTTCCGGCACGGCACACTGGTACCCGTGCCCGGCGAGCGGCCGGGCGGGAGAACGGAAGGCAGAAGAGTGACCGACATCCTCGATGAGCTCCAGTGGCGCGGCCTGCTGGCCCAGTCCACCGACATCGACGCGCTGCGTGCTGCGCTGTCCGAGGGGCCGGTCACCTATTACTGCGGCTTCGACCCCACCGCGCCGAGCCTGCACCACGGCCACCTGGTCCAGCTGGTGCTGATGCGGCACCTGCAGCGGGCGGGCCACCGCCCGCTGGCGCTGGTCGGCGGCGCGACCGGCATGATCGGGGACCCCCGCATGTCCGGCGAGCGGGTGCTCAACGACAAGGAGACCGTGGCCGGCTGGACCGATCGCCTGCGCGGGCAGATCGAACGCTTCCTCGACTTCGAGGGGGACAACGCGGCCCGGATGGTGAACAACCTCGACTGGACGGGGCAGCTCGGCGCGATCGACTTCCTGCGAGACATCGGGAAGCACTTCCGCCTCTCCACGATGCTCGCGAAGGACACCGTCGCCCGTCGCCTCGCCAGCGAGGAGGGCATCTCCTTCACGGAGTTCAGCTACCAGATCCTTCAGGCGATGGACTACCGGGAGCTGTTCCGTCGCCACGGATGCACGCTCCAGACCGGCGGCAACGACCAGTGGGGCAACCTCATCGCGGGCGTCGACCTCATCCGCAAGGCAGAGGGCGCCGGCGTCCATGTGCTCACGACACCGCTGATCACCAAGGCCGACGGGACGAAGTTCGGCAAGTCCGAGGGCGGCGCCATCTGGCTCGACGGCGAGATGTTCAGCCCGTACGCGTTCTACCAGTTCTGGCTCAACACGGACGACGCGGACGTCATCCGGTACCTCAAGGTGTTCACGTTCCGCACCCGCGAGGAGGTCGCCGACCTCGAGGAGGCCGTCGCGACGCGGCCGCAGGCGCGGGAGGCCCAGCGCGCACTCGCCGAGGACGTCACCACCCTCGTCCACGGTGCGGATGCGGCTGAGCGTGTGCGACGAGCCTCGCAGGCACTGTTCGGACGCGACGAGCTGCGTGCGCTCGACTCCCGGACTCTCCGGGACGCCGTGGCCGAGCTCCCGCGGGGCGAGGCGACCGTCGGGGAGTCGACCGTGGTCGACCTGCTCCTTGCCAGCGGTCTGGAGAAGGGGCGTTCCGCCGCCCGGCGGACCGTGGCCAGCGGCGGCGCCTACCTGAACAACGAGAAGATCGAGGACGAGGACCGCGTCCTGTCGTCGGAGGACCTGCTTGCCGGCGGGTACGCGCTGCTGCGCAAGGGACGCAAGAGTCTGGCCGTGATCGCCACCAATCACGTCTGACCCCGACGACCGCGGCTCGCGGCTGGGCTCGCTCTCCGAGGGAGACCCCGCCGGACGACGAAGTCGGACGCGGCCGACCATGAGGACTCCCGGGCGGGGCACCATCTCGGTGCCCCGCCCGGAGCTGTTCCGGGCCCGCCACCGCGCTTGCACGAGGACGGGGGAAAGGCGTCGACTAGATCGAACGCAAGATGACGCGCGGGTGAACCCGTGTGGGTCAGGTCTCAGCACGAGATTCGAGCCGGGAGGCGGCCCTCATGTGCGCTGACCGCGGTAAAACCGCAGGTCAGAGCGTTGTAGGCGCTCGACGGGGGCGGCGCGACAACGAAGTTGACGGCCCCTGGCGGGCGACGTAATGTACTTCCTGCTGCACCGGACGGGAGGCGCGGACGAGAGGGACAAGGTTCCTCGAGGCCGATCCCACGGAGCAGAATCCTTGGACATCGAACCGGTGACACAGTCATCGGTGACCGAACGTCCCGGGAGGCCAGGTAGGACGAGCTGGGCGGCGGAGCGCGGGGAACCGCGCGAAGTTGACAGGCTCCGAGAACTTGGTTAAGTTAGAGAGGTTGCCCCGGTGGGGGTTCGGGAGTGGGTTTCCCGGGTCTTGCTGGTGTGTGTCTGTTCTTTGAGAACTCAACAGTGTGCCAAGTTTTTGATGCCATTTGATTCTGGGTGTC